>DASXYS010000016.1:0-99068 GCA_036502365.1 Amycolatopsis sp.
AGATCCGAACCTAGTCATCCGGAGCAGCCATGTGGGACAGCACTTTCGACGAGACCCTTCGCACGTTCCTTCCGTTCCTGCCCGCCGAGGAGGCGCTGACCGCCGAAACCCCGCTGCGGGAGTACGGGCTCGACTCGCTCGCGACCGTTGAGCTGCTCGCCTTGCTGGAGCAGAACTACAACGTGCGCTTCGAGGACGACGCCCTGAACCTGGAAACGTTCGAGAACCCCGGCCGCCTGTGGGCCACCCTGTCCGAGCTTCAGCCGGCTAGCTGACGCGAGACGGGCCCGCGCCCCGGCGTCGTGGCTGAAGGGCCATCCGCGGGTTCACGGTGACCACCTCGAACCGGCTCGTGGTGGCGCGGACCCGGCCGAACAGCGTGTCCGGTCCCGCCACCCAGAGCTTCCGAACACCGAGCTGCTCCAAGGAGGACACGACATGCGGCCAGCGCAGCGGCTTGACGATGCTGTCCAGCAGCATCGTGCGCACCTGCTCGCCGGAGCGCAGGATCGAGCCGTCCTGGTCGGCGACGATGGGCAGCAGCGGGTCGCGGAAGTCGAGTCCACCGAGGACTTCGTCCTCCGCTTTGCGCCGCAGCGCCCCGAAAGCGCCCGAGTGCAGCGGTGGCCGCATGGTGTACAGCGACAGACCGCCGATGCTCCGGATCGTCTGCTTGAGCCAGTCGAGGTTCCGCTCGCGCAGCGAGACCATGTAGAAGTCGTGGTCGATGTAACACGAGATGTCGGACCACTCGCCGCGGCCTTCCAGCTCGGTCAGGGCGTCCTTGAGCTTCTCCTCCGGAGTACGCACGAACGAGTGCGTGACCACGTCAGTGTGCTCGGTGGCGAAGAACTCGTTGAGGCAGCGGGCGAGTTCCGAGGTCATCCACACGGCGTCGGGAAAGGTCAGCGAGCCGGCGTACACACTGGCCGGTTTCTCGCCGAAGCTGGGCCCGGTGCAGTAGTCGGGGCTGAGCTCGTACTCCTGCTCGGCCCACTCGGCGAGCGCGAGACAGGTCAGCATGAAGCCGACCTGGGCGTACTCGGAGTAGTCGCCGTCGGCCTCGCGGAAGTTGTCGACCAGCGAGTAGCCCAGCCGGTCGTTCGCCTCCTTGATCAGCCGCCGGGCGAACGGGTTGATCAGCAGGAACTTCCCGAAGTCGGCGAACCGGCACGGGCTCATCCCGGGGAACACGACCGCCGATCCGGCCCGGTTGGCCTCATCCATGGCTGGCGACCTCTCGCTCGGCGGCCCGGAACGCGGGCTCGCAGGGGTGGACCTCTTGCAGGAAACTCAGCAGTACCTCCTGGAACCGCTCGGGCTCCTCGAGGTGCGGGACATGGCTGGAGTGCTCGAAAATCTCCCAGCGCACGTCGTGGATCCGGTCGAAGTACGGCTGGACGGTCACCGGGGTGGCCTCGTCGTGCCGGCCGGAAATGAGCAGGGTCGGTGCCTCGATGTCGTCGAGGTACTCGATCACGGAATAGTCCTTCAGCGTGCCCGAGACGGTGAACTCGCTCGGCCCGTTCATCGTGGCGTAGACGGTGTTGTCCTCCGCCATCTCCATGAACGAGGCGAGGTAGTCACTCGGCCACGGCAGCTCCCGGCAGACGTGCCGGTCGTAGAACACCCGCATCAGGTCGAAGTACTCCTGCGTGCTGGTGGTCCCGGCGGCCTCGTGCACGCGCAGCCGGGCGTCGACACCGGGCGGAAGCTGCGCGCGGAGCACGTCCATTTCCTGGCGCCACAACGGGTACGAGGCGGGCGAGTTGGCGATCACCAGCCCACGCAGGCCGTCCGGGCGCGAAGCGGCGTGCCGCGCGACCACCAGCCCGCCCCAAGACTGTCCATACAGGACGTAATTGTCCTCGATGCCCAGCCGGTGCAGCAGGTTGTCCAGCTCGTCGGCGAACAGCTCCGGGGTCCAGAAGTCCGCGCCCCGGTCCGGCAGGTGCGTCGAACCGCCGCTGCCCAGCTGGTCGTAGTGCACCACCGGCCACCCGTGCCCGGCCAGTTCGCCGAGGTTACGCAGGTAATCGTGGGTGCTCCCGGGCCCGCCATGGACCACGACCACGGTGGGCAGCTCGCCGCCGGCGACGCCGGTGACCCGGTACCAGGTGCGGTACTCGCCGAAGGGAACCCAGCCCTTCGCGGTGGGTGCCACGGCCATGCTCATCACCTCTTTTGTCTCCCTCGCCCGGCCGGGCCTCGGATGCTGGCGGCCGGATCCACCTTCATGTCTATCCGCCGCGCACGTGCCGTCACCAGCCCCTAAGGGGCATCTAAAGCGCGTCTAAGTACGACCACCTCCTTACTGCACAACGGATCCCCGGCGGAAGGCTCCGGCGGCGGAACAGGGGTGCGCGACCCCTAGCCGCCGCTTCCCGGGTCGGCCGGACGGCTCATCGGGACTACTTTTTCCCTGTACCAGCAGTGGTTTTCCACCCGTGACATCGGAGAGTGCGGCCATGCGTGTTTTGCTGATGGTGTTTCCGACGAGGACGCACGTCTACAGCATGGCGCCGGTCGGCTGGGCGCTCGCCGCCGCCGGGCACGAGGTCCGCTTCGCCGGGCAGCGCAATCCGCGTGAGGTGGAGTCGTTCGCCGAGACCGGCCTCGACGCGATGTGGTTCGGCGGTGAGCTGGACATCGCGCGGCATCGCCAGCTCCAGGTCGACGGCAACAACGCGATGCAGGGCGACTTCCGGATCTCCGAGAGCCGGCCGGAGCGCTACACCGAAGAATACGTGCGCAACGTCTACGAGCACTGGGTCGAGGTCTTCCGCTGGACCACCCCGGAGCCGCTGCTCGACGAGCTGGTCCGGTTCGCCCGGCAGTGGCAGCCGGACCTGATCGTCTGGGACCCGATGATCTACGCCGCGCCGATCCTCGCGCAGGCGATCGGCGTGCCGCACCTGCGGATGATGTACGCCGCCGACCAGACCGCGCGGATCGGCGCCCAGTATCGCGACCTGCGCGCGAGCCGGCCGCAGGACACGACGCCGGACCCGTTCGTGGAGTGGATGTCCGCGGCGGTCGGGCGGTTCGGCGCGGACTACGACGAAGCCTTGCGGCACGGCGTGAAGACGATCGACTGCCACCCGTCCTACCTGCGCTACGAAGGCGTCGACGTGGACTACGTGCCGGCCCGGTTCGTCGCGCACAACAAGCCGATGGCGATCCCGCGGTGGGTCCTGGAGAGACCGCGGCGCCCGCGCGTGATGCTGACCCTGGGCATCTCGAACCGGCAGGTGCTCGGCGTCGAGGAGACGTCGGTGGCCGACCTGCTCGACGGCCTCGCGGACCTCGACGTCGAGGTGATCGCGACGCTCAACGCCGCGCAGCTGGCGACCGTGCCCAAGGTCCCGGACAACGTGCGCGCCGTCGACTTCGTGCCGATGAACGAGCTGCTCGCGAGCTGCTCGGCGATCGTGCACCAGGGCGGCGGTGCGACGATCGGCAACGCCGTGGTCAACGGCGTCCCGCAGCTCGTCATCCCCGGCACCACCTGGAGCGAGCGCGTCTCGGCGGTCGCGCAAGTCAAGCGCGGCAACGGATTGCTGTTGGACCTGGAGGACGTCACGCCCGGCTCGGTGCGCGAAGGGATCCAGCGGCTGCTGGAGGAGCCGGGCTTCCGCGAGAGCGCGCTCGAGGTGCGCGACGAGATGCTGGCCACGCCCACCCTGGACGAGCTGGTGCCGGAGTTCGAACGGATCGCGCGATGCCGGTGACCCCAATGCCGGTGACACAGCGGCCGCACGCGATCCGGACCATCGGGTTCCTGCTCGCGAGCTTCCCGATGCGGCTGCTGGCGTTCATCCTGACGCTGGTGTCGATGGTGCTCGGCATCGCGACCACCATGCTGTGGGTCGGCATCCCGATCCTCATCACCGCCACCTCCGTGGTGCGCGGTTTCGCCGGCCTCGAACGCCGCTGGGTGCACAGCATGCTCGGCATCGAAGTCGCCGAGCCCCTGCGCCGCCCGCACGGGAACGGGTTGCTCCAGACCTGGCAGACCCGGCTCGTCGACCCGGTCACCTGGCGTGAGCTGGTGTTCGTGCTGATGGCGCTGCCGCTGGGCATCGTCGAGTTCGTGGCCGGGATCGTCTCGGTGGCGGTGCCGCCGTTCGGCATCTTCGTCGCGCCGCGGATCGGGGCGATGCACGGCGCGCTCTCGCTGTCGATGCTCGGCCCGGACCGGACCGCGCAGCTGGAGGCGCGCACGCGCCAGCTCAAGGACTCCCGCGCCCGCGGCGTCGACGCCGTGGAGGCCGAGCGCCGGCGCATCGAACGAGATCTGCACGACGGCGCGCAGCAGCGGCTGGTGGCCGTCGCGATGAGCCTGGGGCGGGCGCAGCTGAAACTCGACACCGACAACCAAGCGGACGTGCGCGAACTCATCGGCGCCGCGCACAGTGACGCCAAGCTCGCCGTGTCCGAGCTTCGTGACCTCGCGCGCGGGATCTACCCGCCGGTGCTGCAGGACCGCGGCCTCGACGCGGCGCTGTCCTCGCTCACCGCGCGCATGCCGATCCACGTGGACGTCGAGGTGACGGTGGAGCCGCGGCCGCCCGCGCCGGTGGAGACCACGACCTACTTCATCGTCAGCGAAACGCTCACCAACATCACCAAGCACGCGGGCGCCGACCGGGCCTCGGTCCGGGTCACCCGCGACGCCGACACCGTGGTCGTCGAGATCATGGACAACGGCCACGGCGGCGCCTCGGTGCGCCCCGGCGGCGGGCTGGCCGGGCTGGCCGACCGGGCCGCCACGATCGACGGGGTGCTCACTGTGGTCAGCCCCGTGGGCGGCCCGACGGTGGTGCGCGCCGACCTGCCGGTCCGCTGGTGACCTCCGCTGCGCCCGGCCGGAATCCGCTCGGCACCAACCCCTTTGGCACCGAACCCTCTTGAGGAGCACCCCATGCGCGTTGTGATCGCCGAAGACTCCGTGCTGCTGCGCGCGGGCGTGCAGAGCCTGCTCGCCGACGTCGGCATCGAGACCGCCGCCGCCGTGGACAACGGCGACGACATGCTGGTCGCCATCCGCGAGCACCACCCGGACCTGGTGATCGCCGACGTCCGCATGCCCCCGACCTTCACCGACGAAGGCCTGCGCGCGGCTTTGGCGGCCCGTAAGGAGATCCCGGGCCTGCCGGTGCTGGTGGTCTCGCAGTACGTCGAGGGCAGCTACGCGGTCGACCTGATCGCCGAGGGCACCTCCGGCGTGGGCTACCTGCTGAAAGAGCGGGTCGCCGACGTGGCCGACTTCCTGGAGTCGGTCCGCCGCGTGGCCGGCGGCGGCTCCGCCATCGACCCGGACGTGGTCGCCCAGATGCTCTCCCGCAGCAAGGACCCGCTCGACGCCCTCACCGCCCGTGAGACCGAGGTCCTCGGCCTGATGGCCCAGGGCCTGTCCAACGCCGCGATCGCCAAGTCACTGGTGGTGACCCAGGGCGCCGTGGAGAACCACATCAGCAACATCTTCGCCAAACTCGGCCTGGAAGCCAGCCGCGACGAGAACCGCCGGATCCGGGCCGTCCTGACTTATCTGGACAGCACCGCTGTGCGGGCGTGATTCACTGTCGAGAACCGCTTGTCGGCTCCGTCCCAGGGGTAGCTGCGGCCACCGGGGCCGTACGACAGGGATGACCGAAAGGACCGCCGCATGGCCGTCGCCGAAGACCTCGACCGCGCCACCGACTCGACCGACCCGGCCTGGGACTGGGTTGCCGGGCAGACCCGCACGTATCTGGCCTCCGGCGGCACCGAGGGCCACGAGTCCGGCGGCGTGTACACGCTCGTGCTCGCCACCACCGGTCGCCGGACCGGCGAGCCGCGCCGGACCTGCCTGATCTACGGGGCCTCCGGCGAAGACCTCGTGGTCGTCGCGTCCAAGGGCGGTGCCGACGAGGACCCGGAGTGGTTCAAGAACCTCCGGGCCGAGCCGAGCGTCGCGGTGCAGGCCGGCACCCGCCGGTTCACCGCCCGCGCCCGCGTCGCCGCCCCGGACGAGCGCGGTCCCCTGTGGACTCTGATGACGCAGATCTTCCCGTTGTACGACGAGTACGCGCAGAAGACCGACCGCGTGATCCCGATCGTGCTGCTCACCCCGCAGGACTGACCTGCTCAGCGTGTCGCCCGCCAGCTCGTGGCCACCTGGAAGCGGCGCGGGCGCGGGACCACCACCGTCGGCGGAACCGACGAGGCCACGCTCCTGTCCGCGGCGGCGGCCCCCACCGCGGACAGGACCGCGACCAGCGCCGCCAGCTCCGCGTCGTCCGGTGAACCGCGCACGATGCGCACCTCGGGCGCGTCCATCAGACCGGCGGGTTCCCGTGCTTGCGCGCGGGGATGTCGGCGTGCTTGGTACGCAGCATGGCCAGCGAGCGGATCAGCAGCGACCGCGTCTCGGCCGGCTCGATCACGTCGTCCACGAGACCGCGTTCGGCCGCGTAGTACGGGTGCATCAGCTCGGTCCGGTACTCCTTGATCTTGAGGCGCCGCACGGCTTCCGGGTCGTCGGCGGCCTTGATCTCGCGACGGAAGATCACGTTCGCCGCGCCCTCGGCGCCCATCACCGCGATCTCGTTCGTCGGCCAGGCCAGTGAGACGTCCGTGCCGATCGAGCGCGAGTCCATCACGATGTACGCGCCGCCGTAGGCCTTGCGCAGGATCAGCTGGACCCGCGGCACCGTGGCGTTGCAGTAGGCGTACAGCAGTTTCGCGCCGTGGCGGATGATGCCGCCGTGCTCCTGGTCGACGCCGGGCAGGAAACCGGGCACGTCCACCAGCGTCACGAGCGGGATGTTGAACGAGTCGCAGGTCTGCACGAACCGCGCGGCCTTCTCGCTGGCCTCGATGTCGAGCACGCCGGCCAGCATCGCCGGCTGGTTCGCGACGATGCCGACCACGTGGCCGTCCAGCCGTGCCAGCGCGCACACCACGTTCCTCGCCCAGCCGGCGTGCACCTGGAGGAACTCGCCGTCGTCGACGATCTCTTCGAGCACGCTGCACATGTCGTACGCGCGGCTCGAATCGGTGGGCACCAGGTCGAGCAGGCGGTCGGTGCGGCGGTCGGCCGGATCGTCGGTCGGCTCGTGCGGCGGGGCCTCGTTGTTGTTGGACGGCAACAGGGAAAGCAGGTAGCGCACGTCCTCGAGGCAGCTCGGCTCGTCGTCGTAGACGAACGCGGCGACGCCTGAGGTGGCGGCGTGCACGTCGGCGCCGCCGAGACCGTTCTGCGTGATCTCCTCGCCGGTCACCGCCTGCACCACGTCCGGGCCGGTGATGAACATCTGCGAGGTTTCGCGGACCATGAACACGAAGTCCGTCAACGCCGGCGAATAGGCCGCGCCACCCGCGCACGGGCCGAGCATCACGGAGATCTGCGGGATCACGCCGGAGCACCGGGTGTTGCGCCGGAAGATGCCGCCGTACCCGGCGAGCGCGGTCACCCCCTCCTGGATCCGGGCGCCGGCGCCGTCGTTCAGGGAGACCAGCGGGGCGCCCGCGGCCTCGGCCAGGTCCATCACCTTGTGGATCTTCTGCGCGTGCGCCTCGCCCAGCGCGCCGCCGAAGATGCGGAAGTCGTGGGCGTAGACGAACACCGTCCGGCCGTGCACAGTGCCCCAGCCGCAGACCACGCCGTCGGAGTACGGACGGCGGTGCTCCAGCCCGAACGCGGTGGCGCGGTGCCGTCGCAGGGCCTCGATCTCGGTGAACGTGCCGGGGTCGAGCAGCAGCTCGATGCGCTCGTGGGCGGTCAGCTTGCCGCGTTCGTGCTGCCGGAGCGTCGCGGCGTCATCAGGCCCGCGCCGTGCCTCTTCCTTGATCTCGCGTAGTTCCACGAGCCGGTTGCCGAAGGCTCCGTCCACCGCCAGCGCCTCAGACATGGGCCCGCCCCTTGTCGACAAGCCGATCCGTCAGGTACCGCAGGATCACGTCCTGGTGCCGGGTCAGGAAGAAGTGCCCGCCCGCCAGCGGCACCAGCTCGAAGTCCGCGGTGGTGTGCGCGGCCCACGAGGCGACCTCGTCCACGGACGCCACCGGGTCGTCGGTCCCGGTGAACGCCACCACCGGCGTCGACAGGGGTGTGCTCGCAGTGTCGCGGTAGGTCTCGACCGCGCGATAGTCGTTGCGCACCACCGGGAGGATCATGCGGACCACGTCCTCGTCGCCCAGCAGGTCCATCTCGGTGCCGCTCAGGCGGCGCAGTTCGGCGATGACGCCGTCGTCGGTCCGGGTGTGCACGCTGTCGTCGCGCTGCCGCGAGGGCGCGCGCCGTCCGGAGACGAACAGCGTCGCCGCGGGAGTGCCCGCCTCTTCGAGCCGACGCGCCACCTCGTAGGCGACCATCGCGCCCATGCTGTGGCCGAACAGCGCCAGCGGCCGGTCGTCCTTGTCGCGCAACAACTCGGCGACCCGGTCGGCGATCGCGCCGATACTGGTCAGGAACGGCTCGTGCCGCCGGTCCTGCCGCCCCGGGTACTGCACCGCGAGCAACTCGACGTCCGGCGCGAGCGACCTCGAAACCGGGAAGTAGAACGTGGCCGAACCGCCGGCGTGCGGCAGGCACACCAGCCTGGTCTTGGCTTCGGGCGAGGGGTGGAACCGGCGAAACCAGTTCTCCTCGGCGTCCTCGGAACTTCCGGCCATGTTGTCCCACCGCCTGTTCGTCTCACGGACCAGGGACAGCACAACCACCCCCGGCGCCTTCCCGACAAACCACGCTAGCCCGGCGCGGCCCGGCGGAACGACCCCTAACGGCCCCCTAGCCAGCACCATCCACTGTGGACTGTTCCGGTAGCGACGACGTGATTTCGGGCAATCCCGGAGACAAAACGGTCACCGCCGGGCAAGATCGGCAGCATGACTCCGACCTTCGTGCTCGTCCACGGCTCCAACGGCAACGGCCAGTACTTCGGCCCGCTCCAGCGGGAGCTGGCGCTGCTCGGCCACCGTTCGCTGGCCGTGGACCTGCCTGGGCACGGGCACGGCGGCGGGTTCTCGGCGGCGTTTCAAACGCAGGACCTGGCGGCCTTCGCCGAAGAGCCGTCGCCCCTGGCCGGCATCACGCACGCCGACGGGGTCGCGCACGTGATCGACGTCGTCCGGCGGGCCCGCGAGCACGGGCCGGTGGTGCTGGTCGGGCACAGCCGCGGTGGGTTCGTGCTGACGAGTGTCGCCAACGCGGTGCCGGAACTGCTCGAACGGATCGTCTACGTGTCGGCTTGGTGCTGCGTGGACAGCTCGCCGGGCGGGTACGCGAGCGGTCCCGAGTACGCGTCGAGCGCGCTGATGGACGTCGAAGGCCTCGTGGCCGGGGACCCGGCGAAGCTCGGCGCGTTGCGGATGAACTGGCGGACCACCGACCCGGCGCTGCTGGCCACGCTGAAGCGCGCGCTGCTCGCCGACGGCACGGACAGCGAGTTCTACGCCTTCCTCGCCACCCTCGAACCGGACGAGAACCTCGACGCGGGCACCGACCGCGCCGACGCCGGCACCTGGGGCCGCGTGCCGCACAGCTACGTGCGGCTGACCGGCGACCAGAGCATCCCGGTCGCGCTGCAGGACCGGTTCGTCAAAGAGGCCGACGCGCTCACCCCCGGCAACCCGTTCGACGTGCACTCCCTCGACAGCGGCCACGTCCGCGCGCTGCTACGGCCGTCCGGGCTGGCGGGAATCCTGGCCGGGTGTCTCACACGCCGGTCGACGAACCCGGCCGGATGATCATCAGCACGGTCACCACGGCCCACAGCAGGTTGAACACCCCGGTGACCATGCCCAGCCGTGCCGCGAGACGGGTGTCGACGGCGGTCGCGACCCCGCCGGCGGGCTCGGCTTCGGGCTCGGCGAGCGCCGCGCGCTGCCCTGGCAGGACCAGCAGCACCAGCACGGCCGCCGCGACGGCCGTCAGCCCGATGGACACCAGCACCCAGGTGTCGCCGGTGACGTGCATGGTGCCGGCAACGGCGAACCCGAACAGGGGCACCGCGATCCCCACCCACGCGTAAACACGGCAAATCCGGTAAAGCAGCCGCAGAGTGCCGGTGTCGCCGCGTTTGAGGGCGGCGGGGAACATGCTGGCGGCCACGGCCACGGGCCCGACGGCGAGGATCGCCGCCAGCACGTGGATCGACAGGAAGACTTTGCTCACGAGCGATCACGCTAGCCCCACCGCCGGCCCGCCCGGAACCGGCTCGTTCGCCTCGTTCCGCCGGATTCTCGCCACCGGCCCCGAAACCCGCCGTCCGATCAGGACTCGACGGCTCCCGGCACCCGAAGGGCGGAAAAGATCAGCTCCCGCCGGAGCCGGAACCCGAGCGACTCGTACAGGCGGATGGCGTGAACGTTGGACGCCGCCGCGTGCAGGAACGGCGTCTCGCCCCGGGCCCGGATCCCGGCGCCGACCGCGCGCACGAGCCGGGCGGCCAGACCGCGCCCGCGGAACGCCGGGTCGGTGCAGACCGCGCTGATTTCGGTCCAGCCGGGCGGATGCAGCCGCTCCCCCGCCATCGCGACGAGGGCGCCTTCCTGCCGGATGCCCAGATAGGTGCCCAGCAACACGGTCCGCGCCAGGAACGGCCCGGGCTGCGTCCTGGCGACGAGGTCGAGCATCTCCGGCACGTCGGCCTCACCCAGCCGCCCCACCGCGGAATCCTCGGCGCTGGTCACCAGGCCCGAGCCGTCCAGCTGGACGCCCTGGGTGTCCTGCAGCCGCGTCCACCCCTCCGGCGGCGCTCCCGCGCCACCGACGATCACCACCGTCGCGCCGGGTCCGGCCAGGTCGGCGATGTCCTGCCAGAGGTGCTCGTCCGGGGCGTCGGGGATCGCGAGGAACGGCGTGACGTCCACGGGATACCGCAGCACCTGGCCCTTCTGCTCGGCGAAGTGCGCGTGTGGCCCCGAGAGGGCCGCCCACGCCGGATTGTCCAGCGGCGACGAACTCATCCTGCCTGCCATTCCGTGATCGGGATCCCGATCCAGGATGCGGTCGGCGAGACGCCCGCCGCCACCGAATCCCACATGGTGAATCACGAGCGCCTCGAAGTACAGCTTCATCGCCGGGCAGTAGTCGTCGGTCAGCGCAATCGCAAAACGGTCGAAACGGTCCGAACGCGGTCCTGCTCGTCACCGACCGGGCTGATCACCAGCTCGGTGACGCCGACGTCGCCGAATCGCCGCAGCTCGGCGGTCACCTCCTCCTCGGACCCGGTCACCACCGTGTCCTCGGGGCCGGATTTCCCTTGCGCCGCAAGCACTCGCCGGTAGCTGGCGAACGCGCCGGCCCCGCTGAAGCGCGCCGCGATGTCCTCGCGGACGCGGCCGGGATCGGTGGTCACGCTGGCCATCACCGTCGCCACCACGCGGGGCGACGGCCGTCCCGCCTGACGCGCGGCCTCGGTCACCTTCGGCACGATGTCGTCGCCCAGCAGATCGGCCCCGGTCCACACGGTCACTGTGCCGTCGGCCAGCTCGCCGGCCAGGCGCAGCATCACCGGCCCGAGCGCGGACACCAGCACCGACGGCGCCTCGGCCCCCGGCACGTCGACGGTCCCGGTGGCGGCCAGCGTCTCCCCGCGGAAACCGACGGTTTCGCCCCGCAGCAAAGGTTGCAGCACCTGGAGGTACTCGCGGACGTGCCGGGCCGGGTGGTCGTAGGACAGGCCGTACTGGCCTTCGATGACCTCCCGGTGGCTCGGCCCGATCCCCAGCGTCAGCCGCCCGCCGAGGGCCGCCTGCACGGTCAGCGCCTGGCCCGCCAGCGCGAGCGGATGGCTCGCGAAGGTGCGCACCACCGCCGTGCCGAGGCCGATCCGCGGCACGCGCTGCCCGACCAGCCCCGCGAGGGTGAGCGCGTCCCACGAAGTCAGCTGCGGCAGGAACACGCTGTCCAGCCCCAGACGCTCGGCCGCCGCGGCCTCTTCGACCACGGCGTCGAGCCCTTGCGGACGAGCGGAGTAGAGCCCGATCTTCACAACTGCCCCCAAACGGAATCCTGAATTCACCTTGCGCCGCCGACCCTACCCTAAGCTGAACTCAAAGTTCCGCTTCCTGGGAAGGGGCTGGTCATGCGAGCGGACGCGGTGCGCAACCGCGAACGGATCGTCACGAGCGCCGTGCGGCTGTTCGCCGAGCGCGGGCCCGACGTGCAGATGTGCGAGATCGCGGCCGCCGCGGGCCTGGGCGTCGGCACGCTTTACCGGCACTTCCCCGACCGTCAGGCGCTCGCGCTGGAGATCGGCGTGAGCGCGCTGCGCGAGATGACGGAGTTCGCCGGAGCCGCCCGCGAGCGCGAGGATTCGGCGTGGGGTGAACTGCAGGCGATCGTGCGGCACTGCGCGACTTTGCCGCTCGCGCTGGCGAAGTCGCTGTCGGAGCTGGTACCGGACGAGGCCGGTCTGGCCGAGCTGGAACGCTCCGTCGACGACCTGCTGGCCGACCTCGTCGCACGGGCCCAGAAAGAGGGCGCGCTGCGGACGGACGTCCCGCCGCGCGAGGTGGTGCGGCTGCTGAGCGTGGTGGTCTGCCGTCCGGGCGCGCGCGCCGACGACTACCTGACCGTCGTGATGCTCGACGGGCTCCGTGCGGATTGAGGACCGCCACTGTCCTGATGACGGATTAGCTTGCAGGCACACCGTCGAAGGGAATCCCGATGAGCAGCGTCGACCGCAACCAGCCGCTCGGCACCCCCACCTGGGTCGACCTCGCCGTGCCGGACCTGGAGCGGGCGCGGGAGTTCTACGGCCGCGTGTTCGGCTGGGAATTCGACGGCGGTGACTGCCTGCTGCGTGGCCTGCCCGTCGCGGGGCTGCGGCAGGCCGGGCCGGACGAGGGCAGCCACGGCTGGGACGTCCACCTCGCCACCGAGGACGTCGACGCGAGCGCCGCGGCCGTCACCGCCGCCGGTGGTGCGCTGCTGGTCGAGCCGCACGACGTCGCGGGACGGGGGCGCGCCGCGTTCGCGGTGGACCCCACCGGGGCGCGGTTCGGGCTCTGGTCGGGCCGGGGGTTCCCCGGCTGCCGGCTGGTGAACGAGCCGGACACCTTGGTACGCAACGACTTGCTGACACCCGCGGCAGCGAAAGCCCGCGACTTCTACTGCGCTGTCTTCGGCTTCACCCTCGACGGCAACAACGATCTGCCCGGCGCCGACTTCACCTTCCTGCGCCGCCCGGACGGCCACGAGGTCGGCGGCATCTTCGGCGCCCCGGGGGCCACGGTCTCGGCCTGGGCCACCACCTTCGAGGTCGCCGACGCCGACGCGACGGTCGCGAAGGCCGTCGCGGCGGGCGGCACGGCCCAGCCCGCCGAGCCCACGCCGTACGGCCGCATGGCGACGATCACCGACCCGTTCGGCACCGAGTTCACCGCGATCGCCCGCGGCTGAACCTCACCGTCCACAGTGCACGCCCTGGACCGGCCCGGCCCGGCCGCGTTATCTCGTTGCGGCCTGCGCGGCCGGTGGCTAGACAGGTGGGGTGGAACTCGATGAGCTGACCGGCCTCCCCGGCACCCGCCTGCACGCCGCGACCGAGGCCGACGCGCCGGAACTGCTGGTGCTGCAACGCTGCTGCTGGCTGCAAGAAGCACTGCTGAACAACACCCTGGAAATCCCCGCGCTGCACGAAAGCCTCGAAGACGTGCGCGAGTGGACGAGGACGTGGCGCGTCTGGGCCGTGCGGCAGGGGCCCCGGCTGGTGGGCGCGGTGCGCGGCAAGGTCGACGGCGAAGGCTGGGAAGTCGGCCGGCTGATGGTGGCGCCGGACCTCGCGGGCCGTGGCCTCGGCCGGTTCCTGCTCGCCCACGTGGAGCGCCAGGCCCCCGCCGAGCTGCGGCGGTTCACCCTGTTCACCGGGGCCAAGAGCACCCGCAACATCTCGATGTACGAGCGGGCGGGCTACCGGCTCGTCGACCAGCCGGGGCCGCCGGCGGGGCATATCGCCCATGCGGTGTTCCTGGTGAAGCAGCGCGGGTGACTCAGCCGGTGTGCAGGTGGGCGGCCAGCCGGCTGCGCAGGCCGCCCACGTCGCCGAGCGCGATGGCGAAGGAGTGCACCGGCCGGTAGCCCGCGGTGTTGTTCCACCGGCCGCACGGCCCGGCGACGTAGAGGAAGCCGTCGGCCGGGCCGGGGTGCGGCACGGACCAGATCTGCTCGCTGCCGCGGCCCGCGCCGCAGCGGCGGGCGCGCCAGAACTGCGGCGTCGCCATCACCGCGCCGAGGGCGGTGACGAGCCCGGGCACGTCCGTCTCGGGCAGGCCGAGGCCGCGGCCCGCCCACACACGGGGCAGCGCGTCGGCGGGGGCGCCGGGCAGCGGCGCGCACGCGAAGGCCACCTCGGCGTCCCCGACCTCGGGGGTCCAGTGCCGCAGGGGCCCGGTCGCCGTGCTCGGCCGCATGATTCGCTCCCTTCCGCGAAAGTGCGGCGAGTGAACCACGAAGCGGTCAAACCCGACTGGGCGATCACGGGTTTGTTCTTCAGCGCCGATCTTTCAACGGCTGAGCGGGTTTCCGCGGCCCGGCCCCGGCTCGGTGGCCACTGGGCCCACCCGGCGGGGTGAACGGTGTCGCCCGGTGCCGCCGGCCCGGGCGAAGGCCGCCCACCCGAGACGACCGCCGTCCGCGATTCCGGTCAGCCGAGCAGAATCTCCGCCTTGTGCTCCAGCAGCCAGTCCTCCAGCGACTTCAGCCGCGGGTTGATCTCGCGGACCCGATCAAGATCACGCGCGGCGATGAACGAGTCCGAGGCGTCGGCGTAGAACTGGTACATGTTCGCCACTTCCTCGGCACCCGGGAAGCCGGCCGCCCGCACCTGCGCGTGGCTCAGCGGGCGGTAGACCACCTTCTCGCCCAGTACCCCGGTGAACAGCTCCGCCAGCTCGTCACCCGTGTAGTGGGCGCCGGCGAGGCCGACCGTGCGGCCGATGTACCGGCTGCCCGCCAGGAAGATGCCGAACGCGGTGCGGCCGATGTCCTCCGACGCGACGAGCGCCATCACCTTGTCGTCCATCGGGTTCGTGAGGACGAGTTGCCCGTCGGTGCCGCGGCTCGGACCCTGCCCGGCCAGGAACGACTCGTAGTAGAAGGTCGTCTCGAGGAACGTGGTCGGCACGCCGGCGTCGGTGAAGAACGCGTTCGCCTCGCCCTTGGCGTCGAAGTGCGGCACTTTGTAGACCTCCAGCAGGTCCGGCAGCTCGCTGCCCAGGTGCGCGAAGTGCGGCCGGGTGTCCTCCAAAGTGGACCAGACGACGTGCTTGAGGCCCGCGTCCTTCGCCGCGCTCGCCGCGATCTCGGCCTGGTCCAGTTCCATCTGCGCCCGCGTGCGCGCCGCTTCCTCCTCCGGGGTGCGCTGCACCCAGAAGTTGGTGACGACAAACGCGCCGTACGCGCCTTCGAAAGCGCGCCGGACGGAGTCGAAGTCGTCGAGGTTCGCTTCGACGACTTCGGCGCCACGCGCGGCCAGCTCCTTCGCCGCCGGCGACTCCGCGCTACGGGTGACCGCGCGCAACGCGAACGGCCCCTCCGCGTCGTCGAGGATCGCGCGCGCCAGACCACCGCCCTGCGAACCGGTCGCTCCCACCACGGCAATGATCTTCTTCTCGGTCATGACTTGCTGCCTTCCTTCTCTTCGGTGTTCCGGTCTGCGGCCACGAGTTCGCGCACCAGCGGCGCAACCCGGGTCCCGTAGAGCTCGATGTTGCGGAGCACCGCACCGCGCGGCACCCCGCCGAGCCCGTACTTGAGGTCGAAGCGCGAAGCTCCGAGGGTCTTGAGCGTCGCCGCGATCTTGCGGGCGACGGTTTCCGGCGAGCCCACGTACCAGGAGCCGTGCTCGGAAACCTCCTGTTCGAAGGTCTCGCGGGTCGGCGCCCGGAAGCCGCGCTGGCGCGAGACCCGCGTGAGCACCTCGACGTAGTGCGGGTACAGCTCCTCCCGCGCGGCCTCGTCGGTGTCGGCGACGTGGCCCGGCGAGTGCACGCCGATCGCGCGCTGAGGCTTGTCCAGCCGCCGCTGCACCTCGCGGAACAGCTCGGCGAACGGCCGGAACCGCGAGGACGGCCCGCCGATGATGGCGAGCATCAGCGACATGCCGTACTTCGCCGTCCGCAGCACCGACTCGGGGCTGCCGCCCACCCCGATCCACGCCGGGATCGGCCCGGCCTCGGTGCGCGGCACGACCTCCTGCCCGGTGAGCGCCGGGCGCATCCGGCCGGACCAGGTCACCGGCTTCTCTTCGAGCAGCCGTGAGAACAGGTCGACCTTCTCCTCGAACAGCTCGTCGTAGTCCGCCAGGTCGTAGCCGAACAGCGGGAACGACTCGGTGCTGGAGCCGCGGCCGAGGATCACCTCGGCGCGGCCGTGCGAGAGCGCGTCGAGCGTCGAGTAGCGCTGGAACACTCGCACCGGGTCGTCGGAGCTGAGCACGGTGACCGCGGAACCGAGGCGGATCCGCGACGTCTTCGCTGCGATCGCCGCCAGCACCACGTCGGGTGCCGAGAGCGGCATGTCGACGGTGTGGTGCTCACCGATGCCGAAGAAGTCCAGCCCCGCCTGATCCGCGAGCACGCCGTGCTCGACCAGCCCGCGGATCGTCTCGGCGTGGCTGACCGGGGCGCCGTGGTCGTCGGCGAGGACGTCGCCGAAGGTGTCCAGTCCCAGGGTGATCCCGGTGGCCGGGGCACCTGTCGAATACTTCGTCATGCCATGAGGTTGAACCCTCACGTACCTCTCGCGCCTCACCACGCGGTGGGTACCCACGGGAGGGGACGGTTGGGGCGGCCGGCCCGCGAAAGGATGGGGTCATGAGCGAGCAGCGATACACCGAACTCGGGGATTTCCTGCGCTCCCGCCGGGCGGCGCTGTCCCCCGCGGAGTCCGGCGTCCCGACCTACGGCACCCCGCGGCGGGTGCCCGGGCTGCGCCGAGAAGAGGTCGCGCAGCTCGCCGGTGTGAGCGTCAACTACTACACCCGGCTGGAACAGGGCGAGAGCCACCAGATGTCCGACTCGGTGATGGAGGCGATCGCGAACGCGCTGCGCCTCGACGAGAGCGAACGGCTGCACCTGCTGCGCCTGGCCTGGCCCGCGCAGGTGGCCCGCCGTGAGATCGGGCCCGAATCGGTGCGCCCCGCGGTGCACGCGCTCGCCGAGAGCACCACCGGACAGGCCACAATCATCGTCGGCCGCCGCGCGGACCTGCTCGGCGGCAACCGGCTGGGTTTCGCGCTGCTGGGCATCGACCTCGGCGAGCGGCCCAATATGACCAAGCGGATGTTCCTCGATCCGTCGATGCGCGACCTGCTGGTGGACTGGGAGAACCAGGCCCGGTCCACCGTCGCGTACCTGCGGATGGCCTCGGGCGACCAGCCGGACGACCTGCTGCTGGCCGAGCTGGTGGGCGAGCTGAGCATCAAAAGCCCGGAGTTCGCGCGGATCTGGGCCACCCACCCGGTGGCCGAATGCCTGCACGCGGTGCGCGAGTACGACCATCCGCTGGTCGGGCGGCTGACGCTGAACGAGGAGAGCCTGCGCCTGCCCGACGACCCGGGCCAGCGCGTGATTTTCAGCGGCGCCGAGCCGGGCTCGCCCTCGGCGGAGCGGCTGGAGCTGCTGGGTTCGCTGATCTCCTAAAGCTCGTCGAACACCAGGACGGTGTGGGTCGAGAGCACGTCCGGCATCGACTGGAGCCGTTCGAAGACCAGGTCGCGCAGGCTGTCCGCGTCGCGGGTGCGGACGAACAGGATCAGGTCGTTGTCACCCGAGACGAGGCCGCCGTGCTCGATCTCGGAGATCTGCTTGAGCGCCGTGCGCACCGTGCGCCAGGAGTTCTGCGTGACCTTGAGGTAGACGTACGCGGACAGACCCTGCCCCATCCGGCGCGGGTCGGTGACCGCGGCGTACCCGGTGATCACGCCCTCGCGGTGGAGCCGTTCCACCCGGGTGTAGCAGCCCGCGCGCGAGATGTGCGCCCGCTCGGCCAAAGCGCGCATCGAAGCCCGGCCGTCGGCCTTCAGCTCGGCGATCAGCTTCAGGTCGACCTCGTCGAGTTTCAAGCCGGCTCCGCCGAGAGCCGCCGCCATTCGTCCATCCGACTCGGGCATGCGCACCCCTCTCGACACCATTCATCCAGTACAGGTCATGCCAGTATGCCATTGTTCCACACTTGATCGGGATCTCTGGATAGCTGACCGCCCGAGGGTGAGGATTCGACTTAACCGTCTTCACGTCGAATCGTCGGATCGGAGCTGCCGGTGACCACCACGGAACGTGCCGCCGCCTCGCACCTGCTGCCCAGCGCGGAGCCGCTCGGGCTCATCGCCGCCGATGGCAGCCCGGTGCCCGATCCGACGCTGGAGCTGCCCGACGGTGAGGTGCTGCTGCGGCTGTATCGCGGCATGGTCGCGGGCCGCCGCTTCGACACGCAGGCCACGGCCCTGACGAAGCAGGGCCGGCTCGCGGTCTACCCGTCCGCGCGCGGGCAGGAGGCCGCCGAGATCGGCGGGATCCTCGCGCTGCGCCCGCAGGACTGGCTCTTCCCCACCTACCGCGACTCGATGGCCGTGGTCGCCCGCGGCGTCGACCCGGTCGAGGTGCTGACGCTCTTGCGCGGCGACTGGCACTGCGGCTACGACCCGTACCGCGCGAACGTCGCACCGCAGTGCACGCCGCTGGCCACGAACACCCTGCACGCCGTCGGCTTCGCGCACGCCGCGCGGATCAAGGGCGAGGACTCCGTGTCGCTCGTCCTGCTCGGCGACGGCGCGACCAGCGAAGGCGACACCCACGAGGCGCTGAACTTCGCGGCCGTCTGGCAGGCGCCGGTGGTCTTCCTGGTGCAGAACAACGGTTACGCCATCAGTGTCCCGCTCTCGAAGCAGACCGCGGCGCCGTCCTTGGCGCACAAGGGAATCGGCTACGGTATGCCGTCGGTGCTGGTGGACGGGAACGACGCCGCCGCCGTGCACGCCGTGGTGGAGCAGGCCGTCGCCCGCGCGGCCGCCGGCGAAGGCCCGACGCTGATCGAAGCCGTCACCTATCGCGTGGAATCGCACACCAACGCCGACGACGCCACCCGCTACCGTGACCGCGCCGAGGTCGAACAGTGGCTGGCCCGCGACCCGATCGCCCGGCTGAAGCAGTACCTGACCGACCGCGGGCTGCTCGACGACGCGCGCCGGCAGGAGATCGAAGCCCGCGCCGAAGCCGAGGCGGCCACGCTGCGCGAGCGGATGAACGTCGACACCGAACTCGACCCGGCGGAGCTGTTCCGTCACGTCTACGCCGAGCCGACCGCCGCCCTCCGGCAGCAGGCCGCCGAGCTGACCGCCGAACTCACCACCGGGGACCGGGCATGACCGCGATCGCCGAGCCTACGTCCACTTCGGACACCTTGACCATGGCGGGCGCGCTCAACCGCGCGCTGGCCGACGCGCTGACCGAGGACGAGCGAGTACTCGTGTTCGGCGAGGACGTCGGCACGCTCGGCGGCGTCTTCCGCGTCACCGACGGGCTCGCCGCCCGCTTCGGCGAGGCCCGCGTGTTCGACACGCCGCTGGCCGAGGCCGGCATCGTCGGCACGGCCATCGGGATGGCCATGAACGGCCTGCGCCCGGTGGTGGAGATGCAGTTCGACGCCTTCGCCTACCCGGCGTTCGAGCAGATCACCAGCCACCTGGCGAAGCTGCGCAACCGCACCCACGGCCGGGTCGAGCTGCCCATCGTGATCCGGATTCCCTACGGCGGCGGCATCGGCGGTGTTGAGCACCACTGTGACTCCTCCGAGGTCTACTACACCCACACGGCCGGTCTGCGGGTGGTCACGCCGTCCTCGCCCGCCGACGCGTATGCGTTGCTGCGCCAGGCAATCGACAGCCCGGACCCGGTGATCTTCCTGGAGCCGAAGCGCCGGTACTGGGAGAAGGAGACCGCGCGGCTGGACCACCGCGGCTCGACGCTGGACCGCGCTGTTGTGCGCCGGCCGGGCACCGACCTCACGCTGATCTCCTACGGTGGCGCGCTCGGCACCACGCTGGAAGCCGCCGAGGCCGCCCAGGAAGAGGGCTACAGCGCGGAAGTGATCGACCTGCGCAGCCTCTCGCCGTTCGACCTCGACACCGTCGCCGCGTCCGTGCGCCGCACCGGCCGCGCGGTCGTGGTGCACGGGGCGAGCCGGTTCTGCGGTTACGGCGCGGAGGTCGCGGCGCAGCTGTCGGAGACCTGCTTCCACTATCTGGAGGCGCCGGTACTGCGTGTCGCGGGCTTCGACATTCCTTATCCCGCACCGAATCTGGAACAGCACCACCTGCCGGGAGTCGACCGGATCCTGGACGCGATCGAGCGGCTGCAGTGGGACGACAGCGCCCCGGCGGCCGGCGGGGGTGTGTGATGGCCGTCTTCAAACTGCCGGACCTCGGTGAGGGACTGACCGAGGCCGAGATCGTCGCGTGGCACGTGGCGGTGGGCGACACCGTGACCGTGGACCAGACGGTGGTGGAGGTCGAGACGGCCAAGGCGAGCGTCGAGGTCCCCGTGCCGTTCGCCGGGCGCGTGGCGACGCTGCACGGCGCGGCGGGTGACACGCTCGCCGTCGGCACTCCGCTGATCACCGTGGAAGAGGGTGCTTTTGTCGAGCCGGGGGTGGTGACGCCGGCCCCGTCGGAAGCGGCCGAAGGCAGCGGGAACGTGCTGATCGGCTACGGCACCGGCACCGCGCAGGCCCGGCGGGTCCGGCGCCCGCGCGGCTCGGTCCGGTTCAGGCAGGACACAGTCCACGCGGCGCCGAAGTCCCCCCAGGACCGGATCCGCGTGGTCTCCCCGCTCGTGCGCCGGCTGGCGAAGGAGTCCGGTGTGGACATTCGCACGCTGACCGGCTCGGGCACCGGCGGGCTGATCAGCCGGGCCGACGTCGAGCGTGCTGCCGCAGTGCCGGTGGCAGCGCCCGTCGCGATTCCTGACAAGGCAGCGCAGCCCGGCGAGTACCGGATCCCGTTGCGGGGCATCCGAAAGACCGTCGCCGACAAGCTCACCCGCTCACGCCGTGAGATCCCTGAGGCGACGGTGTGGGTCGACGTCGACGCGACCCCGTTGCTGGAACTGCGCGCGGCACTGAACGCCGACCCGTCGGCGCCGAAGGTCAGCCTGCTGGCGCTGTTGTCCCGCTTCGCGCTGGCCGGCCTGCGCCGCTACCCGGAGCTGAACTCGCGCATCGAGGGTGACGAGATCGTGGTCCCGTCGGCGGTCCAGCTGGGCTTCGCCGCGCAGACCGACCGCGGCCTGGTCGTGCCGGTGGTTCCGGACGCGCACGCGCTGACCGTCGAGGAGTTGTCCGCGGCGCTGGCCGAACGGACCGAGCGCGCGCGGGCGGGCAAGCTGGCGCCGGCCGAGCTGACCGGCGGCAGCTTCACCATCAACAACTACGGCGTCTTCGGGGTCGACGGTTCCGCCGCGATCATCAACCACCCCGAGGTGGCGATCCTGGGCATCGGGCGGATCATCGACCGGCCGTGGATCGTCGACGGCCAGGTGGTGCCGCGCAAGATCACGGAGCTGACGCTGGCGTTCGACCACCGCGCCTGCGACGGCGGCACAGCGGGCGGCTTCCTGCGCTTCGTCGCCGACTGCGTCGAGTCACCCCTGCGGCTGCTGCGGAACGTCTAGCTCACTCGGGTCATTCGGCTGGGGTCACTCAACGCCGAGCATGACCTCGGTGGACTTCACCAGCGCGGTGACCGGCTTGCCCACCTCGAGTTCGAGCTCCTCCGCGGCGTCCTTGGTGATCGAGGCGGTCACGGACTGGCCTCCGTCGAGCCGCACGGTCACGATGGTCATCACCGAGCCGGGCTTGACAGCCGAAACGGTGCCGGTGAGCTGGTTGCGAGTGGACAGGCGCATGTGGACGGTCCTTCGGGCTGGGAGGGGTCGGAACACCTTGACCGTAGGCGTTTTCCGGCCGCCGCGTCGGCCCCGTGGCGAGTGCGAAAAGGTGGCTGCGTCGATAGTCATACCTCCGTCACCGCACCTGCGGGCCCGGTGGCACCGGCGACCGGCACCCACGAATCGCTGTGACTTCAGCCGCCCCGGGCGAGTCCCGGCTCAGCCGCGCACGGCCCGCCCCGGCAGCGCGTCCGGCACGATCTCGCCGTCACGGACGACCGGGACACCGTTGACCAGAACGTGCGGGATGCCGAGCGAGGGCCGGGTGCCGTCCGCGTAGGACGCCTGGTCGGTGACGCGCTCGGGGTCGAACACCACGATGTCGGCATCGGTCCCGGCGCGCAGGCGGCCCTTGCGCCGCATCGCGGGCACCACCTCGTCCAGCACCTGCGCGGGTACGAGCGAGCAGCGCGCGATCGCCTCGGACAGCGTCAGCTTCCCCGTCTCGCGATAGAGGCGGCGCAGTGCCCTGGCGAAGGTGCCCGCTCCACGCGGGTGGCCGAGCGCACCGGGCGGCAGCGGCCAGGTCAACGGGTCCGGCCTCTCGCCGGTCCAGGTCAGCGGCATGGCGTCACTGGCCACGGCGGCGTCCTCGAACAGCAGCGCGCGGTCCAGGTGCGCGCGATCCGCCGGGTCGTCCTCGTCGAGGAAGTGCAGCACGGTCAGCGCGCCGGGGTCGGCCTTGCGGACCTCGGCCAGCCGGGCGGCGTCGGCGATCCGCTCTCCGGTGGCCACCAGCACCAGGGTGTCGGTGCGGATCCCTTGGCGCGCCAGGTTTTCCGGGGACAGGAAGGCCGCGCCGATCGCGGTCGAGCCGGCGCCGTACGGGTAGGCCTCGGTGGTCACCATCGCGCCTTCGAGCCGGCAGCGCTCGACCAGCCCCAGCACGCGGTCGATCTGCCGGGCCGAGGTGCTGTTCACGTGGCAGTAGTGCAGGTGCGCGCCGGTCTGCCCGGCTACGCGGACGATTTCCTCGGCGCCGTCGACCGGCACGTCCGGGTCCGCTTCGACGAGCGGGCGCGCGTGTGTGTACGTCGGCAGCCCGGCCTGCGCGGCCAGCTCGGCGACGGCGAGGTACTCCGCGGGATCGAGGTGTGGCGCATACCCGGCGAGCACACCGATGCCCAGCGCCCCGGCGGAAAGATCGGCCGACAGGTGTTCGAAGATCGCAGCCCGCTGCTTCGGCGAAGCGTCCACCTGCCAGGCCGGGTTGCCCAAGTGCGTGATCACGGTGTTCGCGGGCCCGTCGAGTGGCGCGCCCGCGAGCACGGCCATGCGCGCGAGCGCCCACGACGTCGAATAGCCGTAGTTCACCGGGCGGCCTTCCGCCGCCGCGTTCGCGTACGCGCGGGCGACCGGGGTGATGCCCGCTTCCAGTTCGAGCGCGGTGGTGACGCCGTCCAGAGCCTGGAGCCGCTGCTCGGGAATGGCCTGGCCGTGGCTGTGCAGATCGACGAACCCGGGGCAGACCACCAGCCCGGTCGCGTCGATCCGCCGCGCACCCTCCAGCGGCGCGACCGACACCGCCCCCACGGTGCCGTCACTGATACCGACATCCGCGACGGCGTCGAAGCCGCTCTCCGGGTCGATGACCCGGCCGCGGCTGATCACGAGCGGGAAACTTTCCGACGAACTGGTCACGATCGCTCCTGCGAAGGGGGCTCCGGCATGCACAACGTAGGGGTGATCAGCCGGACTGGACAAGCGAAAGTTTCGGCCCCTCCGGACCCGGGTAGCCGCCACGTACGGACAACAGGAGGGATTTGAAGATGAACGACAAAATGGAGAACAAGGCCGAAGAGCTGAAGGGCCGCGCCAAGGAGGCCGTCGGCAACGCCACGGACAACGAGCAGTGGCAGGCCGAGGGCAAGGCCGAGCAGGGCAAGAGCCACCTCAAGCAGGCGGCCGACAAGGTCAAGGACGCTTTCAAGGGGGTCAAGGACTGACCTTCACCCATTCCCGTAAGCCCCGAGGCCTTTGTGGGTCTCGGGGCTCTGCTGTCTCCACGCCGTCCCCGGACTCCCGTTGGTCCAGCTCAGTCCCAGCGCCTGTTTGTCCATCCTCACCAAATTTGCGTGACGCGCACTCTTTGTCTGTCACGCAGGTTTCGGTTACTGACCGTGGAGCGCGGGCTGCGGCAGGTCACCATCGACGACATCGCCGCCGGCGGCCTCGCTCACCCTTCAGCTCCGCAGCCGCGTAACGGCGAGGCTCATCTTGGCCCCGGACGGAAGCCGGCCGTCTTCGGTCAGCAGCTCGCGGGTCGAGGCCTCGAAAGCGGCGCGCAGCTCGGCCAGCCGCGCATCGTCCAATGTGGACACCGGATAGTAGGTTTCACAGCACCGGTGCCAGACTTCCTCCGCCGGGCCGCCGAGGTCGAGCACCAGCGTGTCCCACGAAACCGGCTCGAAACCGGCCGGCGCCAGCAGTTCGTCGAGGCCGTCACGGCGGCGGGTCCGGGGATCGCCCGCCTTCGGCAGCTGCCGTTCCTTCGGCACCGCGTCGAACATCGGCCGGGCCAGGGAAAGGAACACCTCCGCCGCGTCCGCCGGGCCAGCCCCGACGGCGACGGCGAAGGTGCCACCGGGCGCCAGCACTCGCGCGACCTCCGCGGCGATCACCGGCACGTCCACCATCAGCATCAGCGCCATGTGCGAAACCACGGCGTCGAACGAACCGTCCTCGAACGGCAATTCCTGCGCGCGGCCCTGGCGCAGGTCGGCTCCGGCGAGCGTGGGACGACGGCGGGCCGCGGCCAGCTCGCCCGAGGAGAGGTCGATACCCGCGAGCACCTCGGCGCCGCGGCCGGCCAGGATCTCCAGCAGCTCCCCGTCACCGCAGCCGAGGTCGAGCACCCGCCGCGCCCCGGCGACCCGGTCGGCCAGCACGTCGTAGCTCTTCCGGCCGTCGCCGACGACCTGTCCGGAAAGGCCCAGCGAGGACTGGCCGTCCGGATTGCGGTCGTGGTAGCGGCGCAGGAAGTCCTCCACGGGTGCAGTCATGCCCCGAACGTAGCGCGCAACGCCGCGGGCGGGCCACGCGTTTGGTATGTGTGGGGGCATGGAAAACGAGGCGGTGCTGCTGGGCATCGACGTCGGCACGACCGCGGTCAAGGTCGCGGCGTTCACGGAAAGCGGACGGCCGGTCGGCGCGCACTCGGTGGCCTACCCGATCACCCGGCCCCGGCCGGGCTGGGCCGAGCAGGACCCGGAGGACTGGTGGCGCGGCTGCGTGACGGCGATGCGGGCCGTCCTTTCCGGACTCCCGCCCGGGGCCGTCCGCGCGGCGGGCATCGTCAGCCAGGTCAACACCCACCTGCTCGCCGACGCCGGCCTGAATCCGCTGACCCCGGCCGTGATCTGGCAGGACCAGCGGTGCGCCGGCGTCGCGCGGGAACTCGACGCGCGGTTCACCGCCGAGGAAAAGACCCGTATCTGGGGCGGCCCGGTGGCGCTGGACGCGTCGTTCGCCGGCGCTCGAGCCGCGTGGTTCGCCCGCGAGGAGCCCGAGTTGTGGGCCCGCGCGCGCTGGCTGCTGAGCCCCAAGGACTTCATCGGCGCGCGGCTGACCGGACGCGTGGCCACGGACAAGCTTTCCGGCGTCCGGATCGCCGGCGCGGACGGCTACCTGCCCGAGGCCGTCGCACTCGTCGACGGCCTGGCCGAGCGGCTGCCGGAACTCCTCGAACCCGAGGCCCCGCTGGGCACTTCGCCGCAGCTGGGCGGCGCGCCCGTGGTGGTCGGCACCATGGACGCGTTCGGCTCGGTGTTCGGCACCCGCACCACCGAACCCGGCCGGGGCATGGTCTCGTGCGGCACCTCGCTGGTGGTCGCCGGCGCGTCACGCCACGGCGCGGCGGTGCGCGGGCTGGTCCGGTTCCCGCCGCGCGACGGGCTTTTCGTCCACGCCGGGCCGACGCAGGCTGCCGGCGACGCGGTGCGGTGGTGGGGCCGCGTCTCCGGCCAGAGCGTCGAAGGGGTGTTCGCCTCGGCCGCCGACGGCTCGCCGGGGGTGGTCTTCACGCCGTACCTGCAAGGCGAACGGGCGCCGCTGTGGGACGCCGATGTGCGCGGCAGCTTCCTCGGGCTCGGCTCGGGCACCAGCCGCGCGGATCTCTCGCGCGCGGTGCTGACCGGGGTCGCCTGCTCCGCCCGGCACGTGCTGGAGGCGGTGGACGAGGCCTGCGGCAGCCCGCTGCCGTCCCTCACCTTTTCCGGCGGCGGAGCGCGCGGTGACCTCTGGACGCAACTGCACGCGGACGTGCTCGGCCGCCCACTCGAACGGCTGCGAGTGCACGACAGTGGCGCGCTCGGCGCGGCCCTGCTGGGCGCCGTCGGCGCGGGCCTGTACAGCGACGTGGAAACGGCAGCCGAAGCGACCGTCGCCGTCGAGCGTGTCTTCGAGCCGGCGACGGACCTGACCCCGCTGTACGAGGCGTACCGCGCTTCGTACAGCGGCCTGGCGGAGGCCCACTCGCACCTCGCCACGTTCCGCGACGGCTGATGTAATGGCCGGATGACGAGGACGATCCGCTACGGCGACGAGCCCAGCCAGTTCGTCGAGGTGCACGGCGCCGAACCCGTGCGCGGCACGGCCTTCGTGCTGCACGGCGGTTTCTGGCGCGCCCGCCACGACCTGCACCAGCTCGACGACCTGTGCGCCGACCTCGCCGCGGCCGGCTGGCTCGCGGTGAACATCGAGTATCGCCGCACCGAAGGCGACGGCGGCGGCTGGCCACAGAGCCTCGACGACGTCGTCGCCGCGATCGCCGCTGTTCGCGTCGACAGTTTGTCCAATAAATCCGATAAAGCTGTGTCCGATAAAGCTGTGTCCGCCGCGCCTGGTTCAGCACTCCCGGCCGTCGCAATCGGCCACTCCGCGGGCGGTCATCTGGCTCTGCTGGCCGCCGCGCGCGCCGAACTGTCCGCGGCCGTCGGGCTCGCGCCGCTCACGGACCTGCCGCGCAGTTCCGCCGAAGGCCTGGGCGAGGAGGCGACGGACCTCTTCCTCACCGCCCCCGACCCCGCGGCGTCCCCGCTGACCTGCCTCCCGCTGGGCCTGCCGCAGCTGATCGTCCACGGCGACGCCGACGTCCGCGTGCCGGTGGAACACAGCCGTGACTACGTCGCCGCCGCCCGAGCCGCGGGCGACACGATCGACTACCTCGAACTGCCGGGCCTGAGCCACTTCCAGGTCACCGATCTCGAGGGCGAGGCCTGGCCGCACGTCCGCACCTGGCTGGCCGGCTTGTGAGCTAGTTCGGCGCGGGGCCGGGCAGGTCGGCGCGGCAGTCGACGTTGCCGCCGGTCTGCTTCGCGACTTCCTTGTGCTCCAGCACGATCCGGCAGGTGACGATCCCGGACGCCGGCCGCACGCTGAGCGTCACCGGGCCCGAGCCCTCCGCCGAGCGCTTGATGATCACCGGCAGCTGCGTCGTCACCACTTCCGGCAGCTTCGAGCCGGGGAACTGGTAGGTCAGCTGCGCGGTTCCCTTGCCCTCCACGCGAAACTCGGCGTCGACGGTGGGCGGGGCCGCGCAGGCCGTGAGCCCCAGCGCTACCAGGCCGAGCAGGACGATCTTCCTCATGCCCCGGAGTCTCGTCCCGCCGGCCCCGGCGGCGCCTCACCCGGACGGCCGGAACCGCTCGTACTTTCGGCCCGTTCCGCCCGTCTGTCCTCAGTGGACTGATCGGTCAGGCGTTCGCCTGGACGAACTCGTGGCCGTCGGTGTTCTCGACCACGACCGAGGCGACGTCGGCGGGGGCGACGAGCGCGGAGCCGTAAAGCTTGGCGCCCTCGCGGGAAGCCTTCTCCGACACCAGCCAGCCGCCGGCGATCTCACGGTCGCCGTTCTTGCCCACCACCACGAGCCGGCACTTCTGCCCGGCCGGGATGCCACTCACGGACGCCTCCACGCGGACCCAGCCCGCGGCCGGCACGATGCTCGCCGTCAGCCGGGTCCCGGACCCGCTGCCGGTGACGACCTTCGTGCCGGGCACCGCGCTCGACGTCGCGGGAGCGGGCGGTTGCTGCCCCGCCCCGGCTTCCGGCGCCGCGCCGCTCGAGCCCGACCGGCCGACCAGCACCCCGCCGCCCAGCGCGGCGGCGACGACCACCACGGCGGCCGCGACAGCGACGAACCGGCTCCGCCCGGCCGAACTGCGCGCCTCCGAACGCACCTGTCGCAGCGTGCGCTGAAGCAGCAGATCACCGCCCTCGGGCGGACCCTCCAGCAGTGCCTCGGGCGGCAGCGCGCCGAGGAACTCCCGCATCTCGTTCAGCGACTCGACCTCGGTGCGGCACTCCACGCACGTCGCCAGGTGGGCCTCGACGGCCTGTGCCTCGCGCGGGGACAGCTCGCCGGCGACGTAGCCGGCCAGGTCCGCGTGCTCGTCGTTCATGCCCATCAGGCCACCCCCTCCGCCCGCTGGTTCCCGAACAGCTCGCGTAGCGCGCGCAGGCCGTAGTACGAGCGGGATTTCACGGTCCCCGGTGGGATACCCAGTTTCTCGGCGGCTTCGGTCACGGTCCGCCCGTGCAAGTACATCTGCTCGAGGACCTCACGGTGCTCCGAAGACAGCCCGTCCAGCGCGGAGAGCACCACCATCGAATCCACGACCTGGTCCGAGTGGTCGCGCTCCACGGCGACAGTGGTCGGCGACTCGGCGACCTCCGCGGGGCGCGCGTCGCGGGCCCGAACCTTGTCGATCACCAGGTTGCGGACCACGGTCAGCAGCCAGCCGCGCACCGAGCCCTTGCCGTTGACCAGGCTCTCCGGGTTGCGCCAAGCGCGCACCAGCGCCTCCTGCACCACGTCCTCGGCGGCGCTGCGGTCACCGAGGAGCCTGGTGGCGTAGGCGAGCATCGCCTTGCCGTGCTCTTCGAACAACGAGCGGACGAGCGCCTCGTCGGCCACCTCTTGGCGGTGACGGGTTCTCAACCCGGCCATCCGGACCACCCTCCCGAACCAGCGAAGTCACCCTCGCCGTGTTGCGCAGAACTTTAGGACAGCGCGAACGGCCGTCCCCCACGAGGCCCGTATCCACTGACGGTGGCCATGCCGGCCACGGGACAGTGAACACGTCCCTCGAATGGAGCAGTCCGCCGTCGGGCGCGACGTGTCCTTCGGACATCGAACCCTGCCCGTTCGTGCCAGGACATTACGGGCAGTTCGGCCAGTTCGGCCCACGACAGTCGATTCCGCCGCGGTACCGCCCGGCCGGTCTCAGCCGACCGGTCCGTTCTCCGGCACCACCGTCGCCGTGGCCTGCCGGCCGCCCTGCCCGGCGACGGTGATCTTCAGCTGATCACCGGGGTGATGGGTGTCCATCACGGTGATCAGCGCGGTCGCGGACTGCACCGGCTGCCCGTCGATCGCGACGACCAGCAGGTCCGGCTTCAGGCCGACCTTCGCCGCGGGGCTCCCGGCCACCAGTGACTTGATCAGCGCGCCCGAGCCGTTGCCCCCGTCCACCACGGTCAGCCCGAGGAACGCGCTGGGTCCGATGTGGACGGTCGACGAGGCGCGGCCGGCCACGATCTGCGCCGCGATGGCCGCGGCCTGGTTGATCGGGATGGCGTACCCCTCGTGCGCACGCTGGCCCTCCTCGAACTGGTAGCCCGCGCCGGCGGCGGTGTCGACGCCGATCACGCGCCCCTGCGCGTCGGCCAGCGAGCCGCCGGAGTCGCCGGACTGGATGTCGGCGTCCACCTGGATCAGGTCGGTCAGGGTCTCGGTGGCGCCGGTGGTCTCGTCGGACGCGGTGATCGACTGGCCCAGCGCGGTCACCCGCCCCGGCGAAACGATGGGCTTGCCGCCGAGCCCGCCCGCATTGCCGAGCGCCACCACCCCGTCGCCGGTCACGACTTTCGCCGAATCGCCGAGCTTCGCGGCAGTCAGCCCGCTCGCCCCGTCAAGCTTGAGCACGGCGATGTCGTGACTCCGGTCGTAACCGAGCACGGCGGCGCTGTACGCCCGGCCGTTGCCGATGTCGGTGGCCCGCACCGTGACAGCGCCCTCGACCACGTGATTGTTGGTCAGCACCAGCCCATCGGCACTCAGCACGATCCCGGTGCCCGCCGCGCCGCCCTCGTCGAGCCCCAACTGGACCTCGATGTTGACCAACGCCGGACTCACCTTCGCGGCAACCGCCGCGACATCAAGGTTCGCCGGCACCGCCCGAGCCTCCCCAACCGGCGCGGGAGCCGGCGCGGGCCCCTGTGCGTAGTGCCCGACCGCGACTCCCGCGAGCACCGCGAGCACGAGGACCACCGCCGAGATCCCGAACGCCCGCAACCGCCTGCGCTTCGCCGCAGACCCTGGCTCGGATCGGGGCCCTGGACCTGGCGGCGAGGGCAGGGCCGCTTGCCGCGGTGGCTGCTGATGTGCCGCCTGCGGTGGCTGCTGCTGCGCCGGCTGCTCCTGCGCCGCCAGCGGTGACTGCTGCTGCGCCGTCTGCGGTGACTGCTCCTGCGCTGGTTGCTGTGCCCACGGTGCACCAAGCAGGCCGCCCGACTCCGGCCCCGACCCGGGCCCCACGGCCGAGGCCGGGCTTGACTGCGGGGCCGCCAGCTGCTGTGCCCCGGGCGCGCCGAGCAGGGCGTTCGGATCCGGCTCTGGCCCAGGCCCCGGTCCCTGGCGCGGCGCAGGCCCCGGGCCAGGCTGCGGGTTCGGCGGCGGGGCCGCGGGCTGTGCCGGTTGCTGCGCCCATGGCGCGCCGAGCGGGGTGTTCGGTTGCTCGGTCATCGTGGGTCTTCACCTGCCGCTCGGATCGATCCGTCACCTACACGGGTCCGTGCCGGCGCGGTTCAGCCGACACGATCGGGGAGAGTACTGCCGTCCGCCCGGCGCCGTGGGTTAGGTTCGAGTTGATCTTGCTCCCTTCGCCAGGTTGGCGCCAGGCCGGCGCGGAGTACTGGGATCACCGCCACGGCCGCCGACCGCCGTGCCGCCGGGAGCGCGGTGCACACCCGCTCTCCCGGCGGCCGGTCACCAGCCGCATCGCGCGCCCGGCCGCCGGTCACCAGCTCACGCCCGCAGCTAGCCACGGCGAGATACCCCGGCGTCATACATCAGTCCACCGTGCAAGGCGTCGGCTCGGTACCGGCAGCGCGCAACGCCACGAAGTCGACAAGCCCTTGGGACAGAAAGGAATCCGGGTCGCCCCGACCGGCCGCGCCAGGATCGTTCGCGCTGGGCCGAGATCGGGACCGCTCACGCTCGGCAGTCCCACCGTTCGCTATCAGCCGAGATCGAGACCGCTCACACTCGGCAGCCTGGCACCGTCCACGATCAGCCGAGGTCGAGACCCAGGCAGAGGCTCAAGCCGCCAACCGCACCGCGCCGAGGTCGGTCAGCACCACCGGGCTGTCCACCGCGCCGCGCCGGCGGGCCACCGCGGCGAGCCCTCGGCGCAGCAGCCGGTCCAGCGCCTGGCACTCCCACGGCGGCACCCGCCCGCCCGCGGACCACAGGTAGCACTCCGCCGCCCCCAGGAATCCATTGTGGACAGCCAGCAGCCCCCGCCGCACGTCTTCGAGCGCCCGGACTTCCTCCTCCGCCAGTACCATGACGACTCCCTTCGCCGTCCCCCATGGTGCGCCGCCGGAGGCCGTGGTCACATCCGGGAAAATCACCCCAGGGGTTCCCATGAGAAACGGGGTCGCCGCGATCACCGCGGTCTGGCAGGATCCGGGTGCGTGCGGCCCAGGCGTGCTTCCGCCGGGGACGTCGCGGAGATCGCGTGCGACGAGTCCGGTTCCGAGGGCGAGAACCTCATCGGCGCGAACACGGACGTGTTCGCCCACGCCGCGGTGCGGCTGACCGTGGCCGAGGCCGCCGGCTGCGTCGCCGAGCTGCGCGAACGGATCCGCTCGCCCGCGCTGGAGTACAAGGCGAACCACCTGCTCAGGGGCAAGAACCGTGCGGCGCTCGTGTGGCTGCTGGGGCCGTCCGGACCGCTCCCGGGCAACGCGAGTGTGCTGCTGGCCGACAAGGCGCTGTTCGTCGCGGGCAAGGTGGTGGATCTGCTCGTGGACGAGGTCCCTTACCCCGAATGCCTCACCCGGCGCCCGGACGCGCGGGCCCTCGCCCTGCACCGCGAAGGCGCGCGCACCCACGGCGCCGCGGGCTGGACGGAATTCCTGCGCTCGTTCACCGACCTGCTGCGCACTTCACCGCGTCACGAAGGAACGTCGGCCTCGGAGTTCTTCGCGCGGGCCGGACGGTTCGCGCGGGCGCGGCCGCACATCGAGGAACTGCGGGCGCAGCTGCTCGCGAACCCCAAACTCGTGCCGCCGCTGGATCCGCTGATGCCCGGGCTCGTCGACACCGTCGCGCACTGGCGGCCCACCACCATCGTCCACGACGAGCAGCAGTCGCTCACCCCGGAACGGCTCGATCTACTCCTCGGGCCCGGCCGTGACCTGCGCTTCGTCGACTCCCGCGCCGACCCTCGCGTCCAGGTGGCGGACTTCCTGGCCGGCGTCGCGCGACGGATCGCCGAGGACCACCTGCACGGCCACGCCGACGCCGAGCTGACCGGCCTGCTCCGGCCGTACGTGCTCCCGGCGTCGGTGTGGGCCGAAGATCCCGCGCGCTGACAACGCGCGCAGCTCTGCCTAAAAGTCCCGCGGGCTGACCACGTGCACGGCCGCTTCCTCGGCGGAAGCGGCGCCACCGTCGATGCCGACGTCGGAGGCGTGCAGCTCCTCGTCATCGTCGGCCCCGAAGCCCTCGTTGGTCGCGACCAGCCGGCCCGCGCGCAGGTCGCCGACCTCGTCGTCGACCAGTTCACCGTCGGTGTCCTCGCTGTCGCCGAGGCCGTCGCTGTCGTCGTACGGCGCGTCGGGGACCTCGCGTGCGAGGCGGCCTTCCCAGCTCTCGCCGGTCAGCTCCTCGCCGGCCGTGGTGCCCCAGTCGTTGACCGCCACCGGCCGCTCCGGCGGCGAGTAACCCTCGTCGTACGGGTCGCCGTCCTGCAGGGTGTCCTCGGAGTCCAGCACGCCGGTGTCGGCGTTGTCCTCGATGTCGTCGTCCACGACGGCTCCTCTCGGGTGCTTCTCTGAAGGCTACTGCGCGACGTCGATGTCCTCCCCGTTCGCCGGGTTCGGGCTCGCTTTCGTGCTCGTGTACTGCTTCGCGCTCGTCACGTACACGCTGGTGCCGCTGCCCATTGTCGACGCCGCGTACTGCGCAGCACACGCCTCGCTCCGGCACCCGGTGAGAAACCCCGTCCAGTTCCTGAGCGACATGCGGCAGTTCGATACCGGGCTACTGGACAACCCGGCGCTGCAGCAGGTGCTCTTCAACGTCGCGCTGTTCGTGCCATGGGAGTGTTCGCCCGGCGGTTCCTCGGGTGGAGCCGTGACAAAGCCGGCCAGCTCCGAGTGCCGCGGAGGAGCACTCAAGGGTGATGTCGTTTTTTCGCGAGGTTTTGCCGGTCGCCCCAGGCAGACTGGCCCTCGTGTACGAGGACACCGAACGCTGCGTCCGCGCGGTGCAGTCGAAGGACGAGCGGTTCGACGGGTGGTTCTTCACCGCCGTGGTGACCACCGGGATCTACTGCCGGCCGAGTTGCCCCGTGGTGCCGCCCAAGGTCGAGAACATGCGCTTCCACCCCAGCGCCGCGGCCGCGCAGGCGGCGGGGTTCCGGGCGTGCAAACGCTGCCGCCCCAACGCCTCGCCCGGATCGCCGTTGTGGAACGAGCGCGCGGACCTCGTCGCGCGGGCCATGCGGCTGATCGCGGACGGCGTGGTCGACCGGGAGGGCGTCACCGGGCTCGCCGCGCGGCTCGGGTACAGCGTCCGGCAAGTGGAGCGCCAGGTGTACGCCGAGTTGGGCGCGGGGCCCCTCGCGCTCGCGCGGGCCCAGCGCGCCGAGACCGCGCGCCTGCTCGTGGAGACCACCAAGATGCCGATGGGCGACGTCGCGCACGCCGCCGGGTTCGCCAGCCTCCGCACGTTCAACGACACCGTGCGCGCGGTTTTCGCGCTCACACCCAGCGAGCTGCGGTCGCGCGCGAAAGGCGCGGAGCAGGCGTCGCCGGGCGGGCTTTCGCTGCGGTTGCCGTTCCGCAAGCCGCTGTGCCCGGACAACCTCTTCGGCCATCTCGCGGCCACGGCCGTGCCCGGCGTCGAGGAGTGGCGCGACGGCGCATACCGCCGCACGCTGCGCTTGCCCCATGGCCACGGCGTTGTCTCATTGCGGCCGACGCCGGACCACATCGCGTGCCGGCTGAACCTGACCGACCTGCGCGACCTCGCGGCGGCGACCAGCCGCTGCCGGTGGCTGCTGGACCTCGACGCCGACCCGATCGCCGTGGACGAGCAGCTGGCGGCCGACCCCGAGCTCGCGCCGCTCGTCGCGAAGAGCCCCGGCCGCCGGGTGCCGCGGACGACGGACCCGGACGAGTTCGCCGTCCGCGCGGTACTGGGCCAGCAGGTGTCCACGGCCGCGGCACGCACCCACGCCGCACGGCTGGTATTGGCCCACGGCACCGCGATCGAGGACCGCGAAGGCGGCCTCACCCACCTGTTCCCGCTCCCGCAAGACCTGGCCGGCCTCGATCCCGAAGCCCTCGCGATGCCGAAGTCACGCCGGTCCACGCTGCTCGGACTGCTCGACGCGCTGACGTCGGGCGAAGTGGACCTGACCGTCGGCGGCGACTGGGACCGGGCGCGGGCCCAGCTGGCCGGGCTGCGCGGCTTCGGACCATGGACGGTGGAAACCATCGCCATGCGCGCGCTGGGCGACCCCGACGCGTTCGTCGCCACCGACCTGGGGATCAAGCTCGCCGCCGAAGCGCTCGGACTGCCGGTGAAGCCGGCCGGGCTGATCGAGCGCGCCGAAAGCTGGCGGCCCTGGCGCGCGTACGCCGTCCAATACCTGTGGGCCACCGGCGACCACGCCGTGAACCGCATTCCCGCGTGAGAGGAACGACCATGCCCACCACAGTGCACACGATGCTGGACAGCCCGGTGGGCGAGCTGACCCTCGTCGCCCGCGACGGCCTGCTCGCCGGCGTCTACATGACACAGCAACGGCACCTGCCTGCGCGGGAGACGTTCGGCGAACGTGACGAGCGGCCGTTCGTCGCAGTGATCACACAGCTCGAGGAGTACTTCGCGGGCTCGCGCACCGAGTTCGACCTGCCGCTGGCACTGCGCGGGACGCCGTTCCAGGAAACGGTCTGGCGCGCGCTGACCACCATCCCGTACGGCGAGACGACCAGCTACGGCGAGCTGGCGGAGCAGATCGGGCGGCCGAGTGCCTCGCGGGCGGTCGGTCTGGCCAACGGCAAGAACCCGGTCAGCATCATCGTGCCGTGTCACCGGGTGGTCGGCAGCAGCGGCAGCCTCGCCGGCTACGGCGGCGGGCTCGAGCGCAAACGGCAGCTGCTGGACTTCGAAAGCGGCCACGCCCCGGCACTCTTCTGACCGGTGCACGGCTGTTTGGTGGCAGAGTGCGGACGGGTAACCGGCCCGTGAGACCCGCCGACGAAGGAGTGCGCTGTGGCCATCGAATCCGTGAACCCCGCGACCGGCGAACGGCTGCTCTCGTTCGACGCACTGACCGCCGGCCAGCTCGACGGAAAGCTGGCGCGCGCGGCGGAATTGTTCGCGAGCTACCGGCACACCTCGTACACCGAGCGCGCCGGTTGGCTCCGTCGCGCCGCCGACCTCCTCGACGAGGAGGCCGGTGAGCTGGGCCGGCTCGCGACGCTCGAGATGGGCAAGACGCTGGCCTCCGCCGTCGCGGAGGTGCACAAGAGCGCGAAGGGCTGCCGCTGGTACGCCGATCGCGGCGAGGAGATGCTGGCGGACGAGCCCTGGCCGATCGACGGCGCGCGGGTGCTCACCCGCTACGAGCCGCTGGGCCCGGTGCTCGCGGTGATGCCGTGGAACTTCCCTTACTGGCAGGTGTTCCGGTTCGCGGCGCCGGCGCTGATGGCGGGCAACGTCGGGCTGCTCAAGCACGCTTCGAACGTGCCGCAGTGCGCGCTGAAGATCGAGGATGTGCTGCGGCGCGCGGGTTTCGCCGAGGGCGTGTTCCAAACGCTGCTCATCCCGTCCTCGGCTGTCAAGGGTGTGATCGAGGACGACCGCGTGCGCGCGGTGACGCTGACCGGCAGCGAGCCCGCCGGGCGGCAGGTGGCCGCGACGGCCGGCGGAGCGGTCAAGCCGAGTGTGCTGGAGCTGGGCGGGGCCGACCCGTTCATCGTGATGCCGTCGGCGGACATCGAGGAAGCGGCGAAGCAGGGCGTGGCGTCGCGAATGCTGAACAACGGGCAGTCCTGTGTGAACGCGAAGCGGTTCCTGCTGCACGAGTCCATCGCCGACGAGTTCCTGCGGCACATGGTCGCGCGGATGGAGGCGTTGAGGATCGGCGACCCGATGGCCGATGACACCGACCTCGGCCCGCTGTCTTCGGCCGATGCGGTGAAGACCCTCGACCAGCAGGTGCGCGACACCGTCGAAGCGGGCGCCGACGTCCTCACCGGCGGCACGCCTCTGGACGGCCCTGGCTACTTCTACCCGCCGACGGTGCTCACCAACATCCCGGACAGCTCCCCCGGTCACCACGAGGAATTCTTCGGACCGGTCGCCCTGGTCTGGCGTGTCAGCAGCGCCGACGAAGCCGTCCGCGTCGCCAACGACTCCCCGTTCGGCCTGAGCGGCTCGGCCTGGACCACCGACGAGGCCGAGCAGGAGAAGTTCATCGCCGAGGTGGACACCGGCATGATGTACGTCAACAAATTCACCGAGTCCACGCCGGAGGTACCCTTCGGCGGCACCCGCAACTCGGGTTACGGCCGGGAGCTGGCCGCGTTCGGCCCGCGTTCGTTCGTGAACCCGAAAACCGTGTGGTTGCAAGGGAAGTAGTCCACTGCGACACCCCCGATCCGGTCGGCGCCGTGCCCACCACTCGGAACGGCGGGTGGCCACTGTCTCCGATGGACAGACGACCTGTCCACTCGCCCGGAACAGCCACCGTCGCGAGCGTTCGGGCAGGCGCCTCCGAGCCCGCTTGACCTTCGTGGTTATCCTGCTGGCGACGGTGCGGTGGATCCGTCCGGTGGGATTTACGAGGATGAGGACAGTGCTGTGGCCACAGGTAAAGTTGTTCATTTCGACGAGGCTCGCGGGTTCGGTTTCGTCTCGCCCGACGACGGCGGGGACGATGTCTTCCTGCATGTGAATGACATTCACTTCGACAAGCGGCTGCTCGCCCCCGGGGTGCAGCTGCAATTCGACACCGAAGAGGGCGACCGGGGCCTGAAGGCCGCGCGGGTCAGCCTGGTCGAAACCGGGCAGCGCCGTCCGGCGCACGACGACGATCTCGGTGACCTGCTCCCGGAACACGAGTTCCTGGAGGAACTCACCGAGCAGCTGCTGGTCAAAGCGTCCTCTTTGACCGGTGAGCAGATCGTCGCCGTGCGGCGGTGCGTGATGGGGCTGGCGCGGTCCCACGGCTGGCTGGAGGAGTGACCGTGGTCGCCGCCTGCCCGGCGGAGACCACCGGCTCCGCGCCCGGCTGAGGCTGATCACGGCTCAGCGTCCGAAAAGGGCGTTCAGCGTGCCGAAGTCCAGGCTTTGCTCCAGCTCCGCATAGGTGCCCTTGGCCAGCAGCTCGGCCGCCGCGCGTTCGGCGAGGGTGTACGCCGCCTGGGCGATGGCGGTGCCGACGGTGACCCGACGGACACCCACGGCCGCCAGCTCGGAAACCGATGGCGCGCCCGGACCCGCCATGGCGGCGACCGGGATCGGGGCGGCCGCGGTGAGCCTGCGCAGGACTTCGAGGTCCACCAAGCCGGGCACGAACAGGCAGTCCGCGCCCGCCGCGGCATAGGCGGTGGCCCGGGCCAGCACGTCGTCCAGCCGGCCCTCCGGGGCACCGACGCCGAACAGATACACGTCGGTCCGCGCGTTGATCACCAGCTCCGGCAGCCCGGCCGCCGTTGCCGCCTCGCGGGCCGCGCGCAGCCGTTCTGCCTGGGCCGGCGCGTCGAACAGGTTCAGGCTGCCCGCGATCGAGTCCTCCAGGTTCACCCCGGCCGCGCCCGCCTCGACGATCGCCGAGACCGTGGCCGCGACGTCGGCCGGGGCGGGTCCGTAACCACCTTCGATGTCCGCGCTCACCGGAACCGTGACGGCCGCGGCGATGCGCCGCACCGCCGCCACCATCTCCGCCCGGCTGAGCCGCTGCCCGTCACCCTGGCCGAGGGCCCACGAAACTCCGCCGCTCGTCGTCGCGATCGCCGGGGCACCCGCGCGCTCGATGACCACCGCACTGCCCGCGTCCCACGCGTTCGGCAGCACCAGCACTGCCCCCTCGTGCGCCGCTCTGAACGCCTTTGCCTTGTCCCGCAACGATTCCAGTGTCATGTCGATCCTCCCTGGCCGACGCTCGCCGACCGAGGAAGAAGCTAGCAGCGGGCACCGACAAAAACCGCGCGCCAAGCTCTGGTCACGCCCCCAGTTCAAGCACCACGCGGAAACGGGCCTGGCCGGAAAGCATGCGCTCGTACGCTTGGGGAGCCTCGGCGAAGGGCAGCACCTCGGTCATCGGGTGAATGCCACGGGCCTTCGCGAACGCGAGGCTGTCCTCGTTCTCTATCGACGAACCAGTGAGGCTGCCGCTGACGGTGCGCGTGCCGAAAATCAGGTCCGAAGTCTGCACCTCGATCGGGTCGGCCGCCGCGCCGACGACGATCAGCCGCCCGCGTGGCGCGAGGCCGGCGGCCAGCGGGGACATGGACGCGCCGCTCGCGGCCGTCGCGACGATCGCCGCCGCGCCACCGAGCGCCTGCAACGCCGGGCCGGGGTCTTCGGCGGAGCTGTCGATGTAATGGTCCGCGCCGAGCTTCGCGGCCAGCGCCGCCTTGTCCGTGCCACGCGCGATGGCGGCAACGCGGTAGCCGAGCGCCTTCGCGTATTGGACGCCGAGATGGCCGAGCCCGCCGATGCCCTGCACCGCGACCAGCGAACCAGGACGGGCGTCGATCTGGCCGAGAGCACTGTAGGTGGTCAGGCCGGCACACAACAGCGGTGCAGCATCCACAGAGGACAGTCCCTCGGGCACCCGGGCGAGGCCGGACGTGCGGGCGTACGCGTATTCGGCATACCCACCGTCGACGTCGCTGCCGGTCTGCGGCTGATCGGCACAGTTGACGAAGTCCCCGCGGCGGCAGTGCTCGCACTCACCGCAGTGGCCGGCGAGGAAGCCGATGCCGACCCGCTCGCCCACCTGCCAGGCCCGCACCCCGGCGCCGACGGCGTCGATCACGCCGACGATCTCGTGCCCGGGCACCACGGGCTGCTCGGGGTGGGCCCGCAGCCCCTCGACGCCGAGGACGTCGGAATGGCAGACGCCGCAGTACTCGACCTTGACCCGCACCTGGCCGGGCAGCGGCTCGGCCAGCTCCCGTTCGACCAGCCGGAACCGGCGGGACCCAGTGACTTCGAAGGCTCGGTAAGTTGTCATGAATTGAATATGACCGGTCGTCTTAGAGAATGTCAAGAGGTCCCCGTCGCCAGTACGGCGGAAAATCCCGGAAGTCAGGGCAACTCGAAGCCCAGTTCCTTCGCGGCGTTCTCCGGGGTCGGCTGGGCCCAGCGCGCGGCGACCGCGGCGTGGGTGGACAGGCTGCGCAGCTCCGCGCGGTCCAGGTACAGCGTCCCGGCCAGGTGATCCGTCTCGTGCTGGATGATGCGGGCCGGCCAGCCGGTCAGCTCCTCGTCCAGGGACGAGCCCGTCTCGTCCTCCGTTTCGAGGCGGACGCGCAACGGGCGGGCAACGACCGCCTGCCAGCCGTGCACGCTGAGGCAGCCCTCGAAGAACGCGGCGCGGTCCTCGCCCAGCGGGGTGTAGCGCGGGTTCACCAGGACACGGAACGGCAGCGGCGCGATCCCCCGAGCCTCGAGCGTCGACGCGGGCACGCCGGGACGCTCCTGGGCACGGTCCTCGACTACGGCGAGCTGCACCGGCAGGCCGATCTGCGGCGCCGCCAGGCCCACACCGGGAGCCTCGTGCATGGTCACCTTCATGCCTTCGACCAGCGCGGCCAGCGTGCCGGCGGCCAGCTCACCCGCATAGGGCAGCGCCGGGTTCCGCAGCACCGGGTCGCCAGCCTGGACGATGGGCCACGGCAGCGGCCGCGCGAGCAGTTCGTCCACCAGGTCGGTGAGCAAGCGCTCCCCCTCTACAGCAGTGAGCCGAAGACGACCGCGAAGAAGTCGTCCAGCGGGGCGGCGGACTTCGCCGCCTTGGCCCGGATGATCGCACCCTCCCACGCGTCCAGCACGAACCGGCCGAGCCGGTCGGCGTCGCGGTCGGCCGGGACCTCGCCGGCCCGCTGGGCCTCGCGGATCGACTCGGCGATGTGACCCGACCACTCGCTCAGGCTCAGCGCGACCTGATCGCGGATCACCGGGCTGTGGTCGGCGCGCTCGGCGCCCATGTTGCCGATCAGGCAGCCGCGCGTGAAATCGGCGGCGACCAGCACATCTCGCATCACGCCGAAGCGGGCGCGGAGGGTGTCGAGCGGGCCGAGGTCGCCGTGTCCGTCGCGCCAGCCGGAGTTCTCCGCGTACCGGGCGACCACCTCGGCGCCGAGATCTTCCTTGCTCTTGAAGTGGTTGTAGAACGACCCTTTCGGCACACCGGCGGCCCGGGTGATGGTGTCGACCGAGCAGGCCGAGAACCCGTGGCGGTGGAACTCCGTGACCGCCGTCTCGACGATCACCTCACGAACGCTGGGACGAGGCATCCCGTCAGCATATGACCGGTCGTCTCACCTTGCCAAGTGGCCGATCTGCGGCATGCTGGGCGACGTGGCCTACGACGTGAACGCGATCCGCAAGCACTTCCCCGCGCTGGACGAGGGCGCCGCCCACTTCGACGGGCCGGGTGGATCCCAAGTGCCCGACGTGGTGGGCGAGGCCGTCGCCGCCACGCTCTGCTCCGCGATCTCCAACCGGGGCACGATCACGCCCGCGGAGCGCCGCGCCGACGGCATCGTCCACGACGCCCGTCAAGCGGTCGCCGACCTGCTGGCCGCCCGGCCCGAGGGCGTCGTCTTCGGGCGCAGCATGACGCAGGTGACCTACGACTTCTCGCGTGCCATCGCGAAAGAATGGCGCGCCGGCGACGAGATCGTGGTCACCCGCCTCGATCACGACGCGAACATCCGGCCGTGGATCCAGGCCGCCGAGGCGCGCGAGGTCACCGTGCGCTGGGCCGACTTCGACCCGGCGACAGGTGAGCTGCCCGTCGAAGCGGTGTGCTCGCTGTTTTCCGCGAAGACGCGACTGGTGGCCGTGACGGCGGCGTCGAACCTGCTCGGCACCCGCCCGGACATCCCCGCCATTACGGCGAAAGCGCGTGAAGCGGGCGCGCTGAGCTACGTCGACGGCGTCCATCTGACGCCGCACTCGCCGGTGGACGTCGGCGAGCTGGGCGCGGACTTCTACGCGTGCTCGTCGTACAAGTTCCTCGGCCCCCACCTCGGTCTGCTGGCCGCTGCCCCGCAGCTGCTGGAGACGCTGCGGCCGGACAAGCTGGTGCCCTCCAGCGACGCCGTGCCTGAGCGGTTCGAACTCGGCACCCTCCCCTATGAACTGCTCGCGGGCGTCACCGCGGCGATCGACTTTCTCGCCGGCCTCGTGCCTGCCGGGGGCAGCCGCCGAGAGCGTCTGCTGACGTCGATGGCCGAACTGGAGGCGCACGAAGAAGCCCTGCGCGAACGCCTCGACGCCGGCCTCGCCGAGCTGCCCCGAGTGGTCCGATACGGCTCTCCGGACCGCCGCCGTACGCCGACGGTGCTGTTCACCGTCGAGGGCTTCACACCGAAGGCCGTGTACGAGCACCTCGCAAGCCACGGGATCAACGCGCCGGCCGCGACGTTCTACGCCATCGAGTGCTCACGACACCTCGGTCTCGGCGACACGGGCGCAGTCCGCGCGGGAATCGCGCCGTACACCACCGCTGCGGAGGTGGACCGGCTGATCAGCGCGGTGGCCGCCCTTTGACGGGCAGGTGGCTTCAGGCGGACCGGCGACGCCGCTTGTCCACCGCGCCGTCCAGCACCGGCCGCAATTCCTCTACCACCACGTCGAGCGGGCTTACGTCCCGATGGGCGCGGGCCAGCACGATGGCACCTTCGAGCGCGCTGATCATCAGCACGGCCAGCGACGCCGCGCGGGCCGGCGGAACTCCCAGCTGCGACAGCGCCTCCTCGACCGGGCGCTGCCAGCCGCTGAACGCCGAGCTGACGGCTTCACGCAAGGGCTCGTTGACCGCGGCCGCGTCGGCCACCGTGGCGACCAGCGGGCAACCACCGTCGTAATCACGTTCGACCAGTTCTTCGCGCCATGGGGCGGTCATCGCGGCGAACAAGGCGCCCGGCGTCGGCTCGTCGAGGGACTCGAGGCCGCGACGTACGCGGCGCGCGGCGTGCCCGCCCGCCCATTCGACAGCCTCAGCGAGGAGCTGGTCCTTACCCCGGGGGAAGTAGTGCTGGAGCGAGCCCCGCGGTGCACCTGCGTGCGCGACCACGTCCCGCATGCCGGTGCCGCCGACCCCCTGCGTCCTCAGCAGCTGCGCGGCGCTGAACACCATCCGTTCCCTGGCCGGCCTCTCCGCCATCAACGACCTCCTTCACCACATTCGCCAGGCTAGCCGTCACGACCAGCTCGAAGTCGCGCTCGCCGCGCTCGAACACCGGGACCAGGCGGAACCCGTGACGGCGCAACAGGCCCTCCGCGGGCGTGTTGCCCTCCTGCACGGTCGCGTGCACCGTCCAGCCCAGCCAGCGGGCCTCCCGCCAGGCGTGCCCGACCAGCGCGCTCGCGACGCCCCGCCGGTGCCACGCGTCCGCCACCAGAATGCCGAGATCGGCTCGGCGCACGTCGTCCGGGACCAGGTTCAGCAAGCCGATCGGGACGTCGCCGGCCTTGGCGACCAGTGTCGTCCCGCCGAGCAGGTAACTCCGGTACAGCAGCAGGATCCGCTCCGCGTCCGGCGGCCCGCCGAGCATGAAGCGGAGCCGGAGGCTCTCCGGCGAGCACGCCCGGACCAGGCTCGTCACCTCGTCGTCCGTGGCCGGCCCGGCCACCGTTATGACAGCTGTCATAGTGCAGGTCTAGCACGGCACAGCTGATCGACTCACTATGACGAGTGTCATAGTATTGCTCACGCAGGCGACACGGCGAGGCCCCGCGAACCGGCCACGCCCCGCCAAAACGGTGGCGCACCACCCCTGGGAGGTTATTTGTATTCACGTGCCGTGTCCGCCATCACCCATAGGCGCTAAAAAACGCCGGAATTCATGCGCCGGTCACTATCAGTTCCCGCGTAGGCCTCATCGGGTGAAAACCGTTCCCAAAACCTCCCCGGACCCGGTTTTATCCCTATCTTTCAATGGACTCTCCAGCTCGGTCAGCAAAGGGGAAAGGCCATGACCCAGTCGCTCGAGGTTCCGACAAAGGAATTCTGCGTCGAGTGGACGATGGACGGCCATGAAGGCGGTCGCGTCCGCTTCACTCTCTCCGGGCAGGTGAGTCTGCTCAACGGCAAGCGCTTCTACAAAGTCGACGGCGTGCTCTACATCTCCGAAGGCAGCACGTACTGCCGGGAAATCGGGAATCCGCGGCTGTACGTCCGGCGCAACGGCGTCGAGGCGAGCGGGCGGCAATGGGGCTGGGAGACGATCAGCTCCCGCAAGACCGCGAACCGCCTCTGCTCGATGGACGGCTATTTCGTCCGCACCGGCTACTGGGCCCCCGCCGACCGCTCGATCCAGCTGAGCATCGTCGCGGAGCACGGCTTCAGCCGCCGTAAGTCCTACAGCCCGACGGCCGCCCTCCGGCTGGTCGACTGAGCACCGCGCATCCAGGCAGCGGTGACCGCGTTCACCCACAGGTGCCACACCAGGCCCGAGGGGTGCTGAGGAACACACTGGTTTCGCTCTAAATTCAGGCAAAAAGTAGCGCCGGACACAGCGCTCGCGAACGCGTCAGAGGAGCATGGGGGGCATGCGGAACAAGGCCCGGGGCGGCAGACCGCCCCACCCCTGCAAACGACTGCTCCGGCGGCTCGGGGCTGCCCGCAATCCGCTCGTCCGGCGGTCCGATCGGCTCGAGGGCGCCTTCCTCGCGGTGACGATCCTGCTCGCGCTGCTGGCACTGCCGCTGGTGTTGGCGCTGGGACAGGCGGACGTGGCCATGGAGACGGCGGCCTCCGACGCGCAGGCCCGTACCCGGCACGAGGTCACCGCGACAGTGCTGAACGTCGCGCCGCAGCCCGCGACCGTGGGCGACGGCGCGCCCATCACGCAGAACTCACGCGTGACCGCAGCCTGGCGGCTGGCCAACGGCTCGCCGCGCACCGGCGTGGTCACCGTGCCCGCCGGGGACGCGACCGTCGGCTCGCAGACGCCGATCTGGCTGGACCACAAGGGCAAGCAGACCACCGCGCCGCTGACCCACTCCGACGCCGTGACCAACGGCGTGCTCGTGGGAGCCTTTGCCTGGTTGTGCGTGATCGCCCTGCTTTCCGCCGCGTACTGGGTGGCCCGCCGGGTGCTGGACCGTCACCGCGCGGCCCGGTGGGCGGCCGAGTGGCAGCAGTTCGCCGGCCCGGAAGCCGTGCGCTAGTCCACTGTGGACATCCGATGCCGTGGCTGCCCCTCATCGAAGGACAGCCCAGGCTTGCGGATCAGGCGGGCTGAGGAACTTCCGCCCGGGGTTGCGGAACATCGGCCAGCAGAGTTTCGCCCTTGACCAGCCAGGCCAGCGCGAACGCGAAGATCGCCAGCGACTCCAGCCAAACCGTCGGGTGCAGCGACGCCGTGGCGGTGTTGAAGAAGAGGCCCACGAGCACGATCAGGACCAGACTGGCCAGCATCACCACCCCGCACACGCGGTACAGCACATTGCGTGCCTTTTTCCTCGGTGTGACAACGGAACCGTCCGACTTCGTGAACAGGAACAGGCAGAAGAAGGCCAGCGTCAGGAAGAACACCGCCGCGAAGACCAGGTGCGCGACGCCGATCGCGTGCTCCGTGACGGTCGGCGACGACGGGCTCGTGGGGAACAGCGCGACGCCGATGCCCGCGACCGCCGCGACGTCCGCCGCGATGTCGTCGACCCGGCCGTAACCGCGGTAGGAAATCAGGAACACGCCGATCGCGCACAGGATGCCGACGAAGACGTTGCGCATGTCGCTGTAGTAGTAGCCGCTCAGCGAGCCGAGCAGGCCACCGCCTTGCAGGATCTCCTTGCCGACGATCACGACGATCGGCAGGGCGAAGCCCAGCACCCCGATCGCGCGGCGGAGGAAGAGATACGAGCGGACGAGTGCGTTCATGGGTGGGGCCTCCCCGGGGTCCGACGCTGCCTTGCCATAAGTTATCGGCTCGGCACCGGGCTCACCTGAGGGCGTCGTCCAGTTCGGCGAGCAGCTTGGCCTTCGGGCGGGCGCCGACGAACGTGCGCACGGGCTCGCCGCCGCGGAAGAGCATCAGCGTGGGCAGCGACATCACCTGGTACGCCCGCGCGGTCTCGGGGTTCTCGTCGGTGTTCACCTCGCGCACGGTCAGCGAGCCGGCGCGCTCCTCGGCGATCTCCGCCAGCACCGGAGCGATCATCCGGCACGGCGGGCACCAGGTGGCCCAGAAGTCGACCAGCACCGGCTGGTCGTGCTCCAGCACCTCGGCGGCGAACGTGGCATCAGTGGTCATCGGAGTCCTTCCTCAGCTGGGACGACGCAGGTTCCGGTACGAGCGGTGGCCTCGGCGAGCTTGTCCATCAACGTGGCCCGCACGGCGCCGAGGTCGCGCAGGCAGGCCTCGACCTCTTCGAGCTTGCGGCGGTAGACCTCGACCGACTCGGCGCACGAGTCGCCGGTTTCGTGGCCGGTGCGCAGGCACTCGACGAACGGACGGGTGTCGTCGAGGCTGAACCCGACCGTGCGCAGCGTCTGGATCTCGCTGACCAGACGCAGGTCGTCCTCGCCGTACTCCCGGTACCCGTTCGCCGAGCGCTCCGCCGGCATCAGCCCCTGCGCCTCGTAGAAGCGCAGCGCCCGTGGTGTGGTCCCCGCCCGCTGGGCGAACTCGCCGATCCGCATGCCCAGACGCTAAACCTTGACGCTCGCGTGAAGGCAACTTCTCAGCTGGCGACCCGGCGGGGGTATTCGCGGTACTCGACCGCGTTCGCGGCGCGGGAGCCCAGGTAGTCCCACAGCCTGCCGAACAGCGCGTTGCCCATCATCTTGTAGCCGCGGTTGCGGGTGTGGATCCCCTTCTGCGTGGCCGGCACGAGGAAGTTGGCCGAGCCGGCGCCGTTCTTGTGCCCGACGTGGGCGGGTTTGCGCAGCCGCTGTTCGTAGCGCGCGAACGCGGTCACGTGGTCGCCGTCCGCCGCGGCGAGTTCGCCCGCGAGGATCTGCGCGCCCATCATCGCCAGCCCGGTGCCGGATCCGCCGGGGCCCGCGCACCACGCGGCGTCGCCGAGCAGCACCACGCGGCCGGTCGACCACCGGTCGAGCCGGATCTGCCCGACGGTGTCGAAATACAGGTCGTCCGCCTCCGGCATCGCGCGCATCAGCCGGGGGATCTCCCAGCCCGCGCCCGCGTAGACATCGGCCAGGATTTCCTTCTGCCGCGCCAAGTCCGGGCGGCCGTAGCCACGCGGATCGCCGCGGAAGAACAGGCCGACGGTGACCGTTTCCGGCTCGCGGTTGCTCGCGATCATCGCGCTGCGACCGGGTTCGCCGTAGATGAGGCCGCTGTGGTCCAGGCCGAGGTGGTTGGGCGCGGTGAAGCCCCCGACGTGGTAGCCGAGGTCCTGGCGGAACGACGCCTCCGGGCCGAACGCCACCGCGCGGACGCCGGAGTGGATGCCGTCGGCGCCCACCACCAGGTCGAACTCACGCGGCGCGCCGTGGCGGAACGTCACCTGCACCCCGTCGGCCGTCTCGGTGAGCGCGGTGACGCGGTCGCCGAAGACGTACTCGGTGTAGTCCTTGGTGCGGTCGTAGAGGATGCGGGCGAGGTCGCCGCGCAGCACCTCGACCTCGCCGCTGATGAACCGGGACGGCACGGTGAACGCCGGCCGCCCGGTCTGGTCGAGCACGATCTGGTCGCCCATCGCGGTCTCCCGCTCGCGGACCTCGTCGGCGATCCCCATGGCGCCCAGCAGCTTCATCTGCTCGCCGCGGAAGTCGACGGCCTGGCCGCCGGGCCGCAGCGCGGGCGCCGTCTCGACGACGGTCACCGAGTAACCGTGCTGGTGCAGCCAGTAGGCGGCGGAAGGCCCCGCCACGCTGGCGCCGGAAACGAGGACGGTCTTGCTGGTCATCGCTGATCCCCTTCTCGGGTTCGGGTGGTGATGACGCAAGACTGCGGCGGGGCGCTGACCACGCCCGCACGAGACGCTGACAGCCGCCGCGCGGGACCGTCAGCGGAAGGACTCGTGAGTGTTCAGACCGGTCGGCACCGGTTTACGAGTCAGCGGGTGCAGGGATCGCCGTCGGCGTCCTCGTCGAGCCGCGCCAGCATCCGGTCGAAGGCCCGGCCGAGCACTTCCAGCTCGTCACCGGAAAGCGGGTCGAAGAAGTACCGCCGCACCGTTTCCACGTGCTGGGGCGCGGCGGCCTCGATCGCGCTCCGCCCGGCCGCGGTCAGCCGCACCATCGAACCGCGCGCGTCGTCCGGGCAGTCCTCGCGCGAGACCAGGCCGCGCTTCTCCATCCGGCTCACGTGATGCGAGAGCCGGCTGCGGTCCCAGTCGACCTGGGTGCCGAGGTCGCGCATCCGCAGCACCTCGTCGGGGGCCTCGGACAGCGGCACGAGCAGCGCGTAGTCGGCGCCGGACAGGCCCGCGTCACGCTCCAGCTGCCGGTCCACCGCACCGCCGAAGTCCCGGAGCAGCCGGTGGTAGGACCGCCAGACGTGCGCCTCCCGCTCATCGAGCCACCGCGCGTCCGCCATCCCCCGATCCTACAAAATTGTTGACACATCATCACGGCCTCGCGGCGAGGATCACCCCCGGGCCGGGATCGGCGGCGTAGAGCCGTTCCACGATCCCGGCGCGCCGCCGCAGCACCTGGCGCTGGTTGACGTACCCCTTGTCCGTGATCTCGCCGGCGTCGAGATCCGGCGGCTCGGCGAGCAGCACGAGCCGCTCGACGCGCCCGGCGGAGCCCGCGGTGGCGTTGAGCGCGGCCAGCAGCTTCGCGAGGTGCTCGGCCAGCTCCGGGTGGACCAGACAGCCGTCGGCAACCGTGGGCTCAGCCATCGACAAGGCCCGCGCTTCAGCTTGGTTGAGCCAAGCCAGCGCGCCCACGTGCGCCCGGTCCTCCCCCGCGATCACCGCGTCCGAGAGCACCGGGACGGCCGAAAGCAGCGCCGTCCGCAGCGCGCCGACGCGGACGAAAGTGCCGGTGCCGAGCTTGAAGTCCTCCGCGATCCGGCCACCGAACAGCAGCCCGGCGTTCGGGTCCGCCGGATCGACCGGCAGCGCGGCGTCGCCGGTGCGATAGAAGCCGTCACCGTCGAACGCGGCGGCGGTCGCCTCCGGACGGCCCAGGTAACCGGGCGTCACGGCGGCACCCCGCACCCGGATCTCCCGCGCACCGCCGACGGGCGCGAGCTTCACCTCCAGCCCCGGGAGCGGGACGCCGATGCACCGTGCGTCCTCGAACGCGTAGTGCGCACTGGTCACGCAGGGCGCGGTTTCGGTGGCACCCCACGAACCCGTGAGCACCACGTCCCGGCCGGTGGTGGCGCGCGCGACCGCCGCGAGCCGTTCGCGCAACGCGGCAGGGAGGGCGGCCGCGGCGTTGAACAGGAGCCGCACGCGGGAGAAGAAGACCCGGGCGAACTCGGCGTCCTGCTCCAGCACGGGCACGAGCTGGGCGTAGCCGGCGGGCACATTGAAGTAGAGCGTCGGCGGGGCGGAGCGCAGGTTCTCCACGCTCCGGGCGAACAGGCGCGGCGCGGGCTTGCCATCGTCGACGTACAGCGTGCCGCCGCCCCGCAGCACCAGGCCGACGTTGTGGTTGCCGCCGAAAGTGTGGCTCCACGGCAGCCAGTCGACGAGCACCGGCCGCTCTTCGGCCAGGAACGGCCAGACCTGGGCGATCGCCTGCTGGTTGGAGCACAGCATGCGGTGGGTGTTCAGCACGCCCTTGGGCGAGCCGGTGGAGCCGGACGTGAAAAGCACCTTCGCCAGTGTGTCCGGACCGACCCCGGCGTACGCGGGTTCAAGGCCGGGCCCCGGCTCGGTTGCGAGCAGGTCGTCGAACAGCTCGGCACCGGGCACGGGATCACGCGCGACGACCAGGGGGCTGGGCGACACTGCGGCGAGCGCGGCCGCGAACGGGCCGCCTTCCTCGGCGAACACCAGCCCCGGCCGTAACAGTGCGGCGATCTCGCGGATACGCGCATGGTCGGCGCTGAGCAGGGAGTACGCCACGCTGATCGGCGCCACCGGGACGCCCGCCGTCAGCGCGCCGAGAGTGAGCACGAGGTGGGCCGCGGAATTGCCGGACAAGATCATCAACGGCGCGTCCGGGCCGAGCCCGCGGTCGAGCAGGGCCTGACCGACGGAGTCGGCGCGGCGGCGGGCCTCGCCGTAGCCCAGCATCGCCCAGCCGTCCCCGGCACGCTCGGCCACCAGCGGGTAGTCCGGGTCGAGCGCCGCCCACTCCCGCAGCATGGCGGCGACGCTCCGCGGGTACGGGCCGAGCGGAATCCGGGAGCGGAAGACCACGCTCCCGTCCGGCCGCTCCTCGCGCTCGACGTCGGGCACAGCGAACATCCGGCCTCCTCCGCGAGAACCCATCACATAACTATTGCGCCTCGCTGGAAATTTGTCGAATGTCGGCCGGTTCCGGCTCGACCATCCGGCGCATCACGGCGCCGGCCTTGAGCAGCAGGTCCACCTCGTCCTGGTCGAGTTCGCCCAGCCGCTCGGCCAGCGCCTCGGATTCGTCGCGCACCACCGCGCGCAGCCGCCGCCGTCCCGGCTGGGTGATGTGGACGTAGCTCACGCGCCGGTCGTCCGCATCGGCCCCGCGCGCCACCAGCCCGGCCTCCTCCATGGCGTGCACGACCTTCGTTGCGGTCGGCTGGGAGCAGCCGACCTCCTCGGCGAGCGCGCCGACCCGCAACGGCCCGGAGCGCGACAGCTTGGCCAGCACCAGGAGCTGGGTACGGGGCAGGCCGTCCGGCGGCGCGGCCCGGCGCAGCTCCCGCAGCAGCCGGTGCAGCGACAACACGAACTGGAACGCCTCGTCGGCGTCGACATCCCGCGGCTCGCGCGCCATGTCCGCTCCTTTCGCCCTCACCCGGCCGGTCTCACCGGATGCGCAGCTCCGGTGAGTACAGATCGAACCAGGTCGCGAAGTTCAGCACCCGTTCGAGGAGCGGGCGCAGCGGCGAGGCCGTCTCGCCGGCCGCCATCAGCCCCTTCAACGACCGGTGGTCGACCAGGTCGAACACCGGGTGCGCGCGGTTCGCCAGCACGTCCTCGACTTGGTCGCGCAGCGCTTCGAAGTACTTCGGATCCTGCGTGGACGGGTACGGGCTCTTCACCCGCTCCGCCACCGAGACGGGCAGGACATCACGAGCCGCGGCCCGCAGCAGGCTTTTCTCGCGGCCGTCGAACGTCTTCATCGCCCACGGCGTGCGGTAGACGTACTCCACCAGCCGGTGGTCGCAGAACGGCACGCGCACCTCGAGGCCGACCGCCATGCTGAGCCGGTCCTTGCGGTCGAGCAGGACCCGCACGAACCGCGTCAGGTGCAGGTAGCTGATCACGCGCATGCGGCGTTCGTGCTCGCTCTCGCCCACGAGCGTCCCGGCCTCCGCGACGGCGGTGGCGTAGGAGTCGCGGATGTGCCCACCGATGTCCAATGTGGACATCAGGTGGCCGTCGAACAGTCCCTCGCCGGGCCGTCCGCCCGCACCGAGCCGGCGCGCCAGCCACGGGAACGTATCCGCCTGCTGCACCACGGGATCGTGGAACCACGCGTAACCGCCGAACACCTCGTCCGCCGACTCGCCCGAAAGCGCCACCGTGGAACGCTCACGGATCGCCCGGAACAGCAGCAACAGCGAGTTGTCGAGGTCGCCCAGCCCGGACGGCAGGTCGCGCGCGGCCACCACGGCACGGCGCACCGCCGGGTCGACGAGGTCACCCGAGTCGAGCACGATGTCCTGGTGCAGGGAGCCGACGTGCTCGTGGACGTCACGGACGTACGGCGCGTCTGGGGTGGACCGTGACTGGTCGGCGACGAAGCGCTCGGCATGCCCGGCGAAGTCTACGGCGAAGCTGCGCACCTGCTCGTCCTGATCGGCCAGTTGCCGCGCGGCCAGCGCGGTGAGCACGCTGGAATCGAGGCCGCCGGAAAGCAGCACACAACGCGGCACGTCGGCGACGAGCTGACGGCGCACGATGTCGTCGAGCAGTTCGCGCACGCGTTCCACGGTCGCGCTGATGTCGTCGGTGTGTGCACCCGGCTCCAGCCGCCAGTACCGGTGCACGCGCAGGCCCTGGCGGTCCAGCGTGACGACGGTGCCGGGCTCGACCTCCCGCATTCCCGCCCACACGGCGTGGCCGGGGTTCTTCGTGAACGACAGCAGCTCACGCAGGCCGTCCGCCTCGATCACCGGCCGGACCCCCGGGTGCGCGAGGATCGCCTTCGGTTCGGAGCCGAACAGCAGCCCTTCGCCGTGTGGGAAGTAGTAGAGCGGCTTGATACCCATCCGGTCGCGCACGAGCAGCAGGCGCTCCTCGCGGGAGTCCCAGATGGCGAAGGCGTACATGCCGTTGAGCCGTTCGGCCAGGCCGGCACCCCACTCGAGGTAGCCGCGCAAGACCACCTCGGTGTCGCCGGCCGTGGTGAACCGGTGCCCGCGCCGGGTCAGCTCCGCGCGCAATTCGGCGAAGTTGTAGACCTCGCCGCTGTAGGTGAGCGCAACAGTTCCGCCCGCCTCGGCGGTCATCGGCTGGGTGCCCAGCTCCAGATCGATGACGGCCAGCCGGCGGTGGCCGAACACCGCAGGCCCGGCCGCCCACAGCCCGGCCGCGTCCGGCCCCCGGCAGGCCATGGTCGCGGTCATCGCCTCGACCGTCTCCCGCTCGGCCGTCAGATCCCGGCCGAAGTCCACCCATCCCGTGATCCCGCACATGCCCGCACTCCGTTGTCCGTCGCCGTCGTCCGCCACCGAGAAACATTCATAGGGAATGAAACTATCTTGCGGACGAACTTCGCCACCCCGCGATCGGGTGTCCTGCGTCACATCAATGAGTCACGACGATGGGTACAGGCGGCCCATCAACTCCAGCACCTCGTCGATCATCCGGGTCGCCGCGGCCTTCGACGGGGCGTCGGCCACCTCGCGGCCGGCCTCGGTGGACATCGCGGTCAACGAGAGCACGAGCATGTCCGACAACGGCCGGGTGTGGCCGTTGACCAGAGTCGCGTTGGCCGTGAGCCACTCGCGGAACCGCGCGCGCGAAAGCAGGCCGAAGCCAGCCGGGCCGTTGCCGGAAAGGAACAGCCGGGCCAGCTTCCGCTCCTGCCAGCAGCCCTCGAGGTAGGCCCGCGCCCCGGCGATGTACAGCCGCAGCGCGTCCTCCTCGCCCGCCGCCAGCGCCGTCCGGAACGCCTTGGCCGACCGGTGCTGCTGGCGGCGGTTGTACTCGTTGTAAACGGTGATGTACAAATCGGACTTCGCGGCGAAATGGTGGTACAGGCTGCCGATGCTCGCGCCGGCCCGTTCGGCGATCGTGGCCATGCTCGCCCGCTCGTAGCCGGCGGCGATGAACACCTCACCGGCCGCCAAGAGCAGCGCCGCCCGGGTTGCCTGCGCCCGCTTGCTCCCTGTCGCCTCCGTCATGACGCGATTGTGCCGGACGCGTCTCAACCGGCCGGGATCCCGTTGGCCGGGGCCTGCAGCTGGGGCTGCGTGTAGGGGGTCACGGCGCCGGCGCCGTCATCGGTGACGAGCGGGGTGCCCGCGGAGACCTGCTTGCCTGCCTTCACCATCGCGATCTGCCCGCCGGTGTACCCGGCGTGCGAGTCCTTGCCGTAGCGGAACGGGACCAGCCCGGGCCCGGTCAGCCCGCCCTTCTCCAGTGCGTCGATGACGCCCTGCCGGGTCGGGTTCTGCCCAGCCCGCGCCAGCGCCTGAGTGAACGTGTAGGCGTAGGACATCGCGTAGTAGACGTTGCCGTCAAAGGGCACGTTCGGGATGTACTGGTCGTGGATCTTCTTGAACAGCGCGGTCCACGAGTTGCTCGTGTCGTCGAGCGCGGGCAGGTACGCCGAGGTGACCAGGCCCTCGATCAGGTCCTGGCCCTTCACCGACGAGCCCGCCTGCTTCGCGAAGTTCTCCAGCAGCCCGGAAACCGTGATCGGGTCGGCGCCCACACTGGAGGCGACCAGCGTCGGCGAGTAGCCGAGCTTCAGCGACGTCAGCTTGAACAGCGCGGTGTACGCCGGGATCGCCTCCAGGACAACGACGTCCGCCTTCGACGCCGCGATCGCGGAAACCTGCGCGGCCACGTCGGTGTTGCCCGGCTGGTACGGCTGGCGCGAGACGACCGAGCCCTGGTCGATGTACTTGTCCAGGCCCTTCATGCCGTCGTGGCCGAAGTCGTCGTCCTGGTAGAAGTAGGCGACCTTCTTGCCGGCGAAGTTCTTCTTCACGTAGTCGCCGAGGATCTTCCCCTCGACGGTGTAGTCCGGCTGCCAGCCGAACGTGTAAGGGTGCGCCTTCGGCTGATCCCAGCAGGTGCAGCCGGACGCGACGAACAGGTCCGGCACCCGCGAGGAGTTCAGGAAGTCGACGACCTTGGTGTGGGTCGGTGTGCCCAGTGAGCCGACGATCGCGAACACCTTGTCCTGCAATACCAGTTGTTTGGTGAGGGTGACGGTCTGGGCCGGGTTGTAGGCGTCGTCGAGGTACTTCAGGGTGATCTTGCGGCCGTTGATGCCGCCGTTGGCGTTGACGTAGTCGAAAAACGCCTTCGCGGCGGGGCCCTGCTCGCTGTACCCCGGCGCGGCGGGGCCGGTGAGGGGGATGGTGGAGCCGATGGTCACGGTGTCGGCGGTGACGCCGGGCGTGGCGCCGGCCGAGTCACCGCCCGAAGCGCAGGCGGCGGCCAGTGCGACCGTCGCGGTCAAGGCGACCGCGACGGAAATGTTTCGGCGTACGGTCATCTTCATGTCTCCTGACGGCTCTCTTGTGGACGCTCAGGACGGGCGCGCCGCAGCAGCGCGCCGAGCTTGCGCACCCCGGACTGGATGCCACCGGGGAACACGACGATCACCACGATCAGCACCAGCCCGTAGAGGACCAGCGGGATGTTCGCGTAGATCGCCCGTGGCAGGTTCGCCTGCTGCGCCAGGTCGGCGGTCCAGTTCGGCAGCAGGGTGACGAGGACGGCGCCGTAGACCGCGCCGGCGAGGGAGCCGAGCCCGCCGACCACGGCGGCGGTGAGCAGCGACAGCGAAAGGGCGAGGGTGAACGCGCCGGGCGCGGCCAGGTTGTTGACGATCGCGAACAGGCCGCCGGCCAGGCCGGCGAACGCGGCGCTGATGCCGAACGTGACGATCTGCGTGCGCGCCACGGGCACGCCGGACAGCGCGGCGGCCTGCTCGTCCTCGCGCACCAGCCGCATGTCGCGGCCGAGCCGGCTGCTCGCCAGGTTCGACAGCAGGAACAGGGTGATCACCAGGCACAGCCCGCAGATCCAGGCCTGCCAACGTTCCAGTGGGAAGCTCTCACCGAGCGAAAGCGGCGGCGGCTCGGGGGTGACGATCAGGCCGTTCGCGCCGCCGAGCAGGTCGCGCAGACCGTGGTAGTCCGCCAGCGACGGCAGGCCGACGGCGAGCGCCAGCGTCGCACCGGCCAGGTACGGCCCGCGCAGCCGGGCGGCCGCGACGCCCACCAGGCAGCCCAGCGCGCCGCCGACCACCACAGAGCCGAGCAGCACCAGCGCCAGCGGCCACTGGAGGTGTTCCAGTAGCAAGGCCGTGGTGTACGCGCCGACCGCGACAAAAGCACCGTGGCCCAAGGAGATCTGGCCGGACAGCCCGGAGAGGACGGTGAGGCCCGCGGTCGCGATGGCGGTGTAACAGACCTGCGCGAGCTGCAGGTTCGCGAACGCGTCGAGCGAGGTGGAGACGAAGTAGAGCACGACGAGGCCGAGCACCGACAAGATCAGATGCCGGACCACAGTGGACTGCCGCCACAGGCGCAGCGGTGCGGCGGAGGCCAGTGCCGTCATACCCGCCTCCCCTTCGCGGTGCCGAAGAGTCCTTGTGGCCGCACCATGAGCACGGCGATGAGGACGACGAGCGACGCCAGCGTCACGATGTCCGAGCCGAGGTAGCCGGCCACGTAGCTGAGCACGATCCCGAGCGCGAGCCCGCCGACGACCGCGCCCGGCGGGCTGTCGAGCCCGCCGATCACCGCGGCGGTGAAGCCGAACACCAGCACGGCGTCGAACGCCGTCGGGCTGACGAACGTGCTGGGCGCGATCAGCACCCCGGCGAGCGCGCCGACCGCGGCGGCCAGCGCCCAGCCGAGCGTCAGCATCCGTCCGACGCGCACACCGAGCAGCCGCGCGACCTCCGGCGCGAACGCCGTCGCCCGCATCCGGAGGCCGAGCGAGGTCTTGCGGAACACCAGCGCCAGCGCGGCCATCACGGCCAGCACGACGAGCACGATCCACAAGTCGTTGGGCGCGAACAGAAGCTGCCGGCCGCCGGCCTGGAACCCGGCGATGCCGAACGCGGGCGGGTACGAGCGCGGGGTGCCGCCGAACAGCATCCCGGCCGCGCCCTGCAACAGCACGAGCAGGCCGAACGTGACGACCACGGCGTCGAGCGGCGATCTCTTTTCCACGGGCCGCACCAGCACCCGTTCCACCACCGCGCCCAGCACCAGCCCGCTGGCCACCGCGACGACCAGCGCGAGCCAGTACGAGCCGCCGTGGGAGATGATCGTGTAGGCGATGAACGTGGTGATCATCAGCATGCCGCCCTGCGCGAAGTTCACGATCCGCGTCGAGCGCCAGATGAGCACCAGTGCCAGCGCGACGGCCGCGTACACGGCCCCACTGGTGAGCCCGGCCAGGGTCAGGTCCACGAAGCGGCCCATCACACCTCCAGGTAGGCGCGGCGCACCCGATCGTCGGCGGCCAGCGTGTCCGCGGTGTCGTCGGCGACTTTTCGGCCGAGGTACAGCACGACGGCACGGTCGGCGACCGACAGCGCCGTCGCGGCGTTTTGTTCCACCAGCAGGAGAGTGAGGCCGCTCTCGGCGCGCAAGGTGCGCAGCACGGCCACGATGCGGGCCGCCACGCGGGGGGCGAGGCCCAGCGACGGCTCGTCGAGCAGGAGCAGGTCCGGGCGGCTCATCAGGGCGCGGCCGATGGCCAGCATCTGCCGCTCGCCTCCGGAAAGCGCCTCCGCGCGCTGGTTTCTCCGGTCCGCCAGCGGCGGGAACAGCTCGTACATCTGCTCCGCGCCCGCGCGCAGCCAGCGGCGGTCGCGCCGCCACAAGCCGCCGAGGCGGAGGTTCTCCGCCACCGTCAGCTCGGCGATCACCCCGCGTCCCTCCTGCACGTGCGCGACGCCGAGCCGCACCAGATCCTCAGGCGCCAGGCGGGTGATGTCCTTGCCGTCGAGCGACATCGAGCCGTCGCGCGGCCGGTGCAAGCCGCTCAACGTGCGCAGCAACGTCGTCTTCCCGGCGCCGTTCGCGCCGAGCACCGCGGTGATCGACCCGCGCGTCACCTTCAGGTCCACGTGGTCGAGCGCCCGCACCGCGCCGTAGTCGGCGACGAGCCCGTTGACCTCAAGCATGCGCGCCGTCCCCACCCGCGACGGCCGCCACGGGGTCACCCAGGTAGGCCCGCTGCACCTGTGGGTCGGACCGGACCTCCGCCGGCGTGCCGCGGGCGATGACCTCACCGAAGTCGAGCACCACCAGCTCGTCGCACAGGTTCATGACGAAGTCCATGTGGTGCTCCACGAGCATCACGGTGGTCGCGGGCGCGAGGCCGCGGACGGTCTCGGCCAGCTCGCCGATCTCGGCCTCCGAAAGCCCGGCCGCCGGCTCGTCGAGCAGCAGCAGCCGTGGTTCGCTGACGAGCGCCCGCGCGAGCGCGACCCGTTTCCGCACACCGTAGGGCAGGCCGGCGCAGATCCGGTGCGCGTCACCGTCGATTCCCAGCTGCCGCAGCGCCTCCATCGCCGCGGACGCCAGTGCGCGCTCGTCACGGTCCGCCCACGGCGACGCGAGCAGCGCGCCGACCAGCCCGGTGCGCGAGCGGTGGGTCGCCCCGGCGACGACGTTCTCCAATGCGGTCAGCCCGGTGAACAGGCCCAGCCCCTGAAGCGTGCGGGCGATTCCATGGCGGGTCAGCCGTTCCGGGCGCGGGCGGACGAGTTCGGTGCCGGCGAACGTCAACCGGCCGGCGTCGGGCCGGACGAACCCGCAGATCGCGTTGAACAGGGTGGTCTTGCCGGCGCCGTTGGGCCCGATCACCCCCAGCACGCACCCCGCCCGCACCTCGAGCGAAACCTGCCGCAGCACTTCGAGTCCGCCGAAGGACACGCACAGCCCCTCGGTGCGCAGCAGCACCTGGTCCTCGGCCACGCTCACCTCCACCGCCTCGTTGCAGTGAAACCGCCGAATCAGAATCCGATTCGGACGCGACGAACAGTACAGTGGCAGGCCTGGCTTGCCCAGACCCGTTATCAGGCCGAGTTTTCGAAGTTTGACAACCGGACGTCGTTCGCTCGGGGAACCGAATGTTGTTCGACCTAAGTATCGCGTGCTATACCCGGCACCGGGTGGCGTCGCGCCGGAGCGGCGCCGAGAGCAACGAGGTGCGTTGTGACGAACCGTGCTTGGCGCTCCACCGCGGTGCTGGCTGCACTGGCCGTGCCGATCCTCCTCACTTCGATGGCGACCGCCGCTGAGGCGTCGCCCTCGCGTTTGGGCATCACCACCGTCTCCAATCCCCGGCCCGACCTGGTCAGCGGGGGCCAGGTACTGGTCAGGGTCACGCCACCGGACCCGGGCTCCGCACGGCAGGTCCGGGTGACCGCGGGCGGCCACGACGTCACGTCCGTCTTCCACGGCCAGGCCGACGGCAGCCTGCTCGGGCTCGTCACGGGCCTTCGCGACGGCGGCACCGAGATCACCGCCACCGCCGGCCACGGCGACCGCGCGAGCGTGCGCGTGGTGAACCACCCGATCACCGGGCCGGTCTTCTCCGGCCGCCAGCAGCAGCCGTTCTACTGCGAAACCACGGCGTACGGCCTGCCGCCCGCGACGATGCCGCTCTGCAGCGCACCGACACAGGTCAGTTACCAGTACAAGACGACGGCCGGGAAGTTCCAGCCGCTGGCCGATCCCACGAGCCGTCCGGCCGACCTGGCGACGGCCACCGTCGGCGGTCACCCCGTGCCGTACGTGGTGCGGGTGGAACGCGGGACGATCGACCGCGCGGTGTACGAGATAGCTGCCCTCACGTCCGACGCCACCGCGCCCTCGCCGTACACCGCGGGCCCCGGCTGGAACGGCAAACTCGTGTACACCTTCGGCGGCGGCTGCAACGCCGGCTACCACCAGGGCGCCACGACCGGCGGAGTGGTCAACGACCTGTTCCTCGCCCAGGGTTACGCAGTCGCGTCGTCGAGCCTGAACGTGCTCGACAACAACTGCAGCCCGATCATCTCGGCCGAGGCCGCGATGATGGTCAAGGAACACTTCATCGACACCTACGGCCCGGTCGCGCACACCATCGGCTGGGGTGGGTCCGGCGGCGCGATCCAGCAATACGACATCGCGGAGGCTTACCCCGGCATCGTCGACGGCATCATCCCCGGAGTGTCCTTTCCGGACCCGATGACTACGTTCGGGCCGGTGTCGGACTGCGAGCTGCTGAACCACTACTTCGCCGGGAACGGCGCTTCGTTCACCGCCGCGCAGAAGCTCGCCGTCGGCGGCTGGAACTCCTACGACACCTGCGTTTCGTGGGAGTTGACCTTCGCCAACCGCGCGACGGCCACCGACAGCTGCAACCCGGCGATCCCCGTCGCCGCACGGTGGGACCCGGTGACGAACCCGAACGGGGTGCGCTGCAACTCGAACGAGCAGTTCGTGAACCAGATCGGCCGTGACCCGAAGACCGGGTTCGTGCGCACGCCGCTGGACAACGTCGGCGTGCAGTACGGCCTCGACGCGCTGCGGGCCGGGAAGATCACGCCGGCGCAGTTCATCGATCTCAACGCGTCGGTCGGTGGGCTGGACTACACCGGCAAACCGGTGCCGCAGCGCAGCATCGCGGACCCGAAGGCGCTGGACGCGGTCTACCGCGACGACATCTACAACTCCGCCTCGCTGGGGCTGCGCTCGACGCCGATCATCGACCAGCGCACGGACCTCGACTTCGCGGGCACCGGCAACGACATCCACACCAGCGATTGGTCGTACGTGCTGCGCCAGCGGCTGCTGGACGCCAACGGGACGGCGGCGAACCAGGTGATCATCGAGAACCAGCCGACGGCCGGACAGCAGACCGCCGCGAGCGTCTACGAACTGGACGCGATGGACCGTTGGCTGAGCGCGATCGACCAAGACGGCTCGCACCGCCCCGCCGCGGCGAAGGTGATCGCGAACCGGCCCGCCGACCTGTCGGACGGCTGTTACGTCTCGGCGACCCAGCGGGTGCAGGAGAAGCTGACCTACCCGTCGAGCGGCCAGTGCGGCGCGGCGTACCCGGTGGCCGAGAACACCCGGACGGCCGCGGGTGAGGGCACCGCGATGAACACGCTGAAGTGCAGCCTGGAACCGGTGGACTTCCGCTCCTACCCGGTGCGGTTCACTCCGGCCGAACAGACGGCGCTGCGGTCCGCTTTCCCGTCCGGCGTCTGTGATTACGGCCGCCCCGGCATCGGCGAGCGCGGGCCCGCCGGAACGTGGCTGGACTACGGGAGCCACTGAGACGGTGAGGGCCATCCCGCGCCGCCGGGGGTGGCCCTCACCCGGTTCAGCGGTGGCGGCAGCCTGCGCCCCGGCGCCGCCGGTGCGATGCCGGGTTCATGACTCACTCGCGCTGACGTCGGCCGGACACCGGCTCCTGACCGCGTTGCGCGGACCACGCTGTCCACAGAGGACTCAGTGCGGTCTCGGCTCCGGCAGGTGCGGCGAGGGCCACTGCCAGTGCCAGGGAGAGCGGCGCTCCCCGGTCACCCGCGTCGGGTCCGGGCGATGCGCGTCCGGCCGTCCGTACCGGTACGCCTGCTCCACCTGCACCAGATCGAAGATCCAGTCGCCTCTCATGTGTTCCTCCCGGGTCGTCGGTGATTCCGGTGTCCACGTTCGCGCTGAGGGCACCGCGCGGGCATCGGAAGATCACGTCGTCCCACCCCCTTACGCCGGGCATTCCCTTACCCGCACCGGACGGCCGCACGCGCCAAGTGATCTTCTGGCAAGATTCAGGCGGACTCGGTCGAATTCTCGCCGGAAGGGTGGGCACCCATGGGCCTGGGCAGGAAACTGGCGCTCGTCGCCACGGCCGCGACGGCGGTGGCAGCGATGCTCTCCGAGCCGGCCGGCGCCGCGCCGGGCGACGGCATCGCGTGGAAACCTTGCCCCACGGGGAAAGACGTCGACTGCGGCACGGTGACCGTGCCGATCGACTGGGACCACCCGGACCACGGCACGATCCAGCTCGCGCTCGCGCGCCGGAAGGCCACCGACCCGTCGGCGCGGATCGGCTCGATCCTGATGGACCCGGGCGGCCCGGGCGGGCCCGGCGCGGGCGAGGTACAGGACGGCTGGTCGCTGTCACCGGAGATCACCCGCCGGTTCGACACCGTCGGCTTCGACCCGCGCGGCGTCGGGCAGAGCAACCCGGTGCGCTGCGGGCTGACCGAGGTCACTGCCCCGGACCCGCAACTGCCGAAGAACGCGAGCGAGTACGCGCAGCTCACGTCGTACAACCGTGCATTGGGCGCGAGCTGCGCCAAGAACACCGGGCCACTCACCGGGTTCGTCGACACCAAGAGCGTCGTGCACGACATGGACGCCATCCGCGCCGCGCTCGGCGAGGCCAAGCTGACGTACTACGGCGTTTCCTACGGTTCGCTGATGGGTCAGCAGTACGCCGAGACGTACCCGGACCGGGTGCGCGCGCTGGTGCTGGACAGCAACATGGACCACTCGCTGCGGACCACGTGGGAGTTCCTGAGCACCGAGACCGTGTCGTCGCAGGAGCTGTTCGAGCAGTTCGCTTCCTGGTGCGCGCGGACCGCGAGCTGCGCGTTGCACGGCCAGGACGTGCACGCCCTGATGGCGAAGCTGTACTCCCGCGCGGAAACCGGCGACCTCGGCACCCCGGACGACCGGCTCGACCCGGTGGCGTTCGTCAACCTGGTCAGCCAGAACTTCTACGGTCCCACCTGGGGCCGGCTCGCCACCACGATGGTGAACCTGCGTGACGGCAAGCCCGCCCAGCCCTCGGCGTTCGGCGACATCACCGTGCCGTCGGCGTTCGGCAGCATCTTCTGCTCCGACTGGAAGCTGCCGGTCAGCGGCTACGGCGAGCTGGAGACCTACCGCCGCGCGCTCGCCGCGATGGCGCCGGACATGCGGTTCTCGCCGCTGGGCTGGACCTCGACCGCCGGTTGCCTCGACTGGCCCGGCCAGGTGCGCAACCCGCAGCACCGGCTTTCGGTGCACGGCGCGCCGCCGCTGCTCATGCTGAACAGCCGGTACGACCCGGCCACGCCGTACCCGTGGGCGCGGCGCGCGGCCCAGCAGAGCGGCGCCACTCTGCTGACCTACGACGGCTGGGGCCACGGCGCGTACTTCAAGAACAGCGACTGCGTCATCAAGGCGACCGACGACTACCTGATCTCCGGCACCGTGCCGCCGAAGGGGACGCACTGCGCCGCCGTGGAGCCGAAGACTCAACAGTCCAGGATGGACGGTCCGACGATGCCGCACACCACGCTCTTCTGACACTGGCCGACGACACGGCCCTCCTTGCTTGGTACTCGCGAGGAGGGCCGTGTCGTCTGGGACGGATCAGTAGTCGTCGCGTCCGGTGAACTGCTGTTCCAGCAACTCGGCCGACCCGGCGACCAGCTCCAGCGGGTCGGTGAACTCGTTGATGTCGAGGTTGATCAACGGCAGCGAATGCCGCAGCACCACGTGCTCGCCCATCACCACCACCCCGCCGACGACCAGCGTGTTGCCGACCTCGGTGAGCACGGAGAGCAGATCGACCTCGTCCACCCGCGCGAACGGGGTCGCGATCTGCACCCAGTCCTCCCGCTGGTCGAAGACCTCCCGGGCGATCACCACAACCTGCGCGCGCCCCTCCGTCTCCGCGTCGTCGCCGAACGACATGCGGATCCGGATCTCGTCCGGATCATCCAGAATCACCCGGTACTCGTGCCTGATGTACCCGACCAGATCGGCCCAGTCCGCCACGCGTTTCCTCCCATTTCGCTTCGTGAACGGTCAGGGTAGTGAAGATCGGGCAGCGGAGGGCGGGAAGCGCCGGTTACGTCCGAGTCAAGCGCCGAATCGGGCGACACAATGCCAAAGCCGCTTCACCGTCTGGGGATCATGCGCAGCCGCAGCGTCCCCGACGATGCGGGCGTCGATCACCCCGTCCTCCGCGATCTCCAGCCCGGTCCGGACGACTGCCGGCCCGTAGGAGGAAGCACGCGCGACGAGGACGTCCGTGGTCAGCCGGAACCCGTGATGCCACGTGAGGGGCAGGCCGGTCGCCTTCGCCGCGACCTCGATCCCGGTGCCGGCGAACGACGGGTCGAGGACCAGCTCCGCCACGTCTTCGGCGAGCCGCAGCGGGCCGTGGACGTGGGCTTCGATGTGGTCGTCCAGGATGTCGGGCTCCCCCTGCTCGGCGAGCTCCAGCAACGGGAAGTGGTCCGCGGTGCCGAAGTCGGCGGGGTTCGAAAAGCTGTCCGGGTAACAGAAAGTGGTCCGCTGCCGGACCGGGTGGCGCAGCCGGAAATGCGCTGATCCGAACCGCACCGAGCCGCCCGCCGGGCGGCGCCGGTAATTCAGCGAACCGTACTTCGGGCGCGCCGATGATGGTGCGTCGTCGTACGCGCCGCCGAACAAACGGTGCTCCCAGCGCCACCGGTCGCCGCCCGGGTAGGCAGTGAGCCCGCCGTTGCTGGTGCCGGTCTCGAACTGCGAGCGGTACACACCATCGTCGGCCAGGTGCCGCAGCAACGGGACTCCGCCCACGAGACGGTCCGGGTGGAAGTGCACCGTGAGGTCGAACTCACCGAGTGGCGGGCCGTGGCTCAGCGCCGCGACGTGCGCCAGGGCCCGCTGCCAGGGTTCGGCGTTCACTCCGACCGGAATAGCACGGGCGGCGCGCCGAAGCCCCTCCGGCACGCCGCCCACAGCTCAGAGGAGTTTCCAAGCTCCGGTCAGCGTCTCGCGCAGAATCTGCTCCATCTCGTCGAATTCCCGCTGCCCGCAGATCAACGGCGGCGAGAGCTGCACCACCGGCTCGGCCCGATCGTCCGCGCGGCAATACAAACCGGCCTCGAACAGCGCGTCCGACAGGTATCCCCGCAGCACTCGCTCCGACTCGTCCGCGGTGAAGGTCTCCTTGGTGGCCTTGTCCTTCACCAGCTCGATCCCGTAGAAGAACCCCGCCCCACGGACGTCGCCGACGATCGGCAAGTCCAGCAAGCGGTCCAGGGTCCCGCGGAACGCCGATTCCTGCGCCAGCACGTGCCCGTACAGGTTCTCGCGCTCCATCAAGTCCAGGTTCGCCAGCGCAACGGCACACGAAACCGGGTGGCCGCCGTAGGTCGAGCCGTGCATGAAGGTCGTGGACCCGTGCAGGAAGGGCTCCATCAAACGATCGCTGGCCAGCACCGCGCCCAGCGGCGCGTAACCCGAGGTCAGGCCCTTCGCCGTGGTGATGATGTCCGGCTGGTACCCGTACCGCTTCGCGGCGAAGTCGTGGCCCAGGCGACCGAAGGCGCAGATGACCTCGTCGGAAACCAGGAGCACGTCGTGGCGGTCGCAGATCTCGCGGACACGCTCGAAGTAGCCGGGGGGCGGCACGAAACAGCCGCCGGTGTTCTGCACCGGCTCCAGGAACACCGCCGCGACAGTGTCGGCGCCCTCGAATTCGATGGCCTGCTCGATCTGGTCCGCGGCCCACCGGCCGTACGCCTCGTAGTCGTCGGCGTGCTCGGGTGCGCGGTAGAAGTTCGTGTTCGGCACCCGCATCGTACTCGGCACCAGCGGCTCGAAGTCCGCCTTCGCGCCTGGGATACCGGTGATGGACAGCGCGCCCTGCGAAGTGCCGTGATACGCCAGCGCGCGGCTGATCACCTTGTGCTTCGTGGGCTTGCCGACGAGCTTGAAGTACTGCTTCGCGAGCTTCCACGCCGTCTCGACGGACTCCCCGCCGCTGACGGTGAAGAAGACGCGGTTCAGGTCGCCGGGCGAAGCGGCGGTCAGACGCTCCGCCAGCTGGATCGCCGAGGGGTGCGCGTGGCCCCACAACGGGAAGTACGCGAGCTGCTTCGTCTGGCGCGCGGCGGCCTCGGCCAGTTCCTCACGGCCGTGCCCGACCTGCACGGCGAACAGGCCGGCCAGCCCGTCGAGGTAACGCTTGCCGCGCGCGTCCCAGATGTAGGCACCCTCGCCGCGCACGATCACCGGCACTTCGGAGGACTCGAAGCCGGAGTGGCGCGTGAAGTGCAGCCAGAGATTGTCACGGGCGGCGCCGGCCAGGGCGGTCGCGTCGGTGGGTTCGGCGGTGGTGCTCATGGCTCCCTCGAAACGGCCTCGGGACTGCCGGCACGCGTGGTGCGCACCGGCCGGACCTCTCGGTTATCGCACGAGCAGACCCTCCGTCGCAAGTGGATCAGTTGAAACAAGAGGTTTACACAACCGATTCAAAGTCAATCTGGGCGATCATCCTTCGGATTTAGTCGTCACCCTCAGCGCACGCCCCACTGGTACGACTGTTTCCGCAGCTTGAGGTACACCAGCACCTCCGCGTTGCGCACGCCAGGCAATGCGCGGATGCGGTTGGACGTCAGGTCGAGCAGCGCTTCGTCGTCGGCGCACACCGCCTCGCACAACACGTCGAAGCGGCCGGCGCACAACACCACGTAGTCGATCTCGTTCATCTCGGCGAGCGCGTCGGCGACCGGCTCGAGCGGACCGTCCACATTGATCGCCACCATCGCCTGCCGGAACAGCCCGACCTGCAAGGGATCCGACACCGCGACGATCTGGATGACCCCGGAGTCCGAGAGCCGCTGCACCCGCTGGCGGACCGCGGCCTCGGACAGCCCCACGGCCTTGCCGATCGTGGCGTACGCCCGCCGCCCGTCCTCCTGCAGCTGCGCGATGATCTGCTTGGAGAGGTCGTCGATCACCGGCGGCGCCGTCCGGCTCGGGTTCGGTTCATGGCTGCTCACCGAAGGATCATCCCCTCCACGGGCGAGCGCGGGCAAGCCGGCGGCCACCCGCGCCACCGGCTCCGAATCGTCACCGAAAGCAACCGCCCCACCTGCACCGACGACGGATTTAGTCGTCTTTGTGGCGTTGACAACACTGAATCAGTGCTGTTCCATCCGTCGAAACATTCCGCCGCTGACGTAGGGACACCGCCCATGCCCCCTAACCCGGCCCCCACCGAACCCGGCCTGTCCGGCACCACGGAAGCCACCGCCGAGCCGCCCGGCCGCCGTGGCCTCACCCGCTCGATCGGCGTCGGCGGCGGCACTCTGCTGACGCTCAGCTGCGTGACCCCCGCATCCTCCCTGTTCGTCCTCGTGCCCCCGCTCTTCGCCCAGCTCGGCACCGGCACCGCGCTGGCCATCGCGCTCGCGGTGCTGCTGTGCGTCGGCATCGCCTTCTGCTACTCCGAACTCGGCACGCTCGTGCCCAGCGCCGGCGGCGAGTACGCCATGGTGACGACGGTGCTCAACCGGTTCGCCGGCTGGATCACCTTCGTGCTGTCGTTCATCGTGATCCTGGTGGTGCCGCCGATCATCGCGATCGGCGTGGCCGACTACGTCGGCGCGATCGTGCACGTCGACCCGTCGGTGGCCGGAGCGGTCGTCATGCTCGCCTCCACCGTGATCGGCCTGCTGAACCTGCGCTCCAACGCCTGGCTGACCGGAGTGTTCCTCGCGATCGAGGTCGTCGCGATCGTCGTCGTCTCCGTGCTGGGCTTCGGCCACGTCAGCCACTCGGCCGCGGTGCTGGTGAAGCCGAGTTTCGACGGTGTCAACGGCATCGGGCTGACGGCGGTGATCGCCGGGCTTGCCGTGGCACTGTTCGTGGTGCAGGGCTTCTCCACCGCCGTCTACCTCGCCGAGGAGATGCGCGAGCCGCACAAAACGGTGTCCCACACGGTGTTCTGGACGCTCGGCATCAGCGCGGTGGTGATCCTCGTGCCGGTCGTCGCGATCACGCTGGGCCTGCCGGACCTGGGCTCGCTCGGCGCGGTGGACATCACCGCGCTGGTGGTGGGCTGGAGCAACTCGACGTTCGGCACGATCATCAGCCTGTGCATCGCGGCGGCGATCGTGAACGCCGTGATCGTGATGGTCATCCAGAACTCGCGGGTGCTGTTCGCCTCCGGCCGCGACCAAGCCTGGCCCGAGCCGGTCAACCGTCTGCTGAGCGTGGTGAGCGAACGGTTCGGCTCGCCGTGGGTCGCGACGCTCGTGGTCGGCCTGTCCGAAGCGGTACTGTGCTTCGTCCCGGTGGAGACGCTCAGCGGGGTGACCGGAGTGGCCGTCGTCGCGCTGTACCTGGCGGTCGCGGCAACCGTGCTGGGTGCGCGCCGCGCGACGCACCGGCAGCCGCAAGTCTGGCGGATGCCCGGCTGGCCCGTGGTGCCCATCGTCGTGGTGCTGGCGCTGGCGTACGTGCTCGTCGAGCAGAGCGCGCTCGACCTCGGCATCACAGCGGCGGTCCTCGTCGTGTCCGGCCTCTACTGGTTCGGTTACCTCCGCCGTCGCGCCGATCGCTGGCTCGTCACCGTGCCGGGCGCCTGAACCCCAACAGGAAGGAATCCATGAACGACAAGCAGGTCTTCCGGAACTTCGTCGCCGGCGAGCACCGCGACGCAACGGACGGCCGGACGCTCGACCTCATCGACCCGGTGACCGGGACGGTGTATGCGACGTCATCGCTGTCGAGCGAGGCGGATGTCTCCGCCGCCGTCGAAGCCGCGGCCGAGGCGTTCGAGACCTGGCGCGACACCACGCCGGCCGAACGGCAGCTCGCGCTGCTGCGGATCGCCGACGCGATGGAGTCGCGGGCCGAGGAGTTCGTCGCGGCCGAGTCGGCGAACACCGGCAAGCCGCTCGCCGTGACCCGCGCGGAGGAGCTGCCGATGGGGGTCGATCACCTGCGGTTCTTCGCCGGTGCGGCACGAGTGCTCGAAGGACGCGCGGCCGGGGAGTACATGGAGGGGTTCACGTCGTTCATCCGCCGTGAGCCGGTCGGAGTCTGCGCGCAGGTGACGCCGTGGAACTACCCGCTGCTGATGGCGATCTGGAAGATCGCGCCCGCCCTGGCGGCGGGGAACACCATCGTGCTCAAGCCGTCCGACACCACCCCTGCGTCGACCCTGCTGCTCGCCGAGGTGTGCGCGGAGTTCCTGCCGCCCGGCGTCTTCAACGTCGTCTGCGGCGACCGCGACACCGGGCGCGCGCTGGTGTCACACCCGCGGCCGGACCTGGTGGCGATCACCGGCTCGGTGCGCGCGGGCATCGAGGTGGCGGGCGCGGCGGCGGCCGACGTCAAGCGCGTGCACCTGGAACTGGGTGGAAAGGCGCCGGTGGTGGTGCTCCCGGACGCCGACCTCGCCGCGGCCGCGGAGGCCATCGCCGCGGCGGGCTACTTCAATGCCGGCCAGGACTGCACGGCCGCGACCCGGGTCCTTGTCCACGAGGATGTGCACGACGAGTTCGTCACGGCGCTCGCCGCGCAGGCCGCCGCGACGAAAACCGGCCTGCCGGACGACCCCGATTCGGCATACGGCCCGCTCAACAACGCGGGCCAGCTCGCCCGGGTGGCGGGTTTCGTCGACCGGCTGCCGGAGCACGCCGTCGTCGCCCACGGCGGGGAGCGACTCGGCGACCGAGGCTTCTTCTACGCGCCCACGGTGGTTGCCGGCCTCCGCCCGGACGACGAGATCGTCCGCGACGAGGTGTTCGGCCCCGTCATCACCGTGCAGCCGTTCACGACCGAGGACGAGGCCGTGCGACTGGCCAACGCCACCGACTACGGCCTGGCGTCCTCGGTCTGGACCCGCGACCACGCCCGCGCGATGCGCCTCACCCGGCGGCTGGACTTCGGCTGTGTGTGGGTGAACGCGCACATCCCGATCGTCTCGGAGATGCCGCACGGCGGGTTCAAGAAGTCCGGCTACGGCAAGGACCTCGGGATGTACGGCTTCGAGGACTACACCAGGGTCAAGCACGTGATGACGGCGCTGGGCTGACTCACCAGCCCGGTGCCAGGCCGAGCAGCTCGGCGGTCCGGTCCCACAGCGCGCGTTCAAGCTCGGGATCGGCGCCGCCGGGCACCCTCACCCGGCCTCCGGTGAAGTAGGCGCCGGTCGGCAGGTCCGGCGCGAAAGCCAGGTGCAGCAACGGTTCCGCACCTTGGTCGGGCGTCTTGAGTACCCGGCGGGCGAGGGGCGAGCGGACGGCCGACGCCAAGAAGCCACCCTCCCGGAAGAGGTCAGTGACCACCCCGCCGGGGTGGAAGCTGACGGCCGTCACCGGAGCGCGTCGAGCCAGCTCACGGGTGAAGAGGATGTTCGCCAGCTTCGAGGTGCCGTAGCGGCGAAAGGAGTTGTAGCGGACTTCGGTGGCGTCGAGGTCGTCGAGGTCGATGCGACCGAGCCCGTGCGAGTTGCTGGCGGTGGAAACCACCCGGGCGCCGGTGAGCGGGCCGGCCAGCAGGCGGGTGAGCAAGTAGGGGGCGAGATAGTTGACCTGGATGGTCAGCTCGTGCCCGTCGACGGTGACGGCGCGCTCGCCGAACTGGCCCCCGGCGTTGTTGGCGAGCACGTCGATGGCCGGGTAGCGCTCGCCGAGGGTGTCGGCGAGCGCGCGAACGTCGTCGAGCTTTGCGAAGTCCGCCGTGAACGGCTCGCCCCCGGCCGCCCTCGCGACGGCCGCCGTCTTCTCCGGCGAACGCCCCACGACGGCGACCTCGGCGCCCAGCGCAGCGAACCGCCGGGCGGCCGCCGCGCCGATTCCCGCGCTGGCCCCGGTGATGACAACGGTCGGCATGGTTCAGTCCTCCGGACGACAGGCGGGGCCGGGTGGTCCGGCCCCGCGATCAGCGCGGTGCATCGGTCAGCCTGCCACCTGTCGCGACGGTCCTGAAGGCGGCCCTGGAACGGCCTCGGGCACGCGGCAGCTTTGACCAGGCAAGTGCGCGATTTTGTTGCTACTAAAGAGTTTCCGCGTGCTTCGACGGAGACTAAGACCTACCCGATAGAGTGATGTATCGAACACCTGTTCTAGGTATCGTAGGTCTATGGACAACACAGAGCAGGTGCTGGAATGGCGGCTTTCCGACGGAGAACTGACCGCTGAACTTCATACCGCGGAACGGGAGTTGTGTCGTGCGTATGCGCGGATGCTGGCGGTGGTCGGTGAAATAGAGCAACGCGATCTGGCTGCCGGCAAGGGTTTCCGCAGTACTCAGGCGATGCTGGTGCGGTCGCTGCGGGTCTCGTGGAAGGAAGCACGGGCGCGCGTCGGGCAGGCGACGGCGGTGATGCCGGTGGCGAGGGGCGCGCTGGCCGCCGGTGAGATCAACCCCGAGCATGCCGGCGAGATCGCGCACGTCCTCACGCAGTCCCCGGATTCGGTGACACCGGAGGAATCGGCGGGCCATGAAGCCGTATTGGTGGTGCTGGCCCGCCAGGCGAGACCGTCGGCGGTACGGAAAGCCGGCGTGGGGATACGGGACCGCAGAGCGGATTCCTCCCATGTGGCCGAATCCGGAACGAAGACCGATCCGCGACACCCGACGGAGTGGCCGTCCGCGGGGAACCAGCAGGCGACGTTCAGTCCATATCGGACGCATCGGCCTTCGAAGCATTCGGAGTGGCGGGCCGGAGCAAGACGGGTGACAGATCGGCTGCGTACTCCACTCAAGAGAAACACCTCAGGCGGCAGCCGGCATCGGCACGCCGAGCGAAGCGGTGACACGCATGACGAACTCGGCGTTTGACCTGGTGCTGCGTACCTGGTCGAGGAACTGCTCGGCGGTGCGCTTGGTGTCCTGTCCGGACAGGGCCCGGCGGACCTCGCCCATCACCGTCAGCTCGGGGCCGGGGACGAGCAGCTCGTCGCGGCGGGTGCCGGAGGCGAACAGGTCGACGGCGGGGAACACGCGCTGGTCGGCGAGCACGCGGTCGAGCCGCACCTCGGAGTTGCCGGTGCTCTTCAGCTCCTCGAAGAACACGGTGTCGGCCAGTGAGCCGGTGCCGACCAGCGCGGTCGCGACGACGGTGAGCGAGCCACCGCCCTCGATGTTCCTGGCGGCTCCGAGGATGCGCTTCATCGGCTGCAGCGCACCGGCGTCGACGCCACCGGAGAGGATGCGGCCGGACGGACGGCTCGCCAGGTTGTATGCGCGGCCGAGGCGGGTCAGCGAGTCGAGCAGGAGCACGACGTCACGGCCAATCTCCACCAGCCGCTTCGCCCGCTCGACGGCCAGCTCGGCGACCGCGACGTGCTCGGCCGGCGGCCGGTCGAACGCGGACGCGACCACCTCGCCGCGCACGGAGCGCTGCATGTCGGTGACCTCCTCCGGCCGTTCGTCGGCGAGCAGCACCATCAGGTGCGCCTCGGGGTGGTTGGTGGCGACCGCCTGCGCGATCGCCTGCAGCACCGAGGTCTTGCCGGTCTTCGGCGGCGCGACGATCAGCGCGCGCTGCCCCTTCCCGATCGGCGCGACGAGGTCGAGCACCCGGGTGGTCAGCTGGTGGCGGCTGGTCTCGAGGACGAGCCGCTGGTCCGGGTGCACCGGGGTGAGATTCCCGAACTCGGGCCGCGGCCCGCCGGGCTTCTGCCCGTTGACCGAGGTGATGGTGTCCCCGTCGCCGGCGATCTCGTCACCGCGGCGCAGGCCGTACTTGCGCACGAGTCCGAAGGGGACGGTGGTGCCGCCCGGGCCGTAGCCGAGGGTGGCCTTGTTGGCGTGGATATCAAGAATTCCGTGGTATGACATGGTTTTCTCCTCATGAGAAACAGAACGATCGACGCGTGGTGCGGATCGTGTGATGGTGAACGAAGAAGGCTCTGGGAGAACCGGACTTCGGAAGAACTCCTCTGGGCGGCGGATAGGCCGACATCCATGAGGATCGTGGTGAGCATAGCGCACTCGGGGCGACAGCCACAACACCCCCGGTTTCGGCTAGACTCACGGGCGAGCGAAAGGGGACAGGCGGATGGACACTTTGCTGGACCTCGCCTTCCCGGCGCTGATGAGCCCCGCGGGCCTGGTGGCCTTCGCCTCGGTGGTGGCAGCCGGCCTTTTGGTCGTCCTCTTGGTGGGCTACGCGAACCGGGGCGAGCTGTCCTTGTGGGCCGTCCCGGTGCGAAACCGCTTCACGGCCCTGAACCAGCGCGCCCGTCGTGCGGCCTTCCTGCGGCTGCGCGATCCCGCCGCACCCGGCCGATGCCGGCCACGGGCACCCGGACTGCCCAGCTCGGCTGCGTAGCTCCGCGGAAGCAGCGCTTTTCCTTAGCCGCCAACGCTTGGCCGGTCTTATCACGATGTCGGTGCGTTCGATTTCGCACACGGCATTGCTGCCACACCACCAGCTGGCAAGACCTGTCACGACGTCGTAGCGCGGTATTTGTGCCACACCAACGTTTGGCCGGTCTCGCCACTGCGTCCTAGCGCGCGATCGGCCACCGAGCCAACGCTCGGCGACCCCTTCTCGGAGGTCGTCGGCGTGCGCTGTCGCGTTCGCGCCCGACGAATCTGTCACGGCCGTTGTGGTGCGCCCTTCCGCAGGTTTCCTTGCCCGCAGCCGATTCCGCGTGCCCGAATCCTTCTCACTCAAGCGGAGTCCAACTCATGCCCGGTTTTCTCGACGTGCCCGCCGCGGGTGCGTACCACCTCGTCCACTGGCTCGTCTCGCTCACCACTCCCGTCACCGGGTCGTTCGCGGTGGTGCTGGCGATCGTGGGGTTCACGGTCGCCGTGCGGCTCGCGCTGCACCCGTTCGCCAGGGCGGCGGTGCGGGGCGAGCGCGCCCGGACCGCGTTGCTGCCCGAGATCCGCAAACTGCAGGAGAAACACCGCGGGAACCGCGAAAAGCTCGCGGCCGAAATGACCAGACTGCAGCAGGAGTCCGGCACGTCCATGTTCGTCGGGTGCCTGCCGATGGTGGCCCAGCTGCCGTTCTTCTGGGTGATGTACCACCTGTTCAGCACCGCGGTCATCGCCGGCACACCCAACGCGCTGCTCACGGCCGCGCTGTTCGGCGTTCCCCTCGGGGCGCACGGGCTGGCGGCCGCGCCGGTGGTCTTCGTGGTGGCCGGCGCGCTCGCGGTGGTCGCCTGGTTGTCCATCCGCTGGCAGGACCGCCAACGCGATCTCACCGCCCCCGGCGCCCGGCTCTTGCGCCTCCTGCCCTATGGAACAGTCCTGGTCACCCTTTTTGTTCCCCTCGCCGCCTCGCTCTACGTGCTGACCACCACCACGTGGACCGTCGCGGAGCGGGCACTGCTGCGGCGACGTGCTGATTCACCGGTCGGTTAGGGTGCCGCGACCACCGTCACGAACCGACCGGAGGATCGCCCGCCGTGTTCCTTGAAGTGAGCTGGACCGACCCCGGCACGGGCTGTCGTGGCTACCTCGTCATCGACCGGCTGGTGCGCGGCGTCGCCAGCGGCGGCCTGCGCATGCGGCTCGGCTGCACCCTCGCCGAGGTCCGGGGGCTCGCCGAGGGCATGACGCGCAAGGAGGCGCTCAACTACCAGCCGGAAGACCGCTATCTCCCGCTCGGCGGGGCCAAGGGCGGCATCGACTTCGACCCATACGACTCGCAGGCCCGGGACGTGCTCAAGCGTTACCTCGACGCCATGGGGCCGCTGATCCAGCGCTACTGGACCATGGGCGAGGATCTCGGCGTCCGCCAGGACGTGATCGACGAAGTGCTCGCCGAGCTGGGCCTGAGCAGCTCCGTCGAGGCGATCTACCCGCTGCTCGACGACCCGGTGGCGGCGACGGAACGGCTGGCCGCGGCGTTCCGGGTCCGGGTGGGCGGCCTCGGGCTCGACGAGCTGGTCGGCGGCCTCGGCGTCGCGGAGGCCGCGCTGACCGGGCTGGACCGCCTCGGCCTCGACCGCCGGGAGAGCCGCGCGGTCGTCCAGGGCTTCGGCTCGATGGGCGGCGCCACGGCGCGGTTCCTCGCCGAGGCCGGGGTGCGGGTGGTCGCCGTCGCGGACCGGCATGGGTTGATCGCCAACCCGGCCGGGCTCGACGTCGAGCGCCTGCTGGCGGGCCGGGACCGCTTCGGCGTGATCGACCGCGGCCGCCTTCGGCCGGGCGATACGACAGGCCCGGCCGAAGGCTGGCTCACCGTGCCCGCGGAGGTGCTCGTCCCCGCCGCCGTCTCGTACTGCATCGACCACCAGAATGAAGCGGTCATCACCGCGAAGCTCGTGGTGGAGGCCGCGAACCTGCCCGTGACGGCGGAGGCCGAGGCCCGCCTCCGCGCGCGCGGCATCCCGGTGATCCCGGACTTCGTCGCCAACTCGGCCACCAATTCCTGGTGGTGGTGGACGCTTTTCGGTGACATCGGCCCGGACGCCGACGAGGCGTTCACCAAGGTCCGCACTCGCCTGCGCGAGCTGGTCGACCCACTGTTCGTCCACTCCGGACAGACCGGTGGCACGCTTCGCGAGGCGGCGCAACAACTCTGCGACACCAATCTGGCCGCGATCGACGCCCGGTTCGGCGATGTGCCCGTCAGTCCCTGAAGAACTGGAGCAACTCGCGCGCCACCTGCGGCAGCACAGCCGCCGGGTCCCGTGGCGAGCGCAGCCGGCACCCGGCCCACGGCGATCTCCCGGTCGAACCGCGACAGCCACGCCGTGGGAGTCGAGCCCCACGGACAACGGCGGCTCGTACAAGGCGATCCGCTTCAGCACCGGGGCCACCAGTGCCGTGCGCAGTGTGACGAGCGCGCCCGAACTGAGCCCGAATGCTTGCCCCGCACCGGTTCCTGCGAGCAGCAGCGCCCGAACGTCCTCGACCTCACGCGCCATCCCTTAGTCCGGCCCGCTGGCCCCGCGCCCGCGGCGATCGGGGACGGACACGGTGAAGTCACCGGAAAGGACTGCGGCCAGGTTCATCATGCTTTGCGCGGCCGGCATTCCGCCGTGCAGCACGATCAGCCGCGCCGCAGACCTGGCGGCAGCCGCAGCTCGGTGACGGTCCCGGCCGCGTCGATCGCGATGTCCAGGGTTCCGCCGGCCAGCGGCAGGCCGGTCACCCGCAGCGCGCCCACCGGGCTGGGCCGCGGCGGGTCGGCGGTCACCGTGCCCGCTGGGATGTCCACTCGCAGGCCGAGGAAGGTCACCAGCAGGGTCACCGCCGCGGCCGCGGACCAGGCCTGCGGACGGCACGACGCGGGGTACGGCAGCGGCGCATCGACGTCTTCGGGCCCGTAGCCCGCGAACAGCTCCGGCATCCGGTTGCCGAACGCCCCGGCTGCGCGGACCAGCTGCATGCCCAGCTCCACGGCACGCGCGGACTGACCGGACTCGCTCAGCGCGCGCACCACCACGGCCGTGTCGTGCGGCCACACCGAACCGCAGTGGTAGCTCAGCGGCGAGAACCCGCCGGCCGTCGACGCCATGGTGCGCAGCCCGAACCCTGGAGCCAAGGCAGGCCCGAGCAGCAGCGCACCGATCTCCTCGCTCTCGGCCGCGTCGACCAGCCCGGTGCCGAGCAGGTGGCCGATGTTGCTGGTCAGCGAATCCACTGGCCGCTTTTCGCCGTCCAGGGCCAGCGCCGGGAAATGACCCTCCGAAGTGGACACCCAGAACGCGGAGCGGAACCGCGCCCGCAGCGCCGAAGCCCAGTCCACCAGCCCGTCGGCCGGCTGCCCCAGCGCCGACAGCAGTTCGGCTGCCCGCAGCACGGCCTCGTGCTGGTAGCCCTGCACCTCGGCGAGCGCGACGGGCGGCGCGGCCTGCGTGCCGTCGGCGAACCGCACCGCGTCGCCGGAGTCCTTCCAGCCCTGGTTGGCCAGGCCGCGGCCGGTCTCGTCGAGGTACTCGGCGAAGCCGTCGCCGTCGGTGTCGGCGAGCCCGGTGATCCAGAACAGCGCAGCGCGCAGGTTCGGCAACAGCGCTCGGACCTCGTCTTCGGGCAGTCCCCACCGCCACGCGTCGTGCAGCAGGCAGACCCACAGCGCGGTCGCGTCGATCGTGCCGTAATAGCGCGCGGGTAGCGACATCCCGTTCACCTCGAAGTCGGCCCGGCGCAGCTCGTGCAGGATCTTGCCGGGCATCTCGCCGGTCGCCGGGTCACTCCGCTCGCCCTGGGCCCGCGCGAGGGTGCGCAGGGTGCCGCCGGCGAGATCCACCGAAAACGGCAGCGCGAGCCGCGCCGCCCACAGGCTGTCGCGGCCGAACAGGGTGAGGAACCACGGCGCGCCCGCGCCGGCGAACACGTCCTCGGGGTGTTCGCGCTCGGCCAGCAGCAGCCCGTCGAGGTCGGTCAGCGAGCGGTTCAGCAGCGCGGTGAACCGCCGGTCGTCGGCCTGGACCACCGGTGCCGCGAGCGCCACGGAGGTGCCGGGCACGAACAGCGAGTCCGGGTCGGCCGCGCTCAGCGTCCAGCGCAGGCGGACGGTCCCGGCCGCCTTCACCCGCCACCGCAGCCACACCCGGTCACCGTCCACAGTGGCCTCGGCATCCGTGGTGACGGTGGCCGACGCCGAGCCGGACGTCCAGCGGATCCCGCCGTCCACCGGAGACGGCACCACCCGGGCCTCGCGGGCGCCGGACTTGATCACCTCGATCGCCGCGAAGTCCGCGGCCAGCACCAGCTCGACCACGCACTCCGCGGGGCGGGCAGCGTGGGAGACCAGCTCCAGTTCCTCCGTCATCCCGGTCGCGGTGACCCGGCGGTGGCGGCGCAGCCACACCGTCGGGTCCGGGCCGGGGTCGCCGAGGTGGCGCACCAGCCCGGTGAAACTCGCCTGGGCGGCCGACGGCTCCTCGGCGCCGATCGGCACCGGCTCGTGCCCGTCGACCGTCACCACGGCCTCGCTCAGCAAGCGCAGGTCACCGTGCAGCAGACCCTGGGTGCCGTCGCCGCGGACCTGGCCGTCGCGGCCGGAGAAGACGACAGTCGGCGCTCGCAGGGCGATCGCGAGGTCGTGGAGCAGCGGCTGCATGGGGACGTCCTCCGGAGGGGGTTGGGTACGTCGATTGGATCGATCAAACCAGGTCCGTGTCAAGTTCCGGGGAAGTCTTGACAGGTCAACGTCCAGCGTTCAAAGTAGCCGCCAGGTTGAACGTTCAAATCGGCAAACACGCAGGCGAGGAGGAGCGGGCATGACACAGCGGGCGACGCTGAACTCGGTCGCGGAGGCAGCCGCTGTCTCCCGCCAGACGGTGTCGAACGTGATCAACTCCCCCGAGGTGGTCAGCCCGGAGACCCGCGAACGGGTGCTCGAGGCGATCCAGCGTCTCGGCTATCGCCCGCACACCGCCGCGCGCCAGCTGCGCACTACGCGCTCGCAGATCATCGGGCTGCGCATCGCGCCGGTCGGCAACGGCGTCAGCGGCGTGGTCCTCGACCAGTTCCTGCACTCGCTCACCGCCACCGCCGAGGAGTACGAGCACCGGATCATGCTCTTCACCGCGACCGACGACGAGTCCGAGACACGTGCGTACGCCGATCTCATCGCTTCCGTCGGTGTCGACGCCTTCGTGCTCACCCACACCCACCACGACGACCTCCGCACGCGCTGGCTGCGGGAGCGCGAGCTGCCGTTCGTCACCTTCGGCCGCCCGTGGGGCGCCGAGCAGGAGCACCCGTGGGTCGACGTCGACGGCGCGCGCGGCACGCGGCTGGCCACCGACCACCTGGTGCGCCAGGGCCATCGCCGGATCGCGTTCGTCGGCTGGCCCACAGGCTCCGAGACCGGTGACGACCGGCGGGCCGGCTGGTCGGCCGGGCTGGCCGAGGCGGGCATCCCCGAACGGCGTGAGGCAGCGGTGTTCGACGGCGTCGAAGGCGGCCGCTCGGCCGCCGCGCGCCTGCTCGACGAGCCGCTCGCGCCCACCGCGTTCGTCTGTGCCAGCGACTCGCTGGCTCTCGGCGTGGTCGGCGAGCTGCGCGACCGCGGCTTGAGGCTCGGCGCCGACGCTTCCGTGATCGGCTTCGACGACACCCCGACCGCGGCGGTGCTCGGGCTGAGCAGCGTCGCGCAGCCGATCGCCGAGGTCGCCGCCGAATGCGTCCGCCAGCTGCGCGTGATGCTGCGCGGCGAGCCCGGCCCCGCGTCGGCGCTGCTGCCCCCGCGACTGGTGCTGCGCACGACCTGACTTCCCCACCCCACCTGCACGATCAAGGAGGATCGATGCGTCACACGCTCTCCCGCACGGCCGGTGCCGTCACCGCGACCGGGCTGCTGCTCACGCTTACGGCGTGCGGCGGCGGGTTCGGCGATTCGACGGCACCCGCGACCCAGCAGTCCGGGCCTGCCTCGCTCAAGCTCATGATCGCCTCCAGCGGCGGCGCCGAGCTGAAAGCCATGCAGGATGCCACGGCCAAGTGGAGCGCGGCCAGCGGCGGCTCGACGGCCGAGGTGATCGCCGCGAACGACCTGCCGCAGCAGCTCAGCCAGGGCTTCGCCGCGGGCAGCCCGCCGGACGTCTTCGCCGTGGACGCCACCAAGTTCGAGGGCTACGCCGACGAAATGCTGCCGTACGGGGATTCGGTGTCCTACAAGGACGATCTCTACCCGACGCTGCGCACCACGTTCACCAAGGACGGCAAGCTCTACTGCGTCCCCAAGGACTTCTCCACGTTGGCGCTGGGCATCAACACCGATGCCTGGGCCGCCGCGGGCCTCACCGACAACGACGTGCCGAAGACCTGGGACCAGCTGAAGGCCGTCGCGCAGAAGCTCACCACGAGCAGCCGCGCCGGGCTCGTTTTCAACAACACCCGTGACCGCGTCGGCGCGTTCCTGGTGCAGGCCGGCGGCTGGCCGCTCGACGCCGACCAGAAGAAGGCCACCGCCGACACCCCGCAGAACCTCCAGGCACTCACCTACGTGCGTGACCTGCTGGCCTCGGGTGCGGCGAAGTACCCGAAGCAGCTCGGCGCCGGCGACTCCGGCGAGGCGTTCGGCCAGGGCAAAGCCGCGATGAGCATCGACGGCAACTGGATGGTCGGCGGGCTGGCCAAGGACCACCCCGACCTGAAGTACCGCGTCGTGCCACTGCCCGCGGGCCCGGCCGGGCCGGGCACGCTCTCGTTCACGCAGTGCTGGGGCATCGCCGCGAAGAGCAAGTTCCAGACCCAGGCCAAGCAACTCGTCGACGCACTGATGGCGCCGCCGCAGGAGCTGGCGTTCGCGAAGACGTTCGGCGTGATGCCGTCACGGCAGTCGGTGCGCACGCAGTACCAGCAGGACTTCCCGCAGCAGGCGGCTTTCCTGGCCGGCGCCGAGTCGGCGCACGGCCCGGTGACGCTCACCAAGATGGACCCGGTGCTGACCGACTTCGACGCCCAGATCCAGCAGCTGCCCGGCGCGGACCCCAAGCAGATCCTCACGCAGCTGCAGACCAACACCACTGCCGCACTGGGCCAGTGAGCGCGCGCACCACAGCTCCCGCCCCCGCCGCGCCCCCATCCCCCTCGCGGCGGGGGCGGGCACCCAGGCGGAGCCCGCTCCGTCGCGAAGGCCGGGCCGGCTGGCTGTTCCTCGCCCCGACGCTGGTGGTCCTCGGCCTGTTCATGGTGGTGCCGATCCTGATGGCGCTGTGGGTGAGCGTGAGCGACTGGACCGGCAACGGCAGCCCGCTGTCTTCGCGGGTGCACTTCGTCGGCGCGGACAACTACGCCGCACTGCTCACCGACCCGGGGCTCACCCAGCGGAACTTCGCCACGAGCGTGCGCAACAACGCCTACTTCGTGCTGTTCGTGGTGCCGCTGCAGACGGCGCTGGCGCTGGGGCTCGCCATGGTGCTGAACCAGCGCCGGCTCAAGGGCAAGCAGTTCTTCCGGACCGCGTTCTACTTCCCGACCGTGACCAGCTCGGTCGCGATCTCGGTGGTGTTCCTGTTCCTCTTCTCCAGCACGGGCACGGTGAACGCCGCGCTGGGGCTGTTCGGGGTCAACGGTCCCAGCTGGTTCGCCGACCCGCGCGGGGTCTTCCAGCTCCTCCTGCACGGACTCGGGGTGACGAGCCCGCCGCAGGCGCTGACCGCCGGCAGCTTCATGGGATTGTCCTGGTGGGACTGGCTTTCCGGGCCCAGTGTGGCGATGTGCTCGATCATCGTGCTCGTGGTGTGGACCTCGACCGGCGGGTTCATGCTGATGTTCTACGCGGCCCTGCAGAACCTGCCGCCGAGTGTGGACGAGGCCGCGCTGATCGACGGCGCCGGGCCGTGGCAGCGGTTCTGGCGCGTGACGCTCCCGCAGCTGCGGCCGACGCTGTTCCTCGTGCTCACCCTCGGCCTGATCGGCACCTGGCAGGTGTTCGACCAGGTGTACGTGCTCAGCCGCGGCGAGCCGGCGAAGACCACGCTCACGCCGGCCTACCTGTCCTACTCGACGTCGTTCATCGGCAAGGAGTGGGGGCAGGGCTCGGCGATCGCGTTCCTGCTGTTCGTGGTCATCGTGCTGTTCACGCTGGGGCAGCGCTGGTTGTTGCGGGAGAAGGGCAAATGAGGCAACGCAGGTCGCTGCGCTGGGCGGGCTACGCCGTGCTCGCCGTGGTCGCGGCCGTCTACATCTACCCCTTCCTGATCCAGCTCGGCACGGCGTTCAAAACCGATGCCGACGCCACGGCCCACCCGCTGACCCCGTGGCCGCACGAGTGGTCCGTGGCGGTGTTCGGCGCCTTGGCCCAGCAGGACTTCCCGCGCTGGGCGGTGAACTCCGTCTTCGTCTCGGTCTCGGTCACGGTCGGGCGGGTGGTGTTCGACTCACTGGCCGGCTACGCGCTCGCGCGGCTGCGATTCCGCGGCCGGACCACGGTGTTCGGCGCGGTGCTGGCCGTGCTCGCCGTGCCGAGCGTGGTGCTGCTGATCCCCAAGTTCCTGGTGCTGAACCAGTTCGGCATGTACGACACCTACGCGGCGATGATCGTGCCGCTGCTGGTCGACGCCACCGGGGTGTTCATCATGAAGCAGTTCTTCGAGACGGTGCCGGTGAGTGTGGAGGAGGCCGCCCGGATCGACGGCGCCGGGCCGTTGCGCACGTTCTGGTCCGTGGTGCTGCCGATGTCGCGCCCGGCCCTGATCACGCTGACCATCCTTTCGTTCCAAGGCTCCTGGAACGAGCTGCCGCACTTCATCGTTTCGCGGCAGGATCCGGCACTGAACACCCTGACCTCGGGCGTGGCCACCCTGGTGTCCGGCCAGCTCGGCCAGGGCAACCAGTTCCCGTTGAAGCTGGCCGCCGCGCTGCTGATGACACTCCCGGTGGCGGTGGTGTACTTCATCTTCTCGAAACGCTTCACCCGCGGGACCTACGAGGGTGTCGACAAATAGCCGAATCTCTGCGTCATGCATCCACTGTGGGCGAATTTGGCGCCGGACTTGCCGGGTCCCAGGTTTCGCCTTTGCTGGCATGCGAGGATGGCCGAACTGGTCGGCGAGGCCGAGCGGCGGGGATCGGCCCGGGCGCTCGGCTATCCCGACACTGCCACGATGCTGCACGAGATGTTGCGCATCTCGGACCGAGAGGCCGGCACCCGGGTCGCCCAGGCCCGGGCCCAGGCACAACAACCGGACACGCGCTGACCGCCGGGATGACTGACTACCCGCGCGGCCAGTAGCCCGGCCTCATCCAAAGCCGCGACACCAAAGTGCTGCCACCAGAAAGCGAGCTTCAGACACAGAGGCCTCCTCGGACGCAGAGCCTTCCTTAAGCGCAGAGCCCCTGTCTGGCGCAGACTGTTACTGCGCTCTCCACGGCTCCAGCGACAGCGGCTTCCCCGTCTCCAGCAAGGACTTGAGGTTCGACAGCACCGCTGCCCAGCCGCCGGAGATGTCGCGATGGGCCTTGGCGTCGGCGAGGTCGGTGTGGGTCACGGTGAGGCGCACAATGCCCTGGTACGGCTGGATGTCGAAGTCCGCGCGGGAGGGCACCTGATCCTCCGGCCCGTTCGGGTCGTACCAGCTGGTGACGAGCCGCTTCGGCGGCTTGCTCTCGACCACCTCGCCCTTGATGTCGGCGATGCCCGATCCGTCGGCGCGCACGTGGGCCCAGCTCGAACCCTCCTGCCAGTCGGATTCGTTGCGGTGGCCCCAGTACAACGCGGTGATGTCCGCGTCGGTAAGCGCTTCCCAGACCTTCTCCGGGGTGCTTTCGATGTAGGTGACGTAGACGAAACTCGGCTTGTCGGTCATGTTTTCCTCTGCTCGGCGTTTGACGGCGCTCAGTGCGTGCAGCCGGGGGCGTTCGAACTTCCCGACCCACCGCTCCTGCATTTCGTGCAGCGGCACGGGATTCAGGTAGTGCAGCTTCTCCCGGCCACGGCGGACCGTGCTGACCAAGTTCGCCGCTTCGAGGACGGCGAGGTGCTGCGTCGCCGACTGGCGCGTCATGTCCACGCGCCGGCACAGCTCGTTCAGCGTCAGGCCGTTGTCCTCGTGCAGCTGGTCGAGCAGGTAGCGCCGGGTCGGGTCGGCGAGCGCCTTGAAGACTTTGTCCAGCTCCGGTTGCACACTCACAGTAAGGCAGGTAAATGACTGCATGTCAAGCCGCGAGTCGCCGGCCTGGTGGAACGGCATTCGGTTCCGAGCTACCGCGACGCGCGGTCGAGGCGGGCGACGACCTTGTCGGAACACTGGCGCAACGCGTGCAGTTCCTTCGAGTCGAGGACGTCGATGAACAGCTCGCGGACTTGCCGGACGTGCCCGGGTGCCGCCTCCTCCAGGTAGGCGTAACCGGCGTCGGCCAGGATCGCGTGGGTGTACCGCCCGTCGCGCGGATCGGGCTCGCGCCAAAGAAAACCACGCTTCTCGAGGCGGCCGACCAGATGAGACAGGCGTGACAGCTCCGAGTTGACCAGGCTCGCGAGCTCGCTCATCCGCATCCGGCGCCCCGGCTGCTCGGACAGGAGCGCCAGCACGTAGTACTCGATGAAGCTGAGCTGCGAGTCCTGCTGAAGCTGCCACCCGAGCGCGGCGGGCAGTCTCTGCAGGAGCTTCATGAACCCGCGCCACGCCTCAAGTTCGTCAGCGGTAAGCCACTGTGGCTTGGCCACCCCGGATTCCTCTTGGTCGGACATGCACGCAGTCTAAGTCGCCGCAGAGTGACTTGAAAGTTCACGCCAAGGTGGATAACCCTATCGCTTGAATGTTCAAGTGATCAGCTCGAAGCTCGATGAAGATCGACGGGCGGGAAGGGCACATGGCCACCACCGAGGTGATCGAGGCCTGGCAGCGACAGGACCCTCGGCTCGCCGAGCCGATGATGCGCTGGGCCGTCGAAAGCGAGGTCATGTCGGCCCTGCTGGATCTGGGAGACGATCGCATCGCCGCCACGGATGACGCCGAGTTTGCAGAACCGGGCAGCGGCCGAGGCCGTCGCCCTGCAAGGTCCGACGAACGCCGCGATAGCCGCGGCTGTACGCCGTCGTCGAACTCGGGCTCAACGGGGCCCTGATCCCCGCGCCTTCCGGTGACCGCATGGTGGACGCTCCGGAGTTCTGGGACGTGCACGAGGCGGCCGCTCACCTGCGCGCACCCGTCTAGGCCGTCGGCCAGGCTTACTACCAGGGGGCCGGCGATCGAACATCTCGCTGATCGGCGCTGCACCAACGTCCGAGCCGCTTGCCGAAACGGAAGGAATGTACGTGACCAAGCCCGAGACCCGCCTGCAGGTCGTGTTCGCCGATCTGCGCTGCGCGGTCGACGACGTCATCCTCGACCACCGGATCACCGTCGAGGAAATGGCCGCCGCGATCGAATGGCTGAAGCAGACCGCCACCGCCGGTGAACTGGACCTGGTGAGCATCCTGTTCCTGAAGACCGTCCTCAAAGGAACCGAAGGGGCCGGCTACGCCCACCCGGAGAAGGACGGGGCAAGCTACTGGGAATTGGAAGGCCCCGCGCACCTCCCCGATGCCCCTGTCCTGCCCAGCCCCGCCGTACTGCCCATGCGCTCCGACGAGCCCGGCGAAACCCTGATCGTGTCCGGCGCCGTGCACACCACCGCCGGTGACCCGGTGGCCGGCGCGGTCCTCGACGTCTGGCAGATCGACGCCGACAACATCTACTCCGGCGTGAGCGCCAAGGACTTCGAGCCGCTCGACATCCCCAACGACGCCACCGGCATCCCGGTCTACAACCTCCGCGCCAAGATCGTCACCGACGCCGGCGGGCACTACGAGTTCCGCACCGTGATGCCCGGCATCGAAACCTTCGGGTTCGCCCCGGGCAGCCCGCTCGCCGCACTGGCCGACGCGTTGCAGCTTCCCGGCCTGCGCCCGCTGCACATCCACTCGATCGTCTCCGCCGACGGATGCCTGCCGCTGACCACCCAGATCTACTTCGACGGTGACCCGCTGGCCGCCGGCACCATCGAGGGCCCCGTCCCCGCCGCCGCGGTCAAAACCACCACCCGCCACGACGATCCCGGCGACTACCGCGCCCGCGGCCTCGATCAGCCCTACTACACCCTCACCTACGACTACGTCCTGCGGCCCGATCCACACGGGACACCGTCCAGCCACCAGATCTGAGCAATTCTTGCGTACGCGAAGTCCGCACCCGCTCAAGTAAGTTCGGTCTCATGCGAATTCTCTTCAGCGCCGCTCCCGCGTATGGCCACGTGCTGCCGTTGGGCCGCTGATGCGGGCTGCGGTCGAGGCCGGGCATGCCGCGCGCGGCGACCAGCGGCGGTGCGCGGGACACGGTCGGGCCCGAACTCATCGGGGAGATCTTCGGCGGCTCCCGCGTGGACCTCGGCGGCGGCGAAACGATCATTCTCGCGCGGGCCTGGGCACCCGGCCTGGTCGTGGCCGAAATGCTCGACGTGATCGGCCCGGTGGTCGCGGGCCACGAGGTCAACGTGCGCCGATCAGCTGAGCAAAGCCGCCCGGGCCGCCGCTACCGGGGCGGCGGGTGCTGGATGAGGGCACCTTCCGTGATCAGGCCAAGGCCGCCACGGCGGCGGAGAACGATGCGCGGCTCAGTCCCGCTGACGTCATCAAGAAAATTACCGAGATCCGGGGGCTTGGCATGACCGGACTTGGGATGACAGCCGGACAGGCCCGAGGCGGCAGCGAATGAACCGCGTGATCAGAGCTTGGGCCCTGGCGGCGACCGTCAGCGGACTGCCGTCTACCGTGCACGCGCTGCTGACGAGGCGTGACCCGCTGGCGGCCACGCGGGCGGCGGGCACGTTGCTGCCCGGCGGCCGGGCGAGTGTGCTCGGCGGCGCCGTCGCGCACGTCGTGGTCTCCGCGGGCTGGACGGCCGCGCTCGCCGGCCTGGATCGGCGCCGTCCGCTTTCGGTCGCGGACGGGCTGGCCGCGGGCGCGGTGATCGCCGCGCTGGACCTGGGGCTGGCCGCCCGGCGCTACCCCGCGATCCGCGCGCTGCCGCAGTGGCCGCAATGGCTGGACCACCTCGCGTACGGCGCGCTCACCGCCGCTTCGCTCAAAGCAGCTCGGGACGCAGAGCCGGAGCCGGCATCGCCTCGTCGAACGGGAACATCGGCCGCTCGATCGCGACGTGCCCGAGGCGCAGGAGGTCCTGGTCGACGCCGCCGGGTGTGAGCGCGAGCAACCAGTCCGCCGCCATCTCGTACAGCTCCGGCTCGAGGTAGCCGATCTTGACGATCACGACGTCGGCCGCACGCGGGTGCAGGCCGAGGGCGAGGAAGTCCGACTCCAGGTGATACGGCTTGCGCCGCGCCGTCACGATCACCCGCAGGCCGCCGACGGCGAGCGCCACGGCCGTGCCCGCGACCGGGTCGGCGTCGTCGATCGCCCCGACGCGCGCGGTCACCGGCACCGGGCCGTGTGGGCCGGCGTCGACTTTCCCGCCCAGTTCCACCGTCACGGTCGCGCCGAGCCCGGCTTCGACGGCGGCGGCCACGGCGGCCGGGTCCACGATCGCCGCGTACAGGGTGGTCAGCTCGGAGTCCACAATGGCCGGTGTTCGCAGCAGCACGTCCAGCGTCCACGACGTGTCCCCGGCCCCGCCCGCCGTCGGGTTGTCGCCGGAGTCGCTGATGAAAAACGGGCGCTCGGCCGACTTCACCGCCTGCTCCAGACATTCCGGCAACGTGCCGGTGGGGGCGACGAAAGCGAAGTCGCGGCGAGCGTCCCAATAGGACTTCGCCAGCCGGGTGGCCTCGGCGGTGATCACCTCCTCGTCATCGCCGGTGACGACCACGGCGGCCTGGCAGCGCGGCTCGTCCGCCCACGCGTAGCCGACCCAGATGGCCGCGTCGAGCACTCCTTCGAGCGCTTCGACCTCGTCCACGGCGGCGTACACGCTCTTCGCCGGCTCCAGCCGTGTGCTCGTCTTCTCCCCCGGCAACAACACGGGCACCTGTACCCACGCCTTTTTCGGCTTCCCACCGGAACGCAGTCGCGCGACCAGGTTGCGCGCCGCGCGCTCGCGCGTGTCCCACGCATCGGTGTGCGGGGCCTTGCGGTAGCAGGTGATCAGGTCCAGCGCCGTAGCCAGCTCACGCGAGACGTTGCCGTGCAGGTCCATCGACGCCGACACCAGCACGTCCGGCCCCACGATCGCGCGCACCTGCGCCGCCAGCTCCCCCTCGGCGTCGGTGCGGCCGGCCACGCTCATCGCCCCGTGGATGTCGAAGAACAACCCGTCGAGGCCTTCCGCTTTCCGCAGCCGTTCCAGGATTTCGCCGGACAGCTCGGCGTACGCCTCCTCGGTCACCGCGCCGCCGGGTAGCGAACGGGCGTGCACCAGCGGCACCCACTCGACGTCTTCCGTCCATTCCGGCCGCTCCCGCAGGAAGTCGTACCGCGCCAGCAGCTCGTCACCCCGCGTCACGTGGAAGTCGTCCACAGTGGACCGATGCGGCGAGAACGTGCTCGACTCGATGGCGATCCCGGTGATCCCGACCCGCAGTTTCCTCATCGCCCGCTCCGTATCGCTTCGTCGAACACCTCGTCCAGCACCAGCGCGCCCGCGCCGTACAGCCCCGCGTCGGCGCCGAAGCGCACGCGGTCGATCCTCAGTTCCCTCGTGGCCAGCGGCAGGCAGCGCTCGTAAAGGGCGCCGCGCACCGCGGCCATGAACGCCTCCGAGCCGGACAGCGCACCGCCGAGCAGCACCTCGTCCGGATTGCTGAAGTTGACCACCGTGGCCAGCACCTCGCCCAGTTGCAGCCCGGCGCGCCGGACGGCCGTGGTCGCCGCCGGGTGACCGTCCTCCGCGGTGGCCATCACCTCAGCGGTGCTCTCCAGGTCGACTCCCTGCTCACGCAGCTGGGCGACCAGCGCCGCGCCACTCGCAACCGTCTCCAGGCAGCCGCGGTTGCCGCAGGTGCACGGCCGCTCGCCGGCCACCGGCACGCGTACGTGGCTGATGTCGCCGGCCACCCCGGCGCGGCCGCGGTAGAGCCGGCCGGCCATCACCAGGCCGGACCCGATGCCCGTGCCCGCCTTGACCACGAGCAGGGTCCGCCCGGGCGAGCCGGCCACGGATTCGCCCAGCGCCAGCAGGTTCGCGTCGTTGTCCACGGCCACAGGCTGCTCGAAGTGCTCGCGCAGCGCCTCGCGCACCGCGAACCCGCGCCAGCCCGGCATCCGGGACGGCAGCGTGATCGTGCCCGCGCCGACGTCGACCGGGCCGGGGAACGCGACCCCGACGCCGAGCGAGCGCCCGGGGCAGTCCGCCTCCGCCGCGACCTCGCGCACGGCCGCGGCGAACTCCGTCACGACCTCTCCCGGCTCACGGTTGATGTCCAGCGGCCGCTCGTCCACGTGCAGCAGCGTGCCGGCGATGTCGAGGGCGCCGATGCGGACGTGGCGCGAACCGACGTCGGCCGCCCAGACGTGGCCGAACCCGGCGTTCACCGACAGCAGCTTCGGCCGGCGGCCACCCGCGGACCGGCCCTCGCCGTGCTCCGTGAGCACCCCCGCGGTCAGCAATGCCTGCGTGCGCACGGAAATCGTCGACTGCGGCAGCCCGAGCACCCGCGCCAGGTCCACCCGGGACACCGCGTGCTCGTGCGCGATCAGCCAGAGCAGGCGCAACAGCCCGGCGGGATCGTCGGCCACGGCCGTCACCTACTTACTTCAGATCTGATGTAACTATCCGGAAACTCGACCCGGAAATCGCCTCTTGGCTTTTCCCGGCACCCATGCGAGATTACACGGCAACCAGGAACCCACCCAATCCCCGGATTCCGACTTACATCAACTGTGTTGGAAGTGATGGCGATGGCTCGACACCCGTGGCGCACCGCGCTCGGGGTCACGCTCGCCTCCGTGCTCGCACTGTCCGGCTGCGCGGGCAGCCAGGAGCAGCACGGCGGTGGCTCCGGAGCGCCCCGGACCGGCGGCACCGCGCGGTTCGCGCTGCCGCCCTCGGCGACCCCGAACTGGATCATGCCGATCGCGATCCCCGGATACGGTGCGAGCTACAACGGCGCCATCCGGGCCACGATGTTCGTGCCGCTGTACAACTACGACGGCAGTTCCGGCTCGGTCGCGCTCAACGACCCGAGCAGCGCCGCCGGCCCGCCGCAGTACTCGGCCGACGGCAAGACGGTGACGATCACGCTCAAGCCGCTCACCTGGTCCACCGGCGACCCGGTGACCAGCCGCGACGTCGAGTTCTGGCTCAACCTGGTCCGCGCGGGCAAGGACAACTGGGGCAAGTACTCCGAAGGCCTGATGCCGGACAACATCAAGGCCTTCCACGCCGTCGACGACCGCACCTTCACCCTCACGCTCGACAAGGCGTACAACCCGGACTGGTTCACCGCCAACCAGCTCAGCCTGGTCGTCCCGATGCCGCAGCGGGCGTGGGACCGCACCAGCGCGGACGGCCCGGTCGGCGACCACGACCGCGACCCGGCCGGCGCGAAGCAGGTGTTCGACTTCCTGGTGGGACAGGCCAAACAACTCGGCACGTACGCAACGAACCCGTTGTGGAAGGTCGTGAACGGGCCCTTCACGCTCTCCGGGTTCACCGCCGCCGGCGAGGTGACGCTGACGAAGAACCCGAAGTACACCGGCCCCGACCCGGCGAAGCTGGACACGGTGAAGTTCCTGACCTTCACCAGCTCCTCGGCCGAGTACAACGTGCTGCGCGCGGGCGGCGTCGACTACGGCTACGTGCCCACGTCGAACTTGGGCCAGCAATCGAAGCTGGAGGCGGAGGGCTACCGGCTAGAACCGTGGAACGGCTGGTCCATCACGTACTCGCCGTACAACTTCAACAACCCGCAGCTGGGCAAGGTTTTCTCGCAGCTGTACGTGCGCCAGGCCCTGCAGCACGCGGTGGACCAGAACGCCATCACGTCGGTGATCTGGCGCGGCTCCGCCCGGGTGGACTACGGCCCGGTCCCGCAGGACAACGACACGAAGTACCTGTCGCAGCGGCAAAAGACCAACCCGTACCCGTTCGACCTCGACGCCGCCCGGAAGCTGCTGGCCGACCACGGCTGGAAACCCGGCTCCGACGGAGTACTCGCGTGCTCCGCGCCGCAGCTGTGCGGCGAGGGCATCGCGGCCGGCACTCGGCTCTCCCTCACCATGCTGACCGAATCGGGCTCCGACGAGACCGACGGCACCATGCAGGAGCTTCGGTCGGAGTTCTCCAGGATCGGCGTCGAAATGAAGGTCAACGCGCAGCCGCTGAACACTGTGCTGGCGAACGGGACCGCGTGCGAGCCGTCCGACGCGTCGTGTTCCTGGCAGCTGTCCTACTTCGGCACGCAGGGCAGCTGGTACTTCCCGGCCAACCCCAGCGGTGAGCAGCTGTTCGCGACCGGCGCCGGGACGAACTTCGGCAGCTACAGCGACAAACACGCGGACGAGCTGATCACCGCGACGAACCTGTCCGCCTCGCAGCAGCCGATGTTCGACTACAGCGCCTACCTGACCGAGCAGCTGCCCGTGCTCTGGCTGCCCAACCCGCCGTACCAGGTCTCGGCGATCGACACCGCGCTGCACGGCATGAGCCAGGACCCGCTCGCCGGGCTGCAGCCCCAACGCTGGTTCTGGACGAGGTGAAGCGATGACCCGGTACATCCTCCGCCGGCTGGTGCTGGCCGTGATCGTCGTCCTGCTGGTCACCGTGGTCACGTTCGTGCTGCTGCACCTGCTGCCCGGCGGGCCCGCGCGCGGCGTGCTCGGGGTGAAGGCCACGCAGGCGCAGATCGACGCGTTCAACTCCGCCCAGGGCTTCGACAAGGCGTTGCCCGTGCAGTACTGGGATTACCTGGTGCGGCTGGTGCACGGCGACCTCGGCGACTCCTATACGCAGAATTCGCCCGTGACCACGCTGCTGAGCGAGCGGCTGCCGAAAACGCTGCTGCTCACGGTCGTCTCCACGCTGCTGGCGATCGTCGTGGCCCTGCCCGTCGGCGTCTGGCAGGCGGTCCGCCGCGGCAAGGTCTCCGATCACGTGACCACAGCGTTCACCTTCGTGCTGTATGCGACGCCGGTGTTCTTCCTTTCGCTGGTGCTGATCATCCTGTTCGCGCAGGTGCTGCCGTGGTTCCCGGCGCAGGCCGCGCAAGGCGAGACAATCGGCGATCTACTGTCCCAGCCGGGCTCGCTCGTGCTGCCGATCCTGGCCGGGACGGGCGCCGCGCTCGCCGTGTTCAGCCGGTACATGCGGGCGTCCACACTGGACAACCTGGCCGAGGACTACGTCCGCACGGCGCGGGCGAAGGGCACGCCGGAGCGCACGATCGTCTGGCGCCACGTCTGGCCCAACTCGCTGACCTCGGTGGTCTCGATGCTCGGCTACTACGTGCCGACGGTGTTCGGCGGCTCGCTGGTGGTGGAGTCGATGTTCAACTACCCCGGCGTCGGGCTGCTGTTCTGGACCGCCGCGCGCAACGCCGACTTCCCGGTGCTACTCGGGGTGGTGCTGGTGATCGCGATCGCGACGGTGGTCGGCTCCCTGCTCGCGGACCTGCTGCAGCTGCTCATCGACCCGCGTGTGCGGGTGAAGGGGGCGCGGTCATGACCGTCCTTTCGCGACTGCTCGCCCGGCGCACGGCCGTGGCCGGCGCGATCCTGCTCGTGCTGGTGGTGCTCTTCTGCTTCCTCGGCCCGCTGCTCTACGGCACGGACCAGTCGCACACCGACCTCGCGTCCGCGCGGCTGGCCCCCGGCGGCGGGCACCCGCTCGGCACCGACGAGCTCGGGTACGACGTGCTCGGCCGGCTGATGGTCGCCGGGCGGACCTCGCTGATCATCGGGGTGCTGGCCGGGCTGATCGCGACCGCGATCGGCGCGGTGTGGGGCGCGGTCGCCGGCTACACCGGCGGCTGGCTCGACACCGTGCTGATGCGGGTGGTCGACACCGGCGTCGCGATTCCCGCGCTGTTCCTGCTGCTGGTGGCGGCGACGCTGGTGACGCCGAGCGCCGGTGTGCTGGCCCTGCTGATCGGCTGCGTCTCGTGGCTGGTCCCGGCGCGGCTGATGCGCGCGGAAACCGTGAGCCTGCGCGAACGCGACTACATCCGCGCGATCACCGTGCTCGGCGCGAGCCGCACGCGGGTGGTCTTCCGGCACATCATCCCCAACGCGATCGGCACGGTGGCGGTGAACGCGACGTTCCAGATCGCCGACGCCATCCTGCTCGTGGCATACGTGAGCTTCCTCGGCCTCGGCGTGCCCGCGCCGGCCACGGACTGGGGCGCGATGCTGTCCAAGGGCATCACCTACACCTTCGACGGCGCGTGGTGGCTGATCCTGCCGCCCGGCATCGCGATCGTGCTGGTGGTGTGCGCGATCAACTTCCTCGGCGACGGGCTGCGCGACGCGTTCGCGGTGAAGGGACGGCGATGAGCGAACCGGTGCTCGACCTCCGCGATCTGCGGGTGTCCTATGGCGGCGGTGCGCCCGCCGTCGACGGTCTGTCGCTTTCGGTGGCGCCGGGCGAAATCGTGGCGATGGTCGGCGAGTCCGGCTCCGGCAAGAGCACGGCCGCGCTGGCCGTGCTGGGGCTGCTGCCCGCGTCCGCCACGGTGTCCGGCTCGATCGTCCTGGACGGGCAGTCCGTCCTGGACCTGCGCGGCGAGGCGCTGCGGAAGCTGCGCGGGCAGGGCGCGGGGATGGTGTTCCAGGAGCCCATGACGGCGCTGAACCCGTTGCTGCGCATCGGTTTCCAGCTGGCCGAGGCGATCCGCAACCACGACTCCGAGCCGAAACGGCACCGGCACTACCAGACCCGGTGTGCCGAACTGCTGGGCCGGGTCGGCGTGCCGGACCCGGCGGCGCGGCTGAGGCAGTACCCGCACGAGCTGTCCGGCGGGCTCAGGCAGCGCGTGATGATCGCGATCGCGCTCGCGGCCGGGCCACGGCTGATCATCGCGGACGAGCCGACCACGGCGCTGGACGTCACGGTGCAGCAGCAGATCCTCGACCTGCTGCGCGACATCCGCGGCACCGAGGGCACGGCGACCCTGCTGATCACGCACAACATGGGCGTGGTCGCGGACGTCGCGGACCGGGTGCTGGTCCTGAAGTCCGGGCAGGTGGTCGAGCAGGCGCCGACGACGGAGCTGTTCGGCTCGCCCCAGGCCGAGTACACCCGTGAGCTGCTGGCGGCGGTGCCCCGGCTGGGCGCGGGCGTGCACCCCGAGCCCGAGGCGGCGCCGGAGCGGCCTGTGCTCGCGTTGTCGGACATCGTCGTGGAATACGGCGGACGGCGGGTGGTCGACTCGGTGTCGCTCACCGTGGCGCCGGGGGAAATCGTCGGGCTGGTCGGCGAGTCCGGGTCCGGTAAGACCACGCTCGGCAACTGCGCGCTGGGCCTGGTCACCCCGAAGTCCGGGCGCGTGGAGGTGCTCGGCGGTCCCCTGCCGCACGGCACCGGGCGCGCCGCGCGGGCGGTGCGGCAGCAGATCGGCGCGGTGTTCCAGGACCCGGCGTCGTCGCTGGACCCGCGGATGACGGTGGCCCAGACGGTCGCGGACCCCTGGCCGTGCACACCTCGGCCGGGCGCGCGGAGCGGCGGAACCGGGTACGCGAGCTGCTGGACGCCGTCGAACTGCCCGAATCCCTGATGACCCGGTACGGCCACGAGCTGTCCGGCGGCCAGCGCCAGCGCGTGAGCCTCGCGCGGGCACTGGTGCTGGGGCCGAAGATGCTCATCGCGGACGAGCCGACGAGCGCGCTGGACGTCTCGGTGCAGGCCGCGGTGCTGGACGTGTTCCGGCGGCTGCACGAGGAGTTCGGCTTCGGCTGCCTGTTCGTCAGCCACGACCTGGCCGTGGTGGACAGCCTGTGTGACCGCGTCGCGGTGCTGCGTTCGGGCGAGCTGGTGGAGCAGGGGCCGGCCGCGACCGTGCTGCGCGCGCCGGAACACCCGTACACCAAGGCATTGCTGTTGTCCTCGCCGGTGCCGGACCCGGAGCTGCAGCGCAGCCGGCGCGCGGCGCTGGCCGATCCGGACGTGAACCCGGCGGCGTGAGCGAGCGCTGGGCCGGTGTGGACATCGGCGGTTCGAAGACACTGGTGGCGCTGTGCGATTCCGGCGGCCGCAAGCTCGCCTCGGCGACGGCGGACTCCGGCGCGCACCTGGGCGGAGAAGCCATCCTGGACATCGCCGCCGGACTGGTGCGGTCCCTTGTGGACGACGCGTCGGCGCTGTCCGGGGTCGGCGTCGGCGCGGCGGGGGTGGTCGACCCGGGCACCGGCACGATCGTGGTGACCGGCGATTCGTTCACGGGCTGGGCGGGCACCGCCGTCAACGCCGGGCTTTCCGCGCGGCTCGGCGGGGTGCCGGTGCGCACAGAGAACGACGTGAACGCGTTCCTGCTCGGCGAGCTGGACCCGGGCGAACAGCACGTGCTGGGCGTCGCACTCGGCACCGGGGTCGGCGGCGCTCTGTATGTGGACGGCCGCCTGCTGCACGGTGGCGGCACCGGCGCGGGCGAGATCGGCCACGTCGGGAACTTCGGGCCCGCGCCGTGCACCTGCGGGGTGCCCGGTCATTTGGAGGCGTACGCGTCCGGCCGGTCCCTGTCCCGCCGCTACACCGAGGCGACGGGTGTCTCGCTGCCTGCCGCGTCGGTCGCCACTGCCGCTTTGGCTGGTGACGAAGCAGCTGTTGGGGTTTTCACCGACGCGGGCCGGTTCCTGGGCGAGGCGATCACGCACGCGGGCGGGCTGCTGGGCATCGCGACCGCCGTGGTCGGCGGTTCCGTGACGAATTCGTGGGCCCTGCTGGAAAAGCCGATGCTGGCGGCACTGGCCGGGCATCCGCTGCTGTCCGGTTCACCCGTCGAGGTGCGGCTTTCGCGATGGGGCGCGGACGCGATCGCCCTCGGCGCGGTCAGCCTGGTTCGGTCGCCGGGCTGACCATCGCCACCACCCGGCGTAGCGACGGTTCCGGGTCGAACTCCGGAGCCGGCATCGTGAGCTGGTGGAAGACCAGGCCGTCGAGGTGATCCAGCAGTAGCCGCAGGTCGGCGGGCGGGTCGGGCGAGCCGGCCGTCGTCAGCCAGGCCAGCAGCGGGGCGAAGGCGTGCGCGCCGGACGCGGCGAGCTGGTGCCGGAGGTGGTCGTCCCAGGCGGCTTCGAGGTGCAGTGCGTAGCGGGCCAGGGTTTCGACGCGACCTTCGCCCAGCTGGTAGCGGACGAAACCGGCGAGAGCGCCGGCGAGGTCGTCCGGACGGCTCGCCGCCAGCAGTTCGCCCCGGTCGTGCTCGTGCCCGGCGACGTGGGTCAGTACCCCGGACAGCAGCGCGTGCCGGGTGCGGAAGTGGTTGGACGTGGTGCCCGCGGGCAGTCCGGCGTGCGCGTCGACGGCGCGGTGGGTCAGCTGCCGCGTGCCCTGGGAGCCGAGTACGGCGACGGCGGCGTCGAGGATCTGGTCACGGCGGTTCGGCACCGCGCGAGTGCGGGGGTCGAGGTGGAAGTGCTGGAACGACACGGCGAACTGACCGGCCGCGGGACGGCGCTGGGCATGTGGCCGCAGGCGCTGCGGGCCCTCGACACGATCGGACTCGGCGAGCAAGTGCGCGCGACCGGCGTGCGGCAGCGGGAAATGACATTCCGCCGATCCGACGGGTCCACGCTCGCCCGGATGGACGTCGGCCGGCTTGAAAGAAGCAGCGGTGACTTGCCCGTGCTGATCTCGCGCGCGGCCCTGATCAGGCTGCTCGCCACCGCGCTGCCCGCGGAACTGGTCCGGCTGAACACCTCGGTTTCCCCCGGCGACCTCGACCGGCTACGCGCGGAGTACGACGTCGTCATCGGTGCGGACGGCATCCGCAGCGCCGTCCGGTCCGCGTTCGGCGGCGCGCCGAAGCTGCGTTACTCCGGCTACACGGCGTGGATCGGCCTGGTACCCGGTGACGGCGAGGCGAGCCAGGAGATCCTGGGCCGCGGCGCGAAGTTCGGGGTCACCCCGGCCGAGGACGGGATGACCAACTGGTACGCGCCCGTCTGGGCCCCGCCGGACTTCCCGCTGTCGGAGCTGCGGTCCCGGTTCGAGGGCTGGTGCGATCCGGTCGGGCCGCTGCTGGCACGTTCGCTGTCGGAACCCGATGCCGGCACGGAAATCCTGCGCAACGCCGTGCACTACCTGGCGCCGCCACCGCGCGGTTACGTCCACGGCACCGTGGCGCTGCTGGGCGACGCCGCCCATGCGATGACGGCCGATCTCGGCCAGGGCGCGTGCCAGGCACTGGTGGACGGCGTGACACTGGGCCGTTCGCTGACTTCGGGGGACGCCGTCGAGGTGGCGTTGCGGCGTTACGACCGGCTTCGCCGCCGCCCGGCCCAGCACGTCGCGACGGCCGCGAAATGGCTGGGCCGCCTGACGATGTACCCGCCGCTGGCGGCGGTGCGCAACGGGGTGTTCCGCACCGCCGGGCTGGCCGGGCCGCGCGAGCGGAGCACGACCCGGGCGTGAGCGGCGATCGGCGCTGGGACCTAACCGGCCAGCGTCCAGGTGACCGTGTCCGTGTAAGCGTGACCTCCGCGTACACCGGTCACCTTCACCACGTTCGCCCCCGGGACGAGGGTGACCGGCCACGTGTAAATGTGGTCCGCGGAAGCCTTCGGGCCACCGGACGCGACGCCGTTGATCGTCAGCGAGACCGTGTCGACGCCGTTGCCGTACGCCTTCACCGTGGTCGCCGGCGCGGTGCGGTCGGTCCAGCGCCTGCTGGTCAGGTAGACGAACGGCGTGGTCGTCCAGTTGGCCTTGTACCAGTAGAACGCGTCCTTGCGGATCTGCCGGTCGTAGGTCACCAGACCCTTGTCGTTGCGGCCTAGCGTGTCGCCCTCGGTGCGCCCGTCCGAGGCGAAGTCGAACATGTTCCAGACGAACGTGCCCCACAGGTAGGGCCGCGTCTCGATCTGCTTCCACGAGTTCTCGTGGACCAGCGTTTCGTATTCCTCCGGGTGCGTGCGCGACGGGATGACCGGCGGCTTCACCGTGGAGTTCTCCACGTGCTGGTTGACGCTGCCGCCCGCGCCGTACTCGCTGATCGCGATCCGGCGGCCCGGGTCCGCCGCGTGCAGCTGGTCGGTCCACGGGCCGGGGCCGGGCGCGGACAGGTCGTACCAGCCGAAGTACTTGTTGTAGGCCGACAGGTCGGCGTGGTCCGACACCGAATCCTGGCCGCCCCGGTTGTTGGCGTAGGTCGACAGTCGCGTCGGGTCCTCGGCCTTCACCTGGCCGGCGAGCGCCTGCAGGAGGTCGTTCGTGACAGCGTCGCTCTTCGCCTGCTCGTTGCCGATACCCCAGAACGCGATCGACGGGTGGTTGTAGTTCTGCCGGATCAGCTCGGACATCTGCTGCGCGGCGTTCGAGCGGAACGCGGCACTGTCCGTGACCCCGTTGACCAGCGGGATCTCCGCCCAGACCAGATAACCGCGCTGATCGGCGAGGTCGTAGACGTGCTGGGACTGCTGGTAGTGCGCGGTCCGCAGCGCGTTGACGCCCATCTCGTCCATCAGGTCGAAGTCCTGGTCGCGCTGCCGGTCCGCGACGGCCCAGCCCTCGCCGAGGCGGTCCTGGTGGGCGTTGACGCCGTGCAGGGCCAGGTGCTGTCCGTTCAGCGAGAAGCCGGCATTCGGGTCCACAGTGGACGTTCGAAGGCCCAGTGACTGGCTGACGGAGTCGGTGACCCGGCCGGTGCGCGCGTCGACGACCTCGGCGGTCGCGCGGTACAGGTACGGGTCCGCCTTGCCCTGCCAGCGGTGCGGCTTCGGGATCTCGACCTGCTGCGTGACGTCGGCGTCGGCCGCGGCGGCGAGCTCCTGCGGCGGCGACAGCACCGTCGTGGCGACCTTGCCGCTCGCGTCGGTGACCACCGTCCGCACGCGAACCTGCCGGGCGGCGGTGCCGCTGTTGCGCGCCTTGGTGGTGACGTCGACGCTCGCCGCCTCCGCCGTCACGGAACGCTGGGCGAGGTAGACGCCCGGGCCGCCGAAGTCGTCCATCCGGACGCCGAGCCGATCGACGCCGACGAGGGAGACGTCGCGGTAGATGCCCCCGAAAAACGTGTAGTCCGCGCTCAACGGGGCGACGTCGGGCTGGCTCGAATTGTCGACGCGCACGGCGATCACGTTGTCGCGGCCGATCCGCAGGGCGCTCGTGGCGTCGAAGCGGAACGTCGCGTAGCCCCCGCGGTGCCGGCCGAGGAGCACGCCGTTCACCCAGACGTCGGCGACGGTGTTGACGCCGTCGAACTGCAGCCACAGCTGTTTGCCCGCCAGTGACGGCGGGGGCGTGAGGTGCTTCCGGTACCAGCCGGCCCCGCGGTAGTAGTCGCCGCCGCCGTCCTGGCCGTCGAGGTTGTTCCAGGTGTGCGGCACGGCCACACCCGTCCACGAAGCGTCCGGGAAGCCCGGGGACTGGGCTCCCGGCACGTCCTCGCGGACGAACCGCCAGCCCGCGTCGAGGCCGATCTGCTCGCGCGCCCCGGCCGGCGTGGCCGAAACCCCTGGGGCGAAAGCGAATCCGGAAACGCTGAGAACCACGGCCAGTGCCACGGACAACCATCGTGAGCGGCGCACGACACCACCTCGATATTCATGGATGTGAATGAAGTCCAGACGCTTGAACGGCCCCGCAATGTAGTCGTGCTGTTACAACCGCGTCAACAATTCGCCCCAGACCCCTGAAATCCGGCCAAGTCATGGACCACACGGGCTAACAGGTCCGGGCCGCGGGGCCGTTCCAGGAGTAACCTCCTCGCGAACCGGCGGTGCGGGGAGAGGGAACCGGGCAGGCCTGATGATCACCGGAAACGCGAGGCGGGCGGGGCGGGAGCGCTCCCGACTGCCGGGCGAGGCCGTCTGCTCCGGGAAGCTGAGTGAGAACGCGATCCCCCGGCCTGCTGACATACGCCCACTTGGTCTATACCATTCGAAGGTCAGTGATCCACTACCATGCGGTGGTCCGGTATCACGGCGGCACGGCCCACGAGGGGGATTCCATGCCCGCCATCAGGCGCAACATCGTCCCGCTCAGGTATTCCGACCCGAGCGTGGTCGCCTATGTCCGCAGTCCGAGCGACTGGCTGGTGTCCAACTGCGGCTGGATCCGGGGCCGTGACGGAGTCCTGCTCGTGGACACCTGCGGCACCGAGCGTGACACGCTCGACCTGGTCAAGGACGTGCGGAAGTACTCCACGGTCGAGATGCCGCTGACGCTCGTGATCACCCACGCGCACGGCACGCACCACAACGGCGCGGGTGTCGCGCTGCGCAACGGCGGCCGGATCCTGGCCGCGCCGGCCGCGGTGCCGATCGTGCGGGCCGGGCCGCAGCGGAACGAGGAAGCGTTCAGCTTCAGCCACTGGGGCACGCTCGAGGCCCCGGCCCCCGAATCGGTGTACGCGGTGACGGCGCCCGCGGAGATCAACCTCGGCGGCGTGGTCGTGGAAATCGTGCCCTTCCCCGGCGTCGCGCACACCGACGGCGACCTGGTGCTGTTCGAGCCCCGGACCGGCACGCTGTTCACCGGCGACCTGCTGTCCGTCGGTGCGACGCCGATGGCGGTGCACGGCTCGGTGCCGGGCTGGCTCGACGCGCTGGAGTGGATGGACAAGATGTTCCCCGGCGTCCGCACGTTCGTGCCGGGCCACGGCGGGCTCAGCCATCCGGGCAGCTTCCCGGTCGCGGTGCTGCGCACCTACCTGCACTGGCTGCTCGACGCCACGGCCGCGGAGGGCACCCCCGACTTCCCCGCGCTCGCCACCATCGCCCGCCGCCGCTGGCCGCACTGGAACAACCCGGAACGCCACGTCGGCAACCTCATGCGCGCCCACGCCGACCAGCACGGCGGCCACCTCCAGGAAGACAAGGCGATCAGCGCCATCCTGGACGCCGCGGGCGGCAAGATCGACCTCGACGCCCGGCTGGGCCTGTAGCGGCGATCCCGGTTTCACCCCGTGGATCGCCCCGTTGACGAACGGTGACAGCGACGCTTCCCAGCGGTCAGCAGTCACCAGCCGAAAGCGGGTTGTCATGCGGAAAACGTGCCCGGAGTGCCTTGGCTCAGGTCTGGATCGCGAGCGGAAGGCCTGTGGCCGATGCGGCGGGCTCGGAGACGTCTACGAGTTGCGCGCTCCCGGGGGCAGCACCAGGGCTCGTGAGTGTTCATCACGGTTCTAAC
>DASXYS010000017.1:0-43933 GCA_036502365.1 Amycolatopsis sp.
AAACCGACGAGGCGCTCGGGACAGCTGGGCTGCACCTCGCGCCCATCGCCGCGGGGCGCGCGACCGCCGGGTACGCCGTCGCACCCCGCAGCCGCGCGCGAGCGGTGGCGAGCCAAGCGCTCACCGCGCTGACCCGTTTCGCCTGGTCCCTCCCGGAGCTGCACCGGATCGAGCTGTACATCGAGCCCTGGAACGTCGCGTCCCATCGCACCGCGGAGCGCGCGGGCTACGAACGCGAAGGCCTGCTGCGAAGCCATCAGGAGATCAACGGCCGGCGGGTCGACATGCTCCTGTACGCCGCGATCAGGCCCACCTGAACCGGGCAGCCGGGACAAAGCCGGTCAGAAGATGGCGATCGGGTTGACCGGGACGCCGGTCAACCCGTGGATGCGGGGCGGGGCGGCGCTGAGCAGGAAGCTGTACCGGCCGAGTTCGGCGCAGACCGCGGCGAGTTCGTCCACCTGCGCCGCGTCGAGCAGCGGCATGCCCATACGCGCCAAGGCAACCGTGTGCAGCGGTGACGGCGCGCCCGGCACCTGCGGCGGGTGGGCGTCGCCGATGTCGCCGACGTACAGCGAAACCCCGCGGCGGTGCATCCATCGGACGCTGTCCACCGACAGGCCCGGGATGGGCTGGTTGAGCCGCAGCAGCCGGCCGCCTCGGATGACCATGGCGTCCCCGGATTCGAGGCGAACGCCCTCGCGTTCTTCCGCCGCTTCCAGGTCTTCCGGCGACACCACGTGGTCGGTGGGCAGCGGGCCGTCGACGGCGAGGTCCAGCAGCACGCCGCGCGTGACGATGCCGGACGCGAAGCCGGCCGTGGACCCGAACCGCACGCCGACCGGCGTCACGCACTCCGCCAGCGGGCGGCCCGGGTAGGCCTTGCCCTCGAAAGTCTGGTGCGCCAACGCGTCCAGGTGAGTGGAGCGCGGGTGGTGGTTGGTCACCAGCATGAGGTCGGCGGTCGCCTGCACGGTGCCGGTGTGGGAGATCATTTGGAAGACCGGCGACCCGTCGGTCGTCTCCGGCGCGAACGGGCCGCCGAGCAGTGTCACCGGTTCGATCGGCTGCGCCAATGACACGGACTGTCCGGTTCGGACCTCCGCGGCGGCCCGCGCGCGGACCTCGTCGGTGATCAGGTTGAGTGTGCCGCGTTCGTCATCCTCGCCCCAGCGGCCCCAGTTGCCGGGCAGATCGCTTGGCACGGAGGCATCTTCTTGTCCCATGATCCCAACCTACCGCCGCCGGGAATTCCGCGACGCGGCGCTCGGCGTCAGAACTCGTAGTCCCAGTCGACTTCCCAGAGCAGCACCGAGCCGTCCGACGTGCCGGAGACCACGTGATGGCCGCTCGGGGTCATCGCCGCCGAAGCGACGTAGGTGTTCTTCACCTGGTGCAGGCAGCGGCCCTCGGCCAGGTCCCACCAGCGCAAGGTCGTGTCTTCGCCGCCGGACAGCGCGTGGCGGCCATCCGCGGTGATCGCGACCGAGTTGAGCTGGGCGGTGTGCCGTCCCGGCAGCTCCCGGCCCTCGCCGGTGGCCAGGTCCCAGGCGAAGACCGCGCCGGTGGTGCTGCCGGACACGGCGTGCCGGCCGTCCGGGGTCACCGCGACCGCGCTCACCCCGCCACTGTCCGGAGTGGACGTGCGCAGGCACTCCCCGGTGGCCAGATCCCAGTACCGCATGGTCTGGTCGGCGCCGCCGGACAGCGCGTGGCGGCCGTCGGCGGTGACGGCCACGGCATTGAGGTGCCCTTCGTGGCCGGCCAGGGTGCGCACGCAGCGGCCGCCGGCCAGGTCCCACCAGCGCAGGACACGGTCCGTGCCCGCGGAGACGGCGCGGCGGCCGTCGGGCGTGATGGCCACCGCGAAGGTCATCCCCTCATCGGTGCCGATCGGCAGCGCGGCCCGGCGCTTCCCGCGGTTCAGATCCCACCAGTGCACGTTCCGGTCGCCGACGGACACCGCATGCCTGCCGTCGGGGGTCACCGCGACGGTGAACGCGAACCCGTCGCCGGCGTCGAGGGTGTGCAGGCAGTCACCGGTGGTCAGGTCCCACCAGCGCAGACGGGTGTCCCCGGTCGAGCTCAAAGCGCGCCGGCCATTGGCGGTGATGCCCACCGCCTTCGTGAGATGGGCGGGCGTTTCCAGGCGGCGGGTCTGCCGGCTGCCGATGACGGCGGTGCGCCGTCCACCGTGGCCGGCCCGGCGCCACAGCTCGCCCAGCTCCAAGTCGTTCTCGAATCCGGCGACCGCCCGCGCCGCACGCAGTTCCCGGGCCGCGGCGCGCGCGTCACCCCGGTCGAGCAACGCCCGCGCGGCGTCGATCCGGCCGTGGAACCGCTCGGCCTGCACGCCGAGGTCCACTGTGGACCGTGGGCGGCTGTAGCTCCACGGCGCCGGGCGGCCGGGTGCGAGGTCCCACCAGCGCACGGTCTGGTCGAAACCGCCGGACAGCGCGGTACGGCCGTCGGCGGTCACCATCAGCGAGTTGAGCGCGCCGCCGACGTCGACGGTCCACCGGCAGCGGCCGGTGCCCAGCTCCCACCAGGTCAGCTCGCCTGCCTTGTTGCCGACGATCGCGGTGCGCCCGTCCGGGGTGGCGGCGACCGCGAAGATCGTCGTGGCGAGCACCTCGGTCACCCGGTCGGGATAGCTGAGCACCCGCAGGCAACGGCCGGTGGCCAGCTCCCAGTACCGCACCGCGCCGTCGTGCCCGGCCGAGAGGAACCGCGTGTCGCCGGGCAGCGGAGTGAGCACGTACACGGCGCCGCGGTGCCCGGTGAACGTGCGCACCTGCTCGCCGGTGGTGAGGTCCCAGTACCGCACGGTGCCGTCTTCGCCTGCCGACAGGGCATGGCCGTCGGACAGCACGACCACGCTGTTGACCCCGCCCTCGTGTCCGCTCATCTTCTGCCGGCACTGCCCGGTGGTGAGGTCCCACCACCACAGACGGCCCTGCGCGTCACCGGCGAGGGCATTCTGTCCGTCGGCGGACAGGGCGACGGCGAAGAACGGGACGCCACCGCTGCCGGTGAGGGTGTGCAGGCCGGTCCCTTCGACCAGATCCCAGCAGCGGACCGTGCCGTCCATAGCGCCGGAAAGGACGTACCGGCCGTCCTCGGACAACGCCACCCCGCAGACCAGATCGGTGTGGCCGGTCAGGATCCGCAGGCGCCGGCCGGTCGCCAGGTCCCACCACCGGACGGTCCGGTCCTCGCCACCGGAGACGGCGTACCTGCCGGTGGGCGCCATGGCCAGCGGGCAGATCTTGCCCTCCTGCGCGGGCAGCTCCAGCGTGCGCAGCCCGACGGGCTCGGCGTGGTCGACCGCGTCGAGGGCGGCTGCGACGTCGGGGTCACCAGGCGCGGCTTCGTCGAGTCGTGCCTTGGCTGCCACGAGGTCACGGCGTTCCAGGTGCACCACGCCGAGTGCGTACGCCAGGCGGCTCCGGCCGGGGTCGGATTCGGGCTCGGATTCGGGCAGTGAGAAGCGGACCCGCTCCAGCTGCTCGACCAGCTGGAGGTCGGTCAGCTCGCCTTCGCGCCACTGGCCGAGCTTGCTGTTGAACGTGGCGTCCAGGTGCCGTGGGTCGGCTTCCAGTGCCTGGCCCCAGAACTGCCTCGCCTGGTCGGTCCGGCCGAGGTCCAGCATGGACAGTGCCTTGTTGTTGAACCCGTCGGCGCGCACGGCCACCGGGCTGGTGGCCGTGCGCGGGTACGCCCGCCCGACGTGGGTGGCGTACGCGGAGACCAGGCGGTCCGCCAACGCGCCGAGGTCGGCCGGGCGCGCGGCCGGGTCGGCGGTGAAGCACTCCCTGAGCAGGGCTGCGACCTCGGCCGGCATGGCGGCGGCCCCGCGCGCGAGGTAGTCGTCCAGCGCGGCGCCGGCGAACGCGCCGAGCGTCCAGGTCACCTTGCCGGTGAACAGCTCCAGCACCGTGACCGCCCACGACCACACGTCACCGGACCGTCCGACGCGCTGCCCGCGGTACTGCTCCGGCGACGCGTACGCGGGCGTGAGGCCGCGGTGGGTGACCAGGATCGACTCCGGCTCGGCCGCGCCTTCGGACCGTTGCTGCGCCCGGGCCAGCCCGAAGTCGGTGATCTTCACCAGCCCGTCGGACGTCAGCAAAGCGTTGCTGGGCTTGACATCCTGGTGCACCACCCCGGCCTCGTGCGCGGCCCGCAGCCCCCACGCCAGCTGGATCGCGACGTCGAGGACGCCGCCGAGGTCCCGCAGCCGCCCGGCTTCCAGCGCCTCCGCGACCGTGCCGCCCTCGACGAACTCGGCGAAAATCCTCGGCACCCCGCCGAGCACACGCACGTAGTGGCAGGTGCACACGTTCGGGTGCGGCGGCAGGCCGACCCACACCTCGGCCTCGTCGACGAACGGCTGCACGCCGGACAGCCACATCCGCGGCAGCGGGCTCTTCACCGCGAGGTCCAGCCCCCAGTCCAGGTGCCGCACCCGGTGCACCACGCCCATGCCGCCCGCGCCCAGCTTCTCCTCGATCCGGTAGGTGCCGAGCACGGTTTCGCCGACGCCCCAGCGGATCGGGCCGGATTCGCCGGACGGCCGCTCGTCAGGGCCGGTCAGGGTCGGTTCGGCCCGCACGCCGTGGCGCGGCGGTACCGGGCGGTTCTTTCGCTGCCAGGGCAAGCGCATCCTCGGGTCACCTCACTCGCCGGGTTCGTGGTTCCAGTCGAGCGCCCAGCCGATCACCGTGCCGTCCCGGCCGCCGGTGACCGCGGACCAGCCGTCCGGGGCGACGGCGACCGCGAAGACCTCGTCGTCGTGTTCGGTGACCACGCGCAGGTTCCGGCCGGACCGCAGCTCCCGCACGCGCAGGTCGCGGTCCGCGCCCACGGTGAGGACGTGCTCCCCGCCGGCGGTGACCGCGAGGCCGAGCATCGGCCCCTGATGCCCCGTCAGCGATTCGATCCCCCGCCCCTTCGGCAGCTCCCACCGGGAAAGGTTCCCGCAGTCCTCGCCGGACACCACGAGGCGCCCGTCCGGGGTCACCCCGACCGCCCGCGAGCCGCATTTGTGGCTGCGCAGGGTTTCGAGGCACTCGCCGGTGCCGAGGTCCCACCACTGCACGGCGGCGTCGGCGCCGCCCGACACCGCGCGCCGGCCGTCCGGGGTGACCGCGACCGAGCTGACCGCGCCGGTGTGTCCGGAAAGGACCCGGTGACACTCCCCCGTTCGCGGGTCCCACCAGCGCAGCGTGTGGTCGGCACTCGCCGACAGGACGTGGCCCGACGCGGCCACCGCGACCGCGGTCACCTCGTCGGCATGCCCGGACAGCACCCGCAGGCAGGCACCCGTGCTCAGGTCCCAGACGCGCAAGATGTGCTCGGCGCTCGCCGACACCGCCGTGCTCCCGTCCGGCGCGAAGGCGATCGAGGTGATCGCGTCCTGGTGGCCGGTCAGTTCTTTCAGACACGCCCCCGTTTCGAGCTCCCACAGCCGAAGCGTGTTGTCCCAGCCCGCGGCCAGCGCCCGCCGCCCGTCCGGGGCGAGCGCGAGAGCGGTGAGTCCGGCCGGGTTTTCGATCGTGCGGACGCGGCGGATGTCCATGAACTCGGTGCGCCGCCGGGCCCGGCCCGCCTTGCGCCACAGCTCCAGCACCTCCGGGTGCCGCGCATACCCGGGGAGGTCCCTGACCTTCAGCAGCCGCTCGGTCGCGGCCGGGACCGCCGCATTCGCCAGCAGGTAACGGATCTGGCTCACCTCGGACCGGAATTCCCGTGCTCGCGATGCGAGTTCGCGCGCGCTGCCGGTGGGGCTGTAACTCCAGGGCGCGGCCACGGCGACGGCCTGGTCCCAGACCCGGAGCTTGCGGTCCGTGGCGGTGGAAACAACACGCCCGCCGTCGGCGGACATGCCCACGCCGAGGACGAGGTAGTCGTGTTCGATCGTGCGGAGGCAACGGCCAGTGGCGAGGTCCCAGCGGCGCACCGTGCGATCCATGCTTCCGCTGACGCCCCATCGGCCGTCGGCCGAGATGGCCACCGCCGCGACCGTGGCGCCGTGGCCGGTGAGCGTCCGCAGGCACTCGCCGGTGCGCAGGTTCCACCAGCGCACTTCCCCCTCTCCGTCCGAAGAGAGGGCGTACCGGCCGTCGGGGGTGACGGCGACCGCGTAGACGTCGTCGCTGTGGCCGGTGAGCGTGTGCAGCAGACGGCCGGTCCGGACTTCCCGCCAGTGCAGCGAACCGTGGTTGCCGGCCACGGCGACGTACTGGGTGTCCGGAGTCATCGCGATCGAGATGAGGCCGACCTTCTCCTCGGTGATCGTGCCCGTCTCCTTGCCGCTGCCCAGGTCCCAGCGCAGTACCCGGCCGTCCTCCGCGCAGGAGACCGCGAACCGGCCGTCCGGGCTGATCGCGACGCCGCGTACTCGCTGCCGGTGTCCTTTGAGGACTCTCAGGCATCGCCTGGTGGTCAGGTCCCAGTAGCGCAGGGTGTTGTCGGCGGCGCCGGACAAGGCGAACCGGCCGTCCGGGGTCACCGCGACCGCCCAGACCCCTTCGGTGTGCCCGGTGAGCTTCACGACCTCGCCGCCGTCGAAGTTCCACCAGAGCACCACGCCGTCCTCCGCACCCCAGACGGCGTGCCGTCCGTCCGGGGTGACCGCCACGGCGTACAGCCAGCCGGCTTTGCACCGGGCCGTCAGGGGCGGATCGGCGTCCTCATCGGACCAGGGCCGGCCGCGCTCGCCGTCGACCAGCCCGGCCAGCCGCACCACGCGGCTGTCCGGCTGGTGCGCGCTGGACTGCCCGGCCGCTTCCAGCCGGCGCAGCAGTTCGTCGTCGGTGATGCGGGCCGTGCGCCACAACAGGAGGCCGAGGTTGAACGTCGCGTCCGGGTGCCGCGGGTCGTCGCGCAGGGCCCGCTCCCAGTACTGCTCGGCCTCCGCGTGCTCGCCCGCCAGCGCCAGCGACACGGCGCGGTTGTTCCACTCGTTCGCCAACGGCTCCACCGGCTGCGGGATCTCGCGGGGATACGGGCTACCAGTCGCCTCGGGGTAGAGCGCGATGAGCCGGTCCGCGAACTCGCGGGCGGTCGGCGGGCAGTCGCGAAGCAGAGCCGCGACCGCTTCGGGCATCGCCAGCCCGTCGAACAGCTCTGTCACGACGGTGGCCAGCGAGCGCAGGTCTCCACCGTCCTTTGTGGAGGTGAGCGAGCCGGATCCGGTGAGCTGCACGACGCCGTCCTCGGCGAGCACGGCAGTGGTCGTCCGGACGCCGCCGTGGGACAGGCCGGCGTCGTGCACCGCCTGGAGCCCCCAGGCGAGCTGGACGGCCGCGTCGAGGACCTCACCCGGGGCGCCGAGCCGCCCGGCCCGCGCCGCCGTCGCGAGGTCCTCGCCGGGGACCTCCTCGGCGACGACCTGCGGGTGACCGTCCTCCAGGCGGAGGTAATAGGCGGCACGCAGGTGCGGGTGCGGCGGCAGGTCCAGCCAGGCCCGCGTCCGTGCCAGCAGCGCAGCGGCCTCGGCTTCGGCCTCGGCGGCCTGGGCCAGGTCTTCGGTCGGCGGGGCAACGGCGTTCGCCGGAGGAGCGCCGGTCACCGTGCTTTCGTCCGGATTCCGCGCCGGGCCCCGGCTCTTGCGCCCGAACAGCCGCCAGTCCCTGGACACCCCGGTCCTCCTCACGCTCGCCGGCCGGTGCGGCCCGCTGCGCCGCGCGCCCGTCGCCAGACTGCCACGCCGGACCAGGAGGGGTCCCGGCCCGGCTGGGACAAGACGCAACCAGTCGTCACCACGGCGCGTCTACCGGTTGGCAGTATCCGGACGAGAGGAAGTACATGGGCGTCATCGCTTGGATCGTGCTGGGCCTGGTGGCCGGCGTGATCGCCAAGGCCCTCCTGCCGGGCAAGGACCCCGGCGGTTGCATCATCACCATCCTGCTGGGAATCGGCGGCGCGTTCGTCGGCGGCTGGGTCGGCAAGACTCTGTTCCACGTGCAGCTCGGCACCTTCTTCGACCTGCGGACGTGGGGCCTGGCCGTGCTCGGCGCGCTGATCATCCTGGTCGCCTACCGGCTGCTGTTCCACCGGGACCGCCGCCACTGACCCGGCGCGAACGGCAAAACTTCCGTTCACCCTGGAGCTTCGGCTCTTGACCATGCCGCGAGGGCACGGTCTTCACCGGGGTCCGCCGTCGCGACCGCGGCGGCGGACCCCAGTTTCTCCGAAGAGGTGGCCTGGAGTACCCGCGAGACCGCCGAACTCGCCGGCACGACCGTTCGGGCCGTGCGGCACTACCACCAGATCGGCCTCCTCGACGAGCCGGCCCGGCACCTGCACCCCCACGTCCAGAACCTGCTTGTCGAGCACCCCGAACGGTCCCCTGACCTGCGGCAGGACCGCCCGGGGCCTTGCTGGCTTGCCATTTTTGCTCGACTGAGCTAACTTTTGCTCATGCGAGCAAAAACGTTCACCGAGTCGGGCCGTCGAGCCCAGATCGTCACGGCGGCGATCGAGGTGATCGCCGAGGCCGGGTACGCCAAGGCGTCGTTCAGCCGGATCGCGAAGCACGCCGGGCTGTCCAGCACCGGCATGATCAGCTACCACTTCGCAGGCAAGGACGACCTGCTCGCGGCCTGCGTCGCCGAGATCGAGCAGGTCGCCGGCGCGTTCATGAACCCGCGCGTCGACGCCGCTGTCGGCCACGTGGCGCAGCTGCGGGCCTTCGTCGAGGCGAACGTCGCGCTCGTCGGCGAGCACCCGGCCGCCGTGCGGGCACTGATCGACCTGGTGAAAAACGCCGGCTCGCGGAGCGACTCCGTCAACGGGCGGCTCGCCCTGTTCGAGGAGCACTTCCGCACGGGGCAGGCGGCCGGTGTCTTCGGCGCTTTCGACGCGCGGACCGCGGCGCTCGCCCTCACCTCCGGTCTCGACGCCGTCGTCGCCACTGCGACCGCAAACGTTCCCGAACCCGCCGAGCTCACGCGCATCGGCCGTGAGCTGGCCGACCTGTACGTGCGGGCGACCGCACCTGTTCCCGCGGGGGGAAACAAATGATGATCGACGAGAAGCCGGCAGCCGACGCCGGTCTGCGCCGCGTGGTCCGGGCCAATGTGATCGCGGTTGTGTTCGAAGTGGTCGTGCCGATGGCGCTGTTCTACGGACTGCGCGCCGCGGGGGTGAGCCAGTGGTGGGCGCTGATGGCGGGGGTGCTGGTGGCCGGGCCCTACGTGGTCTGGACCATCTGGCGCAACCGCCGGATCGACCTCGTCGCGCTGGTCACGCTGAGCGTCCTGGTGCTGTCGGTGGTGCTCGGCCTGCTGTCGGACGACCCGCGCACGCTGGTCATCCGGGAGGGCTGGACCGCCGCGCTCGGCGGCCTGTTCGGCGCGTGGATGCTGGTCACGGTGTTCGTCGGCCGCCCGGCCCAGCTGACTCTGGGCCGCACGATCGCGGAGGTCAAGCGCGGGGCCGAGGGCGCGGCCGCGTGGGCGGGCCGCTGGGAAACCGACGCCCGGTTCCGGCGCGGCCTGCGCATCAACACCGCCGCCTGGGGCGGGGTGCTGCTGGCCGGCGCAGTGGTGCACGTCGTGCTCGTCTACGCGCTGCCGATCGACCTGATCTCCGTGGTCACCACCGTGGTCTGGTTCGCCTCGCTGGCCGGGCTGATCGCCTGGCACGTCTGGTACCTCAAGAAGGAGAACCTCGATGCCTGACGTGCTGGTGGCGGGCGGCGGCCCGACCGGGCTGCTGGCCGCGTTCGAGCTGGAGCGCGCCGGGCTCGACGTGCTGGTGCTGGAACGCGACGCCCGGCCGGCCACGCAGTCGAAGGCGCTCGGCCTGCAGCCGCGGTCGGTCGAGGTGCTGGCCGAGCGCGGCCTGCTCGCCGCGATCGAGCCGCACGTCGAAGCGCGGCTGCCCGGCGGGCACTTCTCCGGCATCCCGATCGACTACTCCGACCTGCCGACGCCGTTTCCGTATCAGCTCGGCGTCGAGCAGGCGTACGTCGCGGCGGCGATCGAAGCGCGGCTGCGCACGCCGGTGCGGCGCGACGCGGCCGTCACCGCTGTCGAACAGGACGCCGAGGGGGTCACCGTCACCGCGGGCGGACGCGGCTATCGGGCGGGCTGGCTCGTCGCGGCCGACGGCGGCCACAGCACGGTCCGGACGCTGCTGGGGGCCGCGTTTCCCGGTACACCGGCCCGGTTTTCGCTGGTCGTCGCCGACCTCACGCTGGCGCGCAAACCGGCCGGACTGGGTGAGGACTGGCACCTGCCCTCGGGCGGATCGGGGTTCCTGCTGCCGCTTTCGGGCGGGCGCCACCGCGTGGTCGTCGCCGGTGAAGAGCAGCAGCGGCTCGGCCGTGACGCGCCCGTCACGGCCGACGAACTACAGCGAGGGCTGACGGCCGCGCACGGGCCGGGAATCGAGGTGGGCGAAGTGCTCTGGGCCTCGCGATTCGGCGACGCGGCCCGGCAGCTGGAGCGGTATCGCCACGGCCGCGTGCTGTTCGCGGGCGACGCCGCGCACATCCACCTCCCGATCGGCGGCCAGGGGCTCAACCTGGGTCTGCAGGACGCGGTGAACCTCGGCTGGAAGCTGGCCGCGACGGTCCGCGGGCACGCCCCCGGCGGGCTGCTCGACAGCTACCACGACGAGCGGCACCCGGTTGCCGCCCGAGTACTGCTCAGCACCCGCGCGCAGGGGGTGCTCGGCGTGCCCGACCCGGACGCCATGGCCGTCCGGGAGATCATCACCGGGCTGCTCGCCACCACCGACGCCCGGCGCGCCACCGCGTTGGAGCTGTCCGGCCTCGGGATCGGCTACCCCGCCACTTTCGGCCGCGCCACCGACGTTCCGGCCTCGCCCGACGGCCGTGCCATGCTGGTCGGCGCGCCGCTGCCGGAGGGCTGGGCCGACCGCGTCGAGACCCGCGACGGCCCGCAGCCACGGCTCGTCCGCCCGGACGGCTACGTCGCCTGGGCCGGCGGTCCGGGCCTGGACGCGGCGTTGCGGCAGTGGTTCGGGCAGCCAGTCAAGTCCTTAGTGGACAGTACCGGGGCCGGCCGACAATAGGCCCACCGGCAACGGCACCCCGAACGGAATAGCCGCCTTCCGACCCTCGCCGACGGGGTGCTGACCGCTATCCCCGGTCACCACCCCCTCGGCGGAGCTCACTTCACGAAGTCGGCGAACATCCCCGGCTCGTAGGAACCGGCCGGGGTCCGCACGATGACGTTCATCCGGTTGGCCGCGTTGATCATCGCGACCAGGGAGACCAGCGCGGCGAGCTGGTCGTCGTCGTAGTGCTTGCGGGCCTGGGCCCAGGTCTCGTCCGAAACGCCGTGGTGGGCGTCGGCGATCCGGGTCCCCTCCTCGGCCAGCGCCAGCGCCGCGCGTTCGGCCTCGGTGAACACGGTGGCCTCGCGCCAGGCGGCGACCAGGTGGAGCCGCGCCGCGGTTTCGCCCGCGGCCGCGGCGTCCTTGGTGTGCATGTCGGTGCAGAAGCCGCAGCCGTTGATCTGGCTGGCCCGGATCTTGACCAGCTCCTGGGTGGGCTTCGGCAGCGGCGACTGGTCGAGCAGCAGCGCGGCGCCGGCGAACCGCTTGCCGAACTTGGTAGCGAACTCGTTGGTGGACATGGGGAATCGGGCTTCCATGGCGTGGTCCTCACTCATGCTTGCCAGGTGTGCTTGACGACCATGGGATGCCGGTGCCCCGACGCTTGTGACAACCCCTGGTCGTGACCCACGCCACAGGCCGGGGCTGTCACAAACCGGCGCGGACCGGTGTCCGATGGGGGACACAGCCGTGACTGGGGAAGGAGCCACCATGACCGAGCCTGCCGAGAGCCCGGACGCCGCCACCGAGGCGTTCCTCGCTCACCGCAACCTGCTGTTCACGGTGGCCTACGAGATGCTCGGCTCGGCCGCGGACGCGGAGGACGTCCTCCAGGAAACCTGGCTGCGGTGGGCTGCGGTGGATCTCGCCGCGGTCGAGCACCCGCGGGCGTATCTGGTCCGGATCACCACGCGCCAGGCGCTCGGCCGGCTGCGGACCCTCGGCCGGCGCAAGGAGTCCTACGTCGGCCCGTGGCTGCCGGAACCGCTGCTGACCTCGGCCGATGTGGCGGACGACGTCGAACTGGCGGACAACGTCTCGATGGCGATGCTGCTGGTGCTCGAGACGCTCACCCCGACCGAGCGCGCGGTGTTCGTGCTGCGCGAGGTGTTCGACCTGGGCTACGAGGAGATCGCGGACGCCGTCGGCAAGAACCCGGCCGCGGTCCGCCAGATCGCGCACCGGGCCCGGTCGCACGTCGCCGCACGCCGGCCGCGCGGCCCGGTTTCCCGGGACGAGTCCCGCGACGCGCTCGCGGCGTTCCAGCGTGCGGTCGAAACGGGTGATCTCCAAGGCCTGCTGGACATCCTCGCCCCGGACGTCGTCCTGCTCGGCGACGGCGGCGGGATCGTGCAGGCGGTGCTGAAGCCGCTGGTGGGCGCCGACCGGGTGGCCCGGGTGCTGACCCGGGTCCAGGCCGAAATCTCGCTGGAGCCGGCCCAGGTCAACGGTCACCCGGCGTTGATCCTCCGGCGCGGCGGCGAGCTCGACACCGTGCTGGCCGCGCGCATCGACGACGGGCTGATCACCGGGCTGTACGCGGTGCGCAATCCCGAGAAGCTGTCGCGGATGACGCAGGAGACCGCGCTGCGCCGCTGAAACCGTTGCCGCACCGCGAAACGCCCGGCCGCACAAGCACGTCGGCAGCGCGAAATCAAGGTCCGATCGGACGTCGCGGGACTGCTAGGGTGCGTTTCACCACTGCGCGCTCCAGTTCGTTGACCGTTCACACCGCGCTCACCCCCGGGCAGGCGGCCGTTCGGTCCGGGCCGGGAATGTCGGGTGGCTTGCCCGATCCCTGCCCGATCGAACCCAGGACGGACCCCGTGCCCGAAACCCGCCGGTGGCCAAGCCGCCTCCGCCGCTGCATCGTTGCTGTCACCGGACCCGCGCTGGTCTTCGGCGCCTTGACCGCGCCGTCGGCCCACGCCGCCCCGGCCGGCGACGTCCGCATCAACGAGGTGGTGACGACCGGAGACGTCAGCGACTCCATCGAGCTGTACAACCAGGGCGCGGCCGCCGTCGACGTGTCGGGCTGGATCCTCAAGGACGACCAGGACAGCTCGAAGTACCAGATCGGCTCCGGGACCGAGCTGGCGCCCGGCGAGTTCAAGACCTTCGACGTGCACACCCGGTTCGGCCTCGGCTCCGCGGACCAGGCGCGGCTCTACCACGCGGACGGCAGCACCCTGGTCGACAGCTACAGCTGGACGAAGCACTCCGGCCCGTCGTGGTCGCGCTGCCCCGACGGCACCGGCGCCTTCACCCAGACCCCGCTGACCCTGGGCGCGGCCAACAGCTGCGGCGGGAAAACGGACCCGTCCCCGGCGACGTGGCCGGGCGGCAGCTCCGTCGCGACCGCGGACGGCTCGAACGTCTTCGGTGAAGACCTCAGCGGCCTCTACCAGGAGGGCGGGGTGATGTGGGCGGCGCAGAACTCCGGGAAGATCTGGCGGCTGGTCCCCGACGGCTCCGGTGGCTGGAAGCCCGACACCGCCGGTGGCTGGGGCTCCGGCAAGAAGGTCCACTACCCGGACGGCTCCGGCACGCCCGACGACGAGGGCATCACGCTGACCGGCGCCGGCTCTTCGGGCGGCGTCTACACCTCGAACGAGCGCGACGGCGACAACTCCGGCACCAGCCGCCTGTCCGTGCTGCGCTACGACGTGAGCGGCTCGGGCACCAGCCTGTCCGCGGCGAAGGAGTGGAACCTGACCGACGATCTGCCGGCGGTCGACGCCAACTCCGGCTTCGAGGGCGTCACCTGGATCCCCGACGCGAGCCTCACGTCCGCCGGGTTCAAGGACTCCTCGACCGGCGCGGCCTACGACCCGGGCCGGTACGCCGCGCACACGGGCGGGGTGTTCTTCGTCGGAGTGGAGGGCACCGGCACGGTTTACGGCTACGTGCTTCAGGATTCGGGCGCCTTCACCCGCGTCGCGACGATCAGCAGCGGGATGTCCGGCGTGATGGAGCTGCAGTGGGAGCCGCAGTCCTCGCGCCTGTGGGTCGTCTGCGACAACACCTGCGACGGCCAGCACCGGACCATGCAGGTCAACGCGTCCGGCGCGTTCGCCACCACCGCGGTCTACCAGCGCCCGAGCGGGATGCCCAACTACAACAACGAGGGCTTCTCCCCGGCCGCGGCCGGGGAGTGCACCGGCGGCACCAAGCCCGTGTACTGGTCCGACGACAGCAACGACGGCGGTCACGCGCTGCGGAAGGGCAGCATCAGCTGCTGAGGAAAGTCCGATGTAGCGGATGACGCTTTCACTGCGCTCAGTGCGGGGAAAGCGTCATCCGCTGCGTGCGGCGTTACCCCTTGCCCTGCCCCTTTTTACCGGCACCGCTGCCCGTCCGTTTCCACCATTCGGCCTAGTGATCCACGCCGTGATCCACAACCGGCTCCCGGCCCGCAGGCCCAGCCCCCCATGAAGCCCTGGTTCGTGGTAAAAAACTGACCCGTCCGGTTCCGCGGCTACACCGACAGTGGAGGCAAGAGCTGGTGGCATCAGCGTCTGTCTCGGCCGTCCGTGACTCCTCCTTCCCCTGCCGGGCAACTGTTGTTCGCCGTCTGTCACTCAGGAGCTTGTGAACCCGTGTCGAAAAAAGACGACAAAGACGAGTCCGACAGGCCGTACGACAAGTCGATCCGCAAGCGGCTGACCAGGACCGTCCTGATCCCCAGCGTGACCCTGCTGGTGCTCTGGATCGCGGTGTCGTCGTACTTCTTCGCCAACGGTCTTTACGTGCGGCTGGTCGCGGCGTCGGTGCGCGAGGTGTCGATCCCGGCCACCACCGCGCTGTCCGCCTTCCAGCAGGAGCGCCAGGCCGCCCTGCAGTACCTCGACAATCCCGCGATCGGCCAGACCCGGTTGCAGGAGCAGCAGAAAGCGACGGACCAGAAGCTCACCACGCTGCAGGCAGCGCTCGACTCGACGATCTCCAGCGCGCCCGACGAGATCGCGGCCAAGGTCAACAACCTGAAGAGCCAGTTCGACCAGCTGCCGGTGCTGCGCTCGCAGGTCGGCTTCCGCAGCATCGACCGCGGCCAGATCAACCGGTACTACAACGGGGTGCTGGACACCGCGGCGGACCTGTTCGACACCCAGTCCCGGGCCACCCCGGACGCCCCGGCCGCGTACGGCGGCGTCACCGCAACCTCGGTCTTCCGCTCCAGCGACATGATGTCTCGCGAGACATCGCTGGTTTCGACGGCGCTCGCGTCCGGCCGGTTCTCGCCCGACGAGTTCGTCCAGTTCACGCGGCTGTCCGGCTTCTACCGGACCCAGCTGGCCCAGCTCGAGCCGTTCCTCGATCCCGAAGTCCGCGCCAAGTACCAGGCGCTGACCACCAGTCCGGCCTGGCAGCAGGTGTCGGCCGCGGAAGACACGATCGTCAAGCACGGCCCGTGGTCCCCGGACGACCAGGCCGGCGTGCCGATCAGCGCGGCCGACTGGCAGAGCGCCACCGACCAGGTCGCACAGTCGCTCACCAACCTGGCGATCGCCCAGGCGGACAAGGTTTCCGCGGCCGCGATCGACTCGGGTGACGCCCAGCTGCGCAACGCGATCATCGGCAGCATCGTCGCGCTGCTCGCTTCGCTGGCGGCGATCATCGTGGCGGTGCGGGTGTCCCGCTCGCTCGTCGACCGCGCGCTGATGACCCGCCTCGCGCGGCTGCGCGACGACGCGCTCGACCTTGCGCGCAACCGCCTGCCGGGCATCGTGTCCCGGCTGAAGAACGGCGATCCGGTCAACGTGGCCGAGGCACTCCCCCGGCTCGACCACGGCCGGGACGAGATCGGGCAGGTGGCCGAGGCGTTCAACCTCGCCCAGCTGACCGCGGTCAACGCCGCGGCGAGTGAGGCCAAGGCCCGCAGCGGCGTGCACAACGTGTTCCTCGGCATCGCGCACCGCAACCAGGTGCTGGTCCACCAGCAGCTGCAGATCCTCGACGAGCTGGAGCGCCGCGAGGAGAACTCGACCCAGCTGGCGTCGCTGTTCCAGCTCGACCACCTCGCCGCCCGGGCGCGGCGCACCACCGAGAACCTGATCATCCTCGGCGGCAAGCAGCCCGGCCGCCGCTGGCGCAAGCCGGTGCCGTTGCTGGAAGTCCTGCGCGCCGCGGTCTCGGAGACCGAGCAGTACGCGCGGGTCCAGGTCGAGCAGGTCGCCGACGTCGCGATCACCGGCGCCGCCGTGGCCGACACCGTCCACCTGGTCGCCGAGCTGGTCGACAACGCGACTTCGTTCTCGCCGCCGGGTTCCCCGGTCGAGGTGACCAGCCGCACGGTCGCCCGCGGGGTGGTGGTCGACGTGTCGGACCAGGGGCTCGGCATGAAGGAGGGCGTCCGGCAGTGGGCGAACGGGATGATGGCCGAGGCGCCGGAATTCGACGCCATGGCCCTGCGCGCCGACTCCAGCCTCGGCCTGTTCGTGGTCGCGCGGCTGGCGGCCAAGCTCGGTATCACCGTCACCTTCGACCCGTCCCGCTACGGCGGCCTCCGCGCCACCGTGCTCATCCCGGCCCAGCACCTCGCCGGTGAGGCGCGGCCGGGCGAGGCCGACGACGCCGGATCCGTTCCGCCGGAGGACACCGCGGTCTTCGCGCCGGTGGGCGCGCCCCCAATTCACACAGCGGAGAGCGCGCCGCCCGCGACGGACACGCCCAGCTCGTTCACCGGTCAGATTCCGATGAGGCGGGAGGCCCAGATCCCGATGCACCGTGAAGTGGAGCCGAGGCCGTACGCGGCCCGGTCCCTGACTCAGCTCGACCCGGCGCCGGCCGCCGAGCCCGGCCCGGCACCGGCCGCCGCGCCCGTCGCGGAAACGACAGCCGAGCCCACGCGGGCGGACGACCGGCCGCTTCTGCCGCGGCGTGAACCGCAGCAGAACCTCGTCACCCAGCTGGAAGACGAGCCGGAAGACGACGCCGCGCGCGAAGTGGCCCCGGGTGAAGGCACCGCGCGCACGCTCGCGGCCTTCCACAAGGGCACCCGCCGGGCTCGCGACGGGGGCGAAGATGCCTGACCCGCGACCACATCCCGCACAGTCCACACAGGAAAGTCAAGGTTTCTGGAGCATGAACGAGTACGGGAACGCGAAACCCGATCTCAACTGGCTGCTCGACGACGTGGTGCACCGCGTCGTCGGCGCGCAGAACGCCATCGTGCTGTCCGCCGACGGCCTGCTGCTGGGCAAGTCGGCCGGGATGAGCAAGGACGACTCGGACCAGCTCTCGGCCATCGCGTCGAGCCTGCAGAGCCTCGCCAAGGGGGTGAGCAGGCAGTTCAACCGCGGCCAGGTGCTGCAGAACATGATCGAGATGGAGCGCGGCTACCTGTTCGTCTCGGCCGCGGGCCTGGGCGCCTGCCTCGCCGTGCTGGCGGCGGACAGCGTGGACGTCGAGATGATCGCCTACGAGATGAACCGGCTGGTCACCCGCGTCGGGGACTACCTCGCGTCCGCGCCGCGCGACGCCGCACGCCTGTTACGGGAGGCCACATGAGCGGGGACGACAGCTGGTACGACGAGGCCGCGGGGCCGCTCGTGCGGCCCTACACGATCACCAGCGGCCGCACGCCCGGCGAGGCCGCGCGGCTCGACCTGGCGACGCAGGTGATGACCCTGCGGACCGAGCAGGAGCCCACCGGGCTGGGCCCGGAGCACCTGGCGATCGTGCAGCTGTGCCGCCGCCCGGTGTCCGTGGCCGAGATCGCGGTCTACGTGAAGGTTCCGCTCGGGGTGGTGCGGGTGCTGTGCGGCGACCTGATCGAACGCGGCCTCGTGATCACCCGCTCCCCCAACCCTTCTCCGGCGAGCGCGCCGGACCTCGAAACTCTCCAGGCGGTTCTCGATGGCCTTCTCAAGTACTGACGGATCCGGGCTGGACCTGGTCCCGGCCCCGGTCAAGATCATCGTCGCCGGCGGGTTCGGCGCCGGGAAGACCACGCTGGTCGGCTCGGTCAGCGAGATCCCGCCGCTGACCACCGAAGAGGTGCTGACCGAGGCCGGCACCGAGGTGGACGACCTGTCCGGCGTGGAGCGGAAGAAGACCACCACGGTCGCGCTCGACTTCGGCCGGATCACGCTCTCGCCGCGGCACGTGCTGTACCTGTTCGGCACCCCGGGGCAGGCGCGCTTCTGGTTCATGTGGAACGACCTGGCGCGCGGCGCGATCGGCACCGTCGTGCTCGTCGACACCCGCCGTCTCGAAACCAGCTTCGCCGCGGTCGACTTCTTCGAGCGCCGCAAGATCCCGTTTGTCGTCGCGGTGAACTGCTTCGACGACGCGCCGCGGTACAACGCGGCGGAGATCCGCGAAGCACTGGTCGTCCCGGACCGGGTGCCGATCGTCATGTGTGACGCACGCGACCGCGAGTCGAGCAAACTGGCCTTGATCAGGCTGGTCAAGCACGCGATGAGTGTGGTAGCGACACCGGTCTGACACCCGGCCGCCATCCGATGTCCACACCGGACAGCAACTGGACAGACACTGGACAACACAAGACAAAGCCGGGTCAACGCCGTTGCGCTGCGTGTCCATCCAGGACACTTCAGCGCCCGGATGGCCCAATTGGCTGGACCACCCGGGGCAACCGGACAAATAACCGCAGACTCAGCTGATAACATCCGCCCGTGACAACTGATCCACTGAGTTTTCCTGACTATATAAAGGAAAACTATCCCGCACAGGGTCAGCTCTTCGGCGATTTCCTGTGCGGGCTCTGGGCCACCGCGGCCGAGGCGCTCGAGGTTTCCGCCGAGCAGGCCGCCCGGTCCACCTGGATGGTCGGCAGCGTCCTTCCCGGCTGGGCGGGCAAGCGGATCGGGGCCACGCCCGACCCGCCGTCTTATGTGAGCGGGGACGGGTTCCCGGCCGAGATGTCGGTGAACTGGTCCGGGGCGTCGCCCGAACTGCGGGTGCTGTTCGACAGCCTCGGCAACGCGGCTTCAGCGGGCCCGGCTGTTCCCAAAAACACCGCGGAAACCCGGGCGCGAGCCGCGCGCCGCTGGGGCCGGATCGACGAGGCCTTCACCCCGGCGGCGGGTCATCCGTCGCCGGCGCCGCTGTGGCATTCCGTCGCCTGGCGGCCTCCGGAGCGCTTCGTCCACAAGACCTACTTCGGGCTGTACGTGTGGGAGGACCACGAGCGACGCCAAGCCGCGGTGGACGAAGCCATGCACCGCCTCGGACTCGCCGGCGCGTGGGCCGACGCCCGGCGCCGGATCGAGTCGGCCGACGGGAAGCGGGAGATCGAGTTCTTCGCCGTCGACCTGGCCGACGGCGAAGACGCCCGGGTGAAGATCTACTACCGCAACCACAACACCGACCTCGCCGAGCTGGACCGCGTCGCTTCCGTTGCACTGCACCACGACTCCGCGGCCGCGACTGCCGCCTACCGGATGCTCACCGGTGGCCGCACCGAAGCCGGTGAAGCCGCGTTGAGCTGCCTGGCCTTCCGGTCCGGCCTGGACCGGGCGGCCGAGGCCACGACCTATCTCCGGCTGCCCAGCCTGACGTCCGGCGACCAGGAGGCCGTCGGCCGGACCGCGGACCTGCTGCGGCACGAAGGCGTGGACCCCCAACGGTTCCGGGACCTGACCGGGGCGCTGGCCCGTGAACCGCTGGAGGACAGCGAGGGACTGCTGGAGCTGGTCAGCTACCGCGCCGCCGGGCGGCGCGGCGACGTCACCACTTACTTCCGGTTCCCCGTCTTCGACCGGCCGAACGTGCCCGCCTCTTGACTGTGCCCCAAAACCGCGCCCAGACCCCGCAGTGACAACGGAAGGAGCCGACCGTGACCCGGCCGGACGTAGCACGCATCGCCAGCCACAACGAGCAGTGGCAACGCGAGTACGCGTCGTCGGACCTGATTCGCCTGCTGGCGGACGAGAACACCCCCGAGGCGACGAAAAAGGCGGTCCTGACCTACTTGCAGCCCTGGTCGAACGCCTTCCAGCGGATGATCAGCGCACGGGTCGTGTTCGAGACCGACCCGGCCTTGCGCGCGCTCGCGCTGGAGCACCAGCAGGAGGAGATCGGGCACGACACCGTCCTGGCCCGCAGCCGCGCGACCGACCAGCGGGTGGTCTGGGACCCGGTCATCGAGGCCGGCGCTTCGTGGTTCGTCGACCAGTTCGCCGTGCTGCCCGGCGTCCAGCGCGCCGTGCTCGCCCACCTCGCGCTTGAGGCGGGCAGCCTGGTGCTGAGCCAGGCCGGCACCCGCGCGTTCCCCGACGACGAGTACTTCACGCTGCACGACGAGGCCGACGCCGAGCACCTGGAGATGGGCTACGAAGTGCTGCGGCAGCGCGACGACTGGACCGAGGAGTCACTCGTCACGGTGCTGGACCGCGCGTGGCAGGTGATCGTCGTGGTCTCCGACCGGATCGCCGAGTGCGCGCGGCGGGACTCCGCCGCCGCATGACCGCTACGGAGCCGGCCACCGCGGCCCGGGCCCTCGCCGTCGAAGCCGCCCGGGCCCACCAGGAAGCGTTCGCGGAACGGCTGGTGTCCGCGCACCTCATGGGCAGCCTGTCCTACGGCGGTTACTCCGCGGCCGTGAGCGACATGGACTTGGCCGTGGTCCTCGCCGACCGCCGCGACGGCGATCCCGAGGTGTTCGCGGCCACCGCCGAGGCCCTGCGCGAGCGGGATCCGTTGTACCGCAAGCTGTCGGTGTTCTGGGGCTCCCGGCCGGCACTGAGCCGGGGCGAGGAGGACGGGCGCTTCCCGGCGATCGACCGGTTGGAGCTGGCCGACCACAGCTCGCTGCTGCTCGGCGAAGACGTCTCCGGGGAGGTGGCCCGCCCGTCCGCCCGCGAGCTGCTGCTGGAGAGCGCCCGGTTCGCGGTCACCCTGCTGGGCAACGACGAGGTGACAGCCGAGTTCCAGCGGCCACACCGGCTGCTGGAAGACCCGGTGCTGTTCACCAAAGCGGTGCTTCTCCCGCTCCGTATCCTGTGCACCGCGGCGAATTCCACCGGCCGGGCGTCGGCCAACGACCAGGCGATCGACTGGTACCTGGCCGGCCCCGCGCCCGCCGCCTCGCTGGTCCGGCTGGCGGTCCGGGTCCGCGCCGGGGATCCGCTGGTGCCGGAGGAAGTCGCGCCCGAGCTGGCCGCGGGCCTGCTGCCGCTCTATCGCCACTACGTCGAAGAGCAGACTCAGCTCCTGCGACAGGCCGATGCCCCCGCCGATCTGGTGGCAGCGTTCACGGACTGGCGCGAACGACTGGACTGACGGCTGACCTGAAGAATGAAGCAGCGGTGCCTTCCACCTGGGCGGAAGGCACCGCTGTTTTTGACAGCAGCTCAGCCGACAGCGGCCGCGAACACGTGCATCGCCGAGCTCGACGGCAGGGTGAACGCCTTGACCTCCTTGCCCGGCGTCAGCGGCACCGTCGCGGCGAAGACGCGGTAGGCCACCGTCGGGTAGGCGGGGCCGGCCGGGGTGTTCTTGCCCAGCACGCTCGCCACCGTGGTCGCGCCGCCTGCGTCGGCGCAGCACCAGTTCGGGAAGGACACGTCGGCCTGCCCGGTGCTGCCGTCGGCATAGTGGACGACCACCGTGCCCTTCGCGGTGCCCGTGCCGGTGCCGGCCAGCACCAGCTTGCTCCCGCTGCCCGTCGCGGCGATCGTCTGGCCGGCCGCGACCACGTTGTCCGGCTTGCCTGTGCCCGCATCCGGCCAGGTGAGCGCGACGCCGTCCGCGGTGAACTTCGCACCGGGACTCAGGCCGGCCTGCGCCAGCCCCTCGGCGCGGAAGCTGCCTCCGCCACCGTCGAGATCCCCGGCGGCCAGGTGCGCGGCATCGGTGACGCCGACGTTCCCCGCGGCCTCGGCCACCGAGGCGTGCGGCACCGTCACCGTCGCCGAATCCGTTACCTGGTGCGGAATCAGCCGCGCGCGGTAGCCGGCCGACGCGGTGAGCTGGTAGTCGTCCGGTTTCAGCCCGGCCGACGGCGTCAGCGTCACCGGCACCGTGACCTTCTGGCCCGGCCACACCAGGCCGCCGGGCACCCGTCCGACGTCGGCGCGCAGCCCGGCCGGGGCCTGCACCGAGAGCGCGACGTCGCCGACCGGCAGCGGAGTGCCGTTGGTGAAGCTCACCGACGCCTGCGCGGGCGTGCCCGGGGCGACGAAACCGGGCGCGGCCAGCGCGACCGCTCCGTTCTGGTCCTCGGGGAAGACCCCGCCGACCGCGCTCGTCCCGGACAGCCGCACGTCCTGGGTGTCCCCGGCCGCAATCGGCGCGGTCTTCACCCGCACCACGGAGCCGTCGTAGAACCAGCCGGTGGCCGCCTGGTCCAGCTCGGCGCGGGTGCCGTACTGGCGCAGCAGCCCGTTCCCGGCCTGGACGACCGACGGCTTCGATCCCGTGTGGACGGTCAGCTGGTACTTCCGCGAGGCCGGTTTCCCGTCGTACGAGCCGGTGCTCGCCCCGATCCCGACGGTCACCGTGCCCGGACCGGATTTCGGCGCGTTCACGGTGAACCGCTGGGTGGCCTGCGCGCCCTGCTGGTTCGCCCGCGTGACGCCGTCGTCCTCGGTCAGCGTGAACCCGCCCTGGCTCTGCGGGTACACGTCAAGGTCCAGCTCGGACTTGTCCCGTGTCTGCCACGAGGTCGTGCCCTCGGGCCACATCGGCACGACGGCACCGCCCCGGACGAACAGCGGCAGCTTGTCCAGCGGCGCGTCGTAGTTGTCCACAGTGGTCGGACCGGTATAGGTCTTCCCGCTCCAGTAGTCGACCCAGGTGCCCTTCGGCAGGTAGATCCCGTTGCGCACATCGGAGTTCTCGTACACCGGCGCGACCAGGAAGTCGGTGCCGGACAGGAACTCGTACTTCGCCTTGTCCGTCCACACGTTCGGGTCGTCCGGGTACTCCAGCGCGAGCGGGCGCACTTGGCCGACGCCGGTCTTGTTGGCCTGCACCGAATAGCTGTAGGTGTAGGGCAGCAGCCGCTCCTTGAGCAGCAGGTACTGGCGGTTGATCGAGGTGTAGGGCTCGCCCTGGCGCCACGGCTGCTTGTCGGCCGAGGCCCAGCCGTCCATGGTCATCGCGACCGGCAGGAAAGTCTTCCACTGCAGGTCGCGGACGTAGGTCTGCGGGCTGCCGCCGAAGATGCCGTCGATGTCACCGGTGCTGTAGGCGATGCCGGAGGTGGTGGCCCCGGCGTAGGTCGGGATCTGCCAGCGGATGTAGTCGTAGGAACCGGACTGGTCGCCGCTCCACAGCACGCCGCAGCGCTGCGCCCCGGCCCAGCTGACCGGCTGCCAGACGAAGCCGCGCGCGTCGCTGTTGGCCTCGATGCCCTGGTGCGCGGTGTCGCACGCGTCCAGCGCGAACTGGTAACCGGGGCCGACCCACGCGACGTCGAGCTTGCGCACCCGCACGCCCGCCTTGACCTCGTCGCCCTGGTTCGGCAGGCCGTTCTCGGTCCACAGGCCGAGTTGCATGTTGTCCTTGCGCAGGCCTTCGCCGGTCTGCGGCAGGTTCTCGTACCCGCAGCCGTAGCCGTCGTTGACGAGCATCCAGCCATTCGGCATCCCGTGCTGGGCGTAGCCGTCGGCGACCTTCAGCGCGTCGAGCGTGTGCCGCTCGCCGCGGTTGGCGTTGTGCAGGTAGCAGTCGGAGTCACCGGTCTCGAGGCCGTAGATCGGTGGCACAAAAGGCTTGCCGACGAGGTCGGTGTAGCCGGAGATGACGTCCTTGAGGCTGTTCCCCACCACGTACGTGGCGTCGAAGCGGCGCTCCTCCTGCGTGGTCTTCACCGGATCGGTGAACGAGTAGGACCCCGGCGAGAAGGTGTTGCGCAGCACGCCGTAGCCCGCCGTGGAAGCGTAGAACGGCTGGGAGTTCGGGGCGCCGCCGTCGTTCCAGTTGTCGTCGGCGAAGATCTTGATGGTCTGGTCACGGTGGCTGAAGCGGCCGTTCTGCTCCCCGCCGCCGACGAACTGCTCGGACGCGCCGCGGACGAGCGTCTGCGTGGTCGTGGTTCCGGTCCACGAAAGCGGCGCCGCCTCTTCCCACCGGCGCTGGGTGTCCGTGCCGTCGTAGAGGGCGAAACGCAGCGGGCTCTTGTACGCGCGCAGGGTCGCCTGCGGCGTGGAAATGGCCCAGTAGGTGCCCTTGTCGACCTCGCGCGGCGTCACGCCGGGGCCGCGCGGCAGGACGATCTTGCTGCCCGCCGGGTCGGCGAAGGTGCCGTCCGGGGCGAGCCAGACGCGAACCGCCGCCGCGTCCGGGAAGCTCACGCGCACGGCGGCGGCGCCCGAGTTCAGCGTGACCACCGGCCCGTCCGCGGAGATCCCGGTGAGGGCGCCCAGCTGCCCGGACGGCGGGGACGGGTCGGCCGACGCCGCCGCCGGCGCCAGCCCCAGCAGGGCAACTGCAACCAGCACACCTAGCTTATGCGCAACTCTGCTCATTATCGGCACCTTTCACGCATGAACGCGCATGATGTGCTCTGTATAGTCCACGCCACCGCGCTTGTCAGCGTCCGTACCGGTTAATCCCTACTTCCGTCGCATCGGCATACATGGCCCGTGCTCATGGCCGTGCTCATGAAAAAAAGGGGCGCGGGAAACTCCCGCGCCCCTGGTGGTTCCGGACGGCGTCAGACCGCGCGGACCTCGATTCCGGCCGCCTCGAAGGCCTTCACCGCGGCCGGGTCCGCGTCGACGTCGGTGACCAGCAGGTCGACCTCGCCCACCTGGCAGATCCGGGCGAACGCGCGACGGCCGAGCTTCGACCCGTCGGCCACCGCCACCACTCGCTCCGCGCGCTCGACCATGAGCCGGTTGATGCTCGCTTCGCCTTCGTGGTGGGCAAAAGCGCCCGCCTCCGGGTCGAACGCGTCGACGCCGAGGAACAGCAGATCGATGGTCAGCTCTCTGAGCACCCGCGTGGCGAGCGGCCCGCTCAGCTCGAACGACTGCGGGCGCGCGACCCCGCCGGTCACCACGATCTTGACGTTCGGCCGCACGGCCAGCTCGTGCGCGATGTTCAGCGCGTTGGTCACGACGGTCAGGCCCGAGGCGTCCCCGCGCCCGGACAGGTCCGAGCGGATCGCCAACGCGCGCGCGACGCCCGCGGTGGTGGTGCCGCCGTTGAGGCCCACCGCCATCCCGCGTTCGGCGAGCGCCGCGGCGGCCGCGCTGATGCGCTGTTTCTCCGGCACGTGCCGGGCGGTCTTGTAGCGCAGCGGCAGGTCGTAGGCGAGGTCGTTGGCCACCGCGCCGCCGCGAGTGCGCGTGAGCAACTGCTGCTCGGCCAGGTGGTCCAGGTCGCGCCGGATCGTGGCGGCCGAGACGTCCAGCTCCTCGGCCACATCCTCGACGTCGATCTTCTCCCGCTGCCCGAGCATGTCCAGCAGGGTGCTCAACCGTTCGTGCCGGGCCATCGGCGGTACTCCCTAGCTGCTCGCGGGACCGGTGCCGTGCCGCCCACTTCGCTCAAGCGGATGCGCTCAAAGCCCCTGATTCGAGCATTATGCTGCATCCGCCACACCCCCCACACGCGACATGCCCAAACGACCCCGGGCTCCGGCTCCGGCTGGTGCAGCGGATGACGCTTTCCCCTCGCTGAGTGAAGGGAAAGCGTCATCCGCTGCGTCGGCGCGCACGGGAGTGGTCACGGGGGCGTCATGCGGAAGTCGTACGAGGCGGGTAAGGGGGTGGAGGTGAGGGCGGCCCAGGTGTCCGAAAGGGACGTCTCGCCCTCACGGATGTTGGGCACCTCAAAGCCCGCCTCGAAAACCGCGCGGGCGCCCGCCGCGTCGCCCAAGGCGAGGCGGGTGCGCGCGGTGAGGAAGAGCAGGCGTCCCGAAAGCTCGCCCTGCCACGCCTCCAGCAAAGCCGCGGCACGGTCCGGCAGCGCCGCGTCCAGCTGGGCGGTGATTGCCTCGACAGCCAGCGGCAGCAGGTCCGGCGCCAGCCGCAACGCGCGTTCTGACAACTCCGCAGCCTCAAGCCGGTCGGCCGACGTCATGGCCAGATTCCGCAGGGCCCAGGGGCTTTCCGCCGCCGCCAGCGAGGAGTGCCAGGCCGACCGGGCGCCGTCGTGGTCATCGGCCGCCCACCGGGCCACGCCGCGGTGGTACCAGGTCAGCCAGTTCTCCGGCGCGTGCTCCAGCAGGTCCGCCCAAGCCGCGCCGACGAGCGTCGGCGGGGGCACCTCCGAGGGCGAGCCGGACGGCGGCCGGCCGGCCAGCAAGGCGCGCCACGGCTCCTGCTCCGGACCCATCGCCGCCGCCGGGAACGGCGTGCCCGGCAGCACCGCCATCGTGCGGTGCACCTCGAGCGCGCCCCACCCGGAACCCTGGTGCAGCAAGGACTCCGGCGGCAGATCGGCCACCTTCAGCCACTGCCGGTGCGGCTCGTCGAGCACCGGCACGGCCGCCTGGACCGAACCGGTGGCCGCGGCCCAGTCGGACCCGTGCACCGCGGCGGGGTCGGCCGACACCGGGCCGTACGCCTCCAGCCAGTCCCAGGATTCCCCCGCGTCGAGACGCAGGTGCTCCAGCTGTGTCCGCGCGAGCCCGGCCTGGATCTCCAGGTAGCCCGGCGCGCCCGGCGCCAGCCACTCCTGCCAGCGCCGCCCGCCCGCGGACTCGCCCCAGACGAACAGCTTCCGCCCGCGCAGCCGCCGGGTCGAAGCCTGGAGGAGCCCGTCCCCGTGGCCGTCGACCGCGGCGATCCAGCGCGGGGTTTCGTCCACCAGCTCGAAAAAGTAATCCGCCGCGGCGGAAGCGCGGGCCGGGTAGGTCAGCTCCCCGGGCACCGCGACCCGGTCGAGCCGCCCGCCGTAGCCGTAGTGCCAGGCCTCGGTCGCCGGCGCGAGCACCCGCGTTTCCGGCTCCCGCGTCACGGCGATGTTCGACCACCAGTACACCGGCACCGCGTGCGCATGCGGATTGCGCACACGTACGCCCACCAGCAGGAAGTCCGAGCCCTCCGGCAGCGAGAAGTCCAGCTGGTAGGGCAGGTCCCGGGTGCGCTCCCACTCCCACAGCCGCAGCACCGGCGTGCCGTCCGGGCCCTCGACCCGGGCGGCGAACATCGGCGCGCAGGTCTGCGCGGTGTGTCCGGTGCTGCCGAGGTTCCACTCGACGCCCCCGGCGAACCAGGCGTCGCGCAGCGCCAGGTTCGCGGGCTGGAACACCGGGTTCCGGTAGAGCAGATCACGCCCGGAAGGCTTGTGCCACAAGGAATACAGCCGTCCGCCGAGTGAGGGCAGCACGGTCGCGCGCAGCCGGTCGTTCTCCAGCACCAGCGCGGGCAGCTCGGCCTCGGTGCGCGAGCGGGTGTAGCCGTCCTGCAACCGGTACGGCAGCACCGTGGCAAGCTGGCCGTAACCGAGCCCCTCGGCCAGGTCCGGCGGCAGTTCGGCGAGGTTCGCCACCTGCTGCACCGGCGTGGGTTTCACCAGCGGTGGCAACGGGTTCTCCGGGCCCAGCGCCGCCGCGGGCAGGACCAGCGTGGTCACGCTCAGGCTGGTCATGCGTCGGGCAGCCGGTCGCCGGTGGCCTCGTCGAACAGGTGCACCGCACCCGGCTTCGGCGTCAGGCCGATCTTCTCCCCGCGTTTCCACGGCGCCATCCCGGGCGTGCGGACGGTCAGCACCCCGGCCGTCTCGCTGCGGCAGTACAGGTACTGGTCGCTGCCCAGCTCCTCGACCACCTCGACCACGGCCGCGAGCCCGTCCGCGCCGGTCTCCCAGCCCTCCGGCCGGATGCCGGCGACGATGCCGGGCCCGGTCAGCGCCGAGCGTTGCGCCGGGGTCAGCTTCAGCCGGGTGCCGCCGACCAGCGCGCCGTCCTCGTCCACCGTGGTGGTGAGCAGATTCATCGCGGGCGAGCCGATGAACCCGGCGACGAACACGTTCACCGGCCGCGAGAACAGCCCGACCGGGGTGTCGCACTGTTGCAGCAGGCCGTCCTTGAGCACCGCCACCCGGTCGCCCATGGTCATCGCCTCGACCTGGTCGTGGGTCACGTACAGCGTGGTGATGCCGAGGCGCCGCTGCAGCGAGGCGATCTGCGTGCGCGTCTGCACCCGCAGCTTCGCGTCCAGATTGGACAGTGGCTCGTCCATCAGGAACACACTCGGCTCGCGGACGATGGCGCGGCCCATCGCCACCCGCTGGCGCTGGCCGCCGGACAGCTTCGCCGGTTTGCGGTCCAGGTACTCGGTCAGGTCGAGCAGCTTGGCGGCGTCGCGGACGCGGCGGTCCCGCTCGGCCTTCGCCATCTTGGCGATCTTCAGGTGGAAGCCGATGTTGTCGCCCACGCTCATGTGCGGGTAGAGCGCGTAGTTCTGGAACACCATCGCGATGTCCCGGTCCTTCGGCGGCAGGTCGGTGACGTCGCGGTCGCCGATGTGGATCGAGCCGTCGTCGACGCCTTCGAGCCCGGCCAGCATCCGCAGGGTGGTCGACTTGCCGCAGCCCGACGGCCCGACCAGCACGAGGAACTCGCCGTCGGCGATCTCCAGGTCGAGGCCGTCGACGGCGGGCCGCTCGACCCCCGCGTAATAGCGCGTGGTGTCGGTGAAGCTGACGGTGGCCATGGGGGTCCTACTTTCCGGCGCCGAGGGTGAGTCCGGTGATGATCCGGCGGGCGAGCACGAGGTAGAGCACGAGCATCGGCAGCACCACGATGGCGACGCCGGCGATCAGGCCGCCGTACTCCGACTGGTAGCTGGCCGCGCCGTAGAAGGTGAACAGCGCGCGCGAAAGCGTGAAGTGCGCCTGGTCCTTGAGGAACACGATCGCGAGCAGGGTCTCGTTCCACAGCCCGATCGCGTTGAGCGTCAGCGCGGTGATCAGCCCGCCGCGCGCCAGCGGCAGCATCACCGAGAAGAACGTGCGCAACGGGGACGCGCCATCGATCGCCGCGGCCTCCTCCAGCTCGTCCGGCAGCGAGCGGAAGAACCCGGTCAGCAGGAACACGGTGAACGGGATGGACAGCGCCACGTAGACCAGGAACAGGCCGTACTCGTTGTCCAGGTGGATTTTGCTCAGCACCACGAACAGCGGGATGATCACGGTCTGGAACGGCACGCCCATGCCGATCGCGACCACGTTGGTCAGCGGGCCGGAGCCGCGGACGCCGAGCCGGGTCAGCGCGTACGCCGCCGGGGCCGACACCGCGACCGTGACCACGGTGGCCAGCCCGACCAGCACCACGGTGGTGACCACGGCGTTGCCGAACCCGGCGTTGTTCCAGGCGTAGACGAAGTTCCGGAACGGCTTGCCGAGGTGGAACCACTGGTACGGCAGGGCGAACGGCTTGGTGAAGATCTCCACCGGTGTCTTGAACGAGGCCGACAGCAGCCAGTACAGCACCAGCACGTTGCCGGCGGTGAACAGCCAGACGATGGCCGAGCCGAGCAGCCGCAGCGGGCTGAGCCGCCGTGAGCCGGGCGCGGGCTTGGGCCGGCGCGGCGGTTTCCGCGCCGGTTTCGCTGCCCGGGCGGCGGGCGCGGGCGCGTCCGTGACGGACATGGTCTCCCCCTCAGAACTGGATCGCGTCACGGCGCATCAACCGGCGCAGCAGGACCACGAGCACCGACACGAGCGCGATCATCGCGACCGCGCAGGCGCAGGCGGCCCCGAAGTCCGGGGTGCCGTTGGAGCCGAAGGTCCGGTCGAACACGTAGATGCCGAGCGTCCACGCCTGGTTCGGCGGCGCGTAGGTGCCCGGCCCGGCCAGCACGAAGACCAGCTCGAAGATCTTCAGCGCGTTGATCGTCCACAGCACCCCGGCGACCCCGACCACGTCCCAGGTCATCGGCAGCGTGATGTTGCGGAACTTCTGCCACGGCGACGCCCCGGCCAGGTCCGAGTCCTCGTACAGGTACGGCGGGATCCGGTCGACCGCGGCCATCAGGATGGTGATGTAGAAGCCCGAGCTGGCCCAGATCAGCGACGCGGTCACCACCCCGGTCACGTTCGCCGGGGCGAGGAACTTGGCCGCGTCCGCGCCGACGTGCTCCAGCACGTAGTTCGCCAGGCCCTGTTTGCCGGGCTGGTACTTGAACACGAAGCCGAGGAACATGCCCAGTGCCACCGGCGCGACGATGTTCGGGAAGAACAGGATCGCCCGGATCACCTTGCCGCCGCGCATGTCCCGCAGCACCATGGTGAACAGGAACGCGATCGCGAACGTGCCGATGCCGCCGAGGAACACGTACACCAGGGTGTTGCGGAAGGCGTACTGGAACGAGTCGCTCTGCCACATCTGCACGTAGTTGGTCACGCCGTCGGGCTCGGGGGTGTCGCCGGCCCCGGCCCAGTGGGTGAAGCTCAGCACCACCGTGGCGATCGTCGGCAGCACCAGGAAAGCCAGGTACAGCACCAGAGCCGGGACCGCGAACGGCCAGAACAGCCGGCGCTTGCGGCCGAGGTGCGCCCCGCGGGTGGCGCGGGCGGCCGAGGCCCGCGCCACCCGAGTCGCGGCCGTCATCAGCCCTGGGTCTTCCAGAACGCGGCACTCTTGGCCGAAAGCTGCGCGACGAACTGCTGCGGGTTCAGCTGGCCCTTGAGCAGCGCCAGGTCCGCGGGGTCGAACACGTCGGTCTGCCACTTGCCGCCGGCGACGCCGTCGATCCCGTCGTACTGCAGCACGTGCTCCTTCTTCGGGTCGTCCATTGCGGACTTGACCTGCTTGAGGTCGTCGGGCACGGCGAGGTCGGTACGGGGCACCAGGTTGTCCGCCACGGCCGGGATGCCGGAAAGGATGTCCTTGTTGAGGAAGTAGGCGATGAACGCCTTCGCGGCCTCGGCGTTCTTGGCCTTCTTCGGCACCGCGAAGCCGATCGACATCTGCTCGACGGTGTCGTGCGTGGCGCCCGGCGGCATCGGGAACTGGAAGGAGCCGTACGCGATCTTCGTGCCGGCGCCCTCCTTGTCGAGGTACTCGCGAGTCTCGCTCGGCGCCCAGGTGCCGACGTAGAGGAACCGCGAGTCGCCGTCCGCCCAGCGCTGCTGCACCTGCGGGAACTTCGCCGCGTCCCAGCCGTCGATGAAGTACTTCGGCAGCTTCGCGGTCTCGGTGGCGGCCTTGAGGAAACCGGGGTCGGACGTCCAGGCCGCGCCGGTGGGGTCGGTGGCCGCCTTGTACAGCCCGCCGGAGCCGACGTAACGCTCGGCGAGCTGGGTGAAGAAGTACATGTTGTAGAACGGGATGTCCCCGTCCAGGCTGATCGCCGCCTTGCCGTCGGCCTTCGCCTTGTCGAACAGGGCGGTCAGCTCGTCCATCGTCTTCGGCTGCGCCACGGCGCCGGCGGTGTCCTTGTTGAACCACCAGGCGCTCGACTGGACGGTGTACGGGACCATGAAGTTGTGACCCTGGTGGTCCTTGTTCTGCGGGAAGTCGTACGAGCTGGGCGAAAGCACGTCCTTCACCGTCTTGTCGCCCTCACCGACCTTCATCCCGTAGACGTCGTCGAGGCTCTGCGTGCCGCCCGGGGTCATGATCGCCGCGCCGACCTTGCTGACGTCCTGGTCGAACAGGTCCGGCACGGTGTCGGTGTTCAGCGCGGGCACCAGGTTCTGCGTGTAGGCCTTGCGGCCGAGCCACTGGACGTCGACGTGCACGCCGGTCTTGTCCTGGAAGCACTTGAACGCCTTCTGCAGCACCTTGCCCTGCGGCTCGTCGGCGGTCCACATCGACCAGTAGGTGACCGTCTTGCCCGTGGCGGGCTTGACGCCGGGCTCGGGACACGGCGCGTTGAGGTACTGGTCGACGCCGGGCAGCGCGTTCTCGCCGGTGCCGCCCGCGGCGGCGTCCCCGCCGCCGCAGCCGGCGAGCAGCAGCGCGGCCCCGGCGGTGAGAGCCACCGCCAGCTTCGTCCGTGAAGTCCCGGCGGACCGGAACCCGGGACCCTCGGAACGCTTGCCTCGTGCTACCCGCATAGCCACCACAGCCACCACCTGGTCTAGGGAATAACGCATCCTTCTGCGCATTAGCGCGCAGTTTTGTGTTACTTCACGCATCTGTCAACAAGTTCAGTCGGTAAATCTGCACAATCGTCACCTGGCGGCTTCCGCGTGTCCCAGCATGAGCACACCGAGCAACCGCCGCACCTCGACCGCCACCGCGGCCCGGCCCGCGCCGAGGTACCGGCGGGGGTCCACGCGGTCGGGGTGCTCCCGCCAGTCGTCCGTCGCGGCCGCGGTGAACACCTTGTTGAGCTGGGTGGCGATATTGATCTTCGTCATCCCCGCGGCCACGGCGCCGGCCAGGCCCGCGTCGGGCACGCCCGAAGAACCGTGCAGCACCAACGGCACCGGCACGGCCGCGTGCAACGCGGCGATCAGCTCGAAGTCGAGCGCGGCGTCGCGCGTCAGCATCGCGTGGGAGCTGCCGACCGCCACGGCCAGCGCGTCCACCCCGGTGTTCGCGACGAACTCCGCGGCCTCGTCCGGGTCGGTGCGGGCACCGGGCGCGTGCACGCCGTCCTTCCCGCCGACCTCACCCAGCTCGGCCTCCACCCAGACACCGCGGTCGTGGCAGTACTTCGTCACCTCACGCGTCGCCCGCACGTTGGCCTCGTAGTCCAATGTGGACCCGTCGAACATCACCGAGCCGAAGCCGAGGTCGACGGCCTCGCGTACCAGCTCTCGCGACTCCGCATGGTCCAGGTGCACGGCCACGGGCACGCCCGCCGCCCGCGCTTCGGCGAGCGCCGCGCCGCCGACCGGGGCCAGCGAGCCGTGATAGCGCACCGCGTTCTGGCTCAGCTGGAGGATCACCGGCGCGTCGGCGGCCTCCGCCCCGTCCACGATCGCGGTCAGGTGCTCCAGCTGGATGGCGTTGAACGCCCCGCAGCCCCGGCGCCGCGCCACCGCGCCGCCGACGATGTCCCCTGTGGACACCAATGGCATGTGGCCCTCCTCAGCTCGCCCGGGCGCGCACGGCGACCCGGTGGTGTTCTCGGTGGTAGTGCGGGAGATCGACGTCGCCGGCCAGCGGCCCGAGCACGGCCGCGCCGGACAGCGCGACAGCCCGGCGCAGCAGTTGTGGCCACGGCTCGTGGCGGCAGATCCCGAGCGCGATCCCGGCGACGGCCGCGTCACCGGCCCCGGTGGCGTTCCCGCTCAGCTCCGCCGGCGGCGCCGCGTGCCAGGTGCCGGCTGCGGTGACGGCGAGCAGGCCGTCCCGGCCGAGCGACACGACAACCGCGCCCGCCCCGGCCTTCCGCAGCTCGCCCGCGGCGGTCTCGACGTCCCGGATTCCGGTGACCTCGAACAGTTCCCGGGCGTTCGGCTTGACCACGGCGGGCCGTCCGGCCAGCCCGGCCAGCAACGCGTCACCGGAGGTGTCGAGCACGGTCGGCACGCCGGCCGCGGCGAGCTGGGCGTAACCGTCCGGCGGCGCGCCGGGCGGCAGGCTGCCGGAGCAGACCAGAACTTCCGGCCGGTGCCGGGCGGCCGCGGCGGCCAGCGCTGCCCACTCCCCCGCCGTGATCACCGGGCCCGGCTCGTTGAACAGCGTGGCCGCCTGGTCGGCGGACGAGAGCACGGTGGTGGTCCGGCGGGTCTCCCCCGCGATCGGGACCAGCTCGGCGGGCACCCCGGAAGCCGCCAGCTCCTGCGCGACGGAGCTGCCGGTGGCGCCGCCGGCCAACGCGACCGCCCGGGTGTCGGCGCCCAGCGCGTACAGCACGCGGGCGACGTTGATCCCCTTGCCACCGGCGCGCTGCCGCACCGCCGTGACCCGGTGCACCTCGTTCGGGACCAGACTGTCCACTGTGTACGTCACGTCGAGCGCGGCGTTGGGGGTGACGGTGAGGATCATGGCGCCACCGCCGGTTCCAGCAGCTCCGCGGCGAGCAGACCCGCACCCAGGCAGCCGGCTTCGTCACCCAGCTCCGCGCGGCGCAGCACCGGCCGCCGCTGGAAAATGAGCGACTCGGCCAGCCTCTGGTCAACGCGTTCGAGGAGCCCGCCCGCTTCGAACAGTCCGCCGCCGAGCACCACGACTTCCGGGGCGATCAGCGTGACCAGCAGCCGGAGCCCGGCGGCCAGCGCCGTGACGGCTTCTTCGACGACCTCGCGCGCCACGGCGTCGTCCGCCTCGAGCACTTCGCGCGCACCGCCGACGGCCCGGCCCGACCGTTCCGAGTAATGGCGGGCGATCGCACTCGCGGACGCGACCGCCTCCAGGCAGCCGGTGGCGCCGCACCCGCATTGGTGGCCGTGGCCGACGTCGACGTGGCCCAGCTCCCCGGCCAGCCCGGCCGCGCGGTGCGGGCGGCCGCCGAGCAGCAGCGCCGCCGCGATCCCGGTGCCGACCGGGACAAACGCGGCGTCGGTGAACCCGCGGGCGGCACCGAAGCGGTGCTCGGCCAGCCCGCCCGCCGTCACGTCGTGCCCGAAGGCGACCGGCATCGGCAGGCGTTCGGCCAGCAGTTCGCGCACCGGCGCGTCCCGCCAGCCGAGGTTCGCCGCGAACCGCGCGATCCCCGCGGCTTCGTCGACCACCCCGGGCACCACGACCCCGGCCGCGGCGATCGGCCCGGCCTGCTCCAGCTGACCGATCAGGATCCCGACCTGGTCCGCGACGGCTTTCGCCGGGTCCGCGCCACGGGCAGTCGGACGGCGCAGCTCGGCCCGCTTCGTCCAGCGGCCCGGCTCGTACACCGCGGCCTTGACCGTGGTGCCGCCGACGTCGACCGCCGCGAGGAGCGTCATGCTCAGCTCAGCACGACGGAGCGCGTGAGGCTCCGCGGGTTGTCCGGGTCCAGTCCCTTGCGCTCCGCGATCGCGCCGGCGACGCGCTGGGCGCGCACCAGATCGGCCATCGGGTCCAGCCCGGTCTCGACGAACACGCCCCCGGCCCGGCGGACGTCCTCGGCCAGCCCGTCCGGCGCGGCGCCGAACATCCAGGTGACGCGGCCGGGCTCGCTGATGCTGATCGGCCCGTGCCGGTAGTCCCAGGCCGGGTAGGACTCCGTCCACAAGAGACAGGCCTCGCGGAACTTCAGCGCCGCCTCGTTGGCCAGGCCCACCGACCAGCCGGTGCCGAGGAAGCTGAACTGCTCCGCCTCGACCAGCTCGGCCGGCAGCGGCTCGGCCAGCGCCTGCTCGGCCTGCGCGATCACCGGGGTGAGGTCCTCGCCGAGGTGCGCGCGGAGCATGGCCAGCGCCGAGGTGGCGAACCGGGTCTGCACGACCGAGCGTTCGTCCACAGAGGACAGGTCCACCACGGTGCCCGCGGCGCCGGCGATCTCGGCCGGGACCCCGGTGATGGCGGTGGTCGGTGTGGCCGGCGTGGTTTCGCGCAGCCGGGCCAGCAGGGTGTGCACCTCGGTGGTGGTGCCCGACCGGGTGAGCGCCACGACCTGGTCGTAGGCCCGCCCGACCGGGAACTCCGAGGCGGCGAACGCGTCGGTCTCCCCGAGCCCGGCCGTCTCGCGCAACACGGCATACGCCTGCGCGATGAACCACGACGTCCCGCAGCCGACCACCGCGACGCGGGCGCCCGGCGCCGGCAGCAGCCGCGCGTTGGCCGCGGCCAGGTTCGCCGCGTCCCGCCAGCACTCCGGCTGGCTCGCGATCTCCGCCGCCATGAAAGTCCCGCTCATCGACTCCCCATCTGTGCCAGGTGTGAGCAACAGCTGTCACCGTAGATGCAGGTTTGTGCATCGTCAATGCTGTCTTTTTGCATCTTCGAGCAGTCGGGAGACAGCCAAGTGCGCAGAACCGTGCAGGCGGCGGGAGTATAGGGCGTTATACGACTGCCGTCCGTTGACAGTGAAATACCCCGGAGTGCATCATCACTGCACACCAAATGTGATTGATCTTGTTTGTTCTGGCTAGTTTTCCGACATCAATGCTCATCCAGGTCCCCACAGCCGCGTCGGTCGGCGTCCGGAAGGAATGAGGAGCCCATGCCCGTCTCGTATCCCAGGTCCCGTGGAACCGGCCGGAGAGCCGCCGTCGCGCTCGCCGGGGTGGCTTTGTGCATCGGCGGCCTGGTCCCCGCCGCAGCGTCGGCGACACCCTCGGGCGGCTACACCGTGACGGTCAACGGCACCGGCACCTACGCCTACCCGACCGACACCCCGGCGAGCGGCTATATCGACAAGGACGGCACCTACTACTTCCAGCAGTCCGCCGCCGACTACGGCGCGACCGCCCCGCGGGAGTGGGAGTTCTACTCCGGCAAGGACTTCGACTCCGCGACGAAGTCGAGCGCGCTGAGCAACGCGGTGAACCCCGCCGAGCCCCGCGACAAGAACAACGACACGACCTGGCGGTGCAACACCAGCCCGACCGGCCGGGAAGCGACCGACCCGCCGGCCGGCTCCGGCTACTCGCAGAAGAACTTCTGCGACCTGTCCGGCGTGTGGGTCGACCCGGACACCGGCGACTGGTACGGCTTGGTGCACAACGAGTTCACCCCGCAGCCCTTCGGCGACGGCCTCCACTACGACGCCATCGACTACGCGGTTTCGACCGACGGCGGGCACACCTGGGCCATCAAGGCGCACGTGATCACGTCGCCGTACAGCACCAAGCGCGGGGACAGCGGCGCCTTCCCGCAGCAGACGTACTACTACGGCGACGGCGACCAGCGGCTGCTCGTGGACACCGCTTCGGGCTACTTCTACCTCTACTACGGCTCACGCGTGGTGGACAAGAACGGCGGCTGGAAGGCGTTCTACGAGCACGTCGCCCGGGCGCCGATCGCCGGCAAGATGGCGCCGGGCAGCTGGCAGAAGTGGTACGACGGCAAGTGGTCCGAGCCCGGCGTCGGCGGGCGCGAAAGCAACATGGTGCCGGTCGACGGCGCCGGCGGCACCGGCTACACGCCCGCGTCGAAGGAGTACGACCCGGCGAACACCGGGACCACCACCGAGCAGGTCGCGGCGGGCAAGACCCCGCCGACGTCACCGCTGTTCGTCATGGACGTCGCCTACAACGCCTACCTCGGGCTGTACATCGGCGAACCGCAGGCGGTCGACCAGAGCGGCAAGGCACCACAGCAGTTCTACGTCACCGACAACCTGGCCACACAGAAGTGGCGGCTGGCCGGCGACACCGGCAACCACACCGACGCGTCCTGGTACCGCTGGTTCCTCGACGGGGCAAACAAAACCAGCTCGTCCATCGTCGGGAAGAACTTCCGGTCCTACTGCGCGTTCGGCTGCCCGGCCGACGCTTCCGGCACGTACTTCGACCTGACCGTCGAGGGTGCCCGCCCCGCCGCGTCGCTGTTCGACCCGGCCAAGGCGTACCGGATCGCCAACGGTGACGGCCGGGTGCTCGCCCAGGTCCCGGGCCGCTCCGCCACCACCTCGCAGACCTTCCGGGCCGGCGCCACGGCGTGGTCCTTCGCGGCCAACGGCGACGGCTCGTACCGGATCGTCAACCGGGCGAGCGGCGGGCTGCTCGGCGTCGGCACCTCGTCCCCGGCGACCCGGGCGTGGGGCACCGCGCCGACGGTCACGCCGGCCGGGCCTGGCGGGCCGAGCGTCGGCCAGCAGTGGTTCGTCCTCCGCTCCGGGAACGGTTACCGGCTGGTCAATCGCTACAGCGGGCTGGTGCTGGGCCTCTCCGGCCGCGCCGCGGAGACCACCCCAGCCCGGTACTGGACCGACCGGACGGGCAACCCGGTCGGCGGCGCGCGCACCGCGTCCCAGCAGACGCTTGTGATCACCGCGGTTTCGTAGGCACGGGGACTGGAGGTTCCGGGCCGGCGGGTCCGCTCGCCAGCTCGGCCTCCAGGATCCGCTCGGCGCGGGGCACGGCGAGGCCGCGGCCCGCCGCGAACCACACGACGATCAGGACCACCAGTGGGAGCTGCGAAGTGAGCGAGGATGCGACGACGTCTCCGGCAGGCCGGCTGTAGATGATCACCACCCGCACGACGGCGTCGACGATCAGCACCCCGCCCAGCCCGGCCGTCATGGCCCGGTAGAGCGCGCGGAACCTCCGCGAGTCCGCCCAGGCCCGTTCGAACGCCGCCTCGCGAGCGGGTTCTCCTTTCGCCGCAACGGGTTTGAGGGCGGTGCGCATCAACGGCCGCTCGGCCCATGCCGACGCCAGGATCACCAGCCCGCCCACGGTCAGGTACAGCGACACCCGCGCCAGGACGAACCGCGCGTCGCCGCTGATCGAGGTGAGCACCACGCCCGCCACCACCTCGGCCAGCACGACCAGCGCGAACACGTCGACCCCTCCCCCGGCCCGGTCGCGGCGGCGCCCCAGCGACAGGTCGGCGAGCACGATCACCCCCAGCACGACCGCGCCCGCCACCATGCTGGGCACGTCGCCGAGGCCGGCGGCGTGACACCCCAGGATTGCCGCCGTGGGCACCAGGCCGGCGAGCAGCGCGAGCCGCCAGCGGAACCGGTCGGACCCGGTCCGGCCGCCGATTGCCTTGCCCCCCACCAGGGTTCCGCCGATGGACAGCAGCATCGCGGCGGACAACCCGGTCGGCGCGAGCGCGACCAGCACCACCGTCGGCAGCAGCAGGTCGACCGCCGCGTTCACGATCATCAAGCCCACGTGCACCGCTTTACGGCCTGCGCCAGCTTCAGCCATCGGGCACCTCCGCCACGGCTCGCATCGCGCTCCCCCAATCCCTGCGCTCATCATTATTATGTCTACTAAGAGAATGCAAGGGTAAGGTAGCATCGGCCCATGACGCAAGCCGACCCCCGTGACCAGGCGGCGAACGCCCAGCTGCTGGGCCGCGAGTTCGCCACGGCGATCGTCGTGTTCCACGAGGCCGTCGGCCGGCTGCTGGGACTGAGCGCGGTCGAGCGCAAGTGCCTGGACCTGTTGCAGCGCCTCGGCCCGGTGACGGCGGGCGCGATCGGCGAGCACACCGGGCTCACCACGGGCGCGGTCACCCGGATGCTCGACCGGCTGGCCAAGGCCGGTTACGTGCGGCGCGCCCCCGATCCGCACGACCGCCGCAAGGTCGTCGTGCACCTGCTGCCGAACGAGCGGATGGACGCGCTGATGGCCACGGCGTTCGGCCCGTTCGTCGAAGACCTGGGCACGATCATGGCCCGCTACAACGAAACCGAGACTCGCGCGATTCTCGACTGGGCGAGCCGGACCACCGGCGCGCTGATCGCCAGCACGCGGCGGATCTCCGGCATCGACCCCGGCGCCTGACGCTCCCCGGCGCGGCCAGGGCCCGGCGCCTGCCGGCCGGATCGCCACTCCGCCCCGGCGTCACCGGCTTTCATGATCGGGACCGGTCCCCGGCACCCCGCCTTACCGTCCGGACCGGAGCACATCCGTCCGAGCTGAAAGGCAAGCCCATGATCAAGACTCGTACGCTCACCACTCCGCTCGCCGGCCTCGCCGTGGTCGCGCTGGCCGGCCTGGGGCTGGCCGGCACCGCTTCGGCCGCGACGGACGCCGCCGCGCCGTCCTGCATCGAGGTCGCTTCGCAGGGCGGCTCGGTCGGCACCACGCTGTTCGTCACGGTCGCCAACAACTGCTCGCGCGAGTACCGGGTCACCGTGGTGGTGAACCGCGCGCCGGACAGCAGCTGCTTCAGCATCGCCCCCGGCGACCGTCAGGGCCTCAAGTTCGCCGGCGTCGAGCCGACGGTCGCGTCCGTCGACCTCTGCTGAGCCTAGGTCCACAAAGGACATGAACGGGGCACCCGGCCGCGGGCAAAATTGTCGCGGCTTTGTCCTGGGTCGCCGGCCACTGCCCGAATTATCATGCGAGGGTGACGACTGGGGCGGAAGCATCTCGTGAAATCGAAGAGCTGGAACGCTTCGCCCGAACGGGCGCACAACAACTGGGCCGTTCGCCGTACCTCTCGGCGGACGCGGCGCGCGAGCTGATGGAGGAGATCGCCCACCGCCGGGTTCAGGTGAGCCCGTCGGAGTCGATGACCGGGCTGGCGGTGAAGTCCGCACGGTTCGCCTGGCCCCGGGGATGGAGCGAGGCCGAGCGCCGCGAAACCGTGGTGGAGCTGTTCGGCGACAGCGGCATCCTCGTCCCGGACGGCGACGACTTCCGTTTCTCCCGCCCGGGTGTGCAGGAATACCTGGCCGCCTGGCACATCGTGCGCCGTCACCCTCGCGGTCCGAGCCGGTGGGACCCGCGGGCCCGGCGGTACCTGGCGCCCCGGCCGACCTGGCCGTCGCCCGGCAGCGAACTGGACCTCTTCCTGGCCGCGCTCTGGTGGCCGGGCGCGCGGGCCGCCGTCGAACGGCGGCTGAGCCGGCTGCTGGGCGAACGGCACCGGGACCCGAACGTCCGCCTCGTGCTCGAACTGGTCCGGCGGAACCTGGTGCCGTGGGGCGATCTCGCCCCCCGGGCCGCCGAGGTGCTCCGCCGGGCGCTCGCCGACGGCCGCTCGGCCGAACAGGACTGGGTGAACGCGGCCCGCTGGCTGGTCGAGCTGGATCCCGAGGGCGCCGCCGCCACGTTCGATTCCTTCGTCCGGACGCCACTGGCGGCGATGCCGGACCGGCGCAGGCTGTTCGCCACGGTGGAGCTGGCCAAGCTCCGACCGGACCGGGCCCGGCAGAACCTGGAGATCCTGGCGGCCGGGCTGACCGGCGAGCCGGCGGCCCGGCTCGCCACCGCGAGGCTGATCGGCGACCACGCACCCGTGCTCGGCCACCAGGTCATGCTGCGGCTCGCGAACACTCCCGGCATGCACGACCTGAGGGTGGACGCCGCGATCGCCACGGGTTCGCTCGACCTGATGAGCGACCTGGTCGAGCACGACCGCGGCGTGTCCGACGAAGCCCGGCTCCGGCTCGCCGGCGAACTGCTCGGGCGAGATCGCGGGGTGGGGCTCAGGGCCGCCCAGCGGTTCGCGGCCACCGCCGCGGACGACACCGGGCTGCGGATCGCCGAGCTGCTGGCGCCCCGCGACCTTCAGGCCGCGCTGCGAGTCGCCCAAGCGATCGCCGAGGCCCCCGACGGCACTGATGGCGCTGACGGCACTGATGGCACCGACGAGATCCGGCTCCGCGCGGTGCTCTTGATCGCCGATTATGCGCCGGTCCAAGCAATCCCGGCGTTGCAGCGGCTGGCGGCCGACCCGTCCGCGACCGGCGAAGTGCGGGTCGAGGCGGCGACGCTCGTCGTCACCGACTACTCCGGGCCGATCACCGCGCTCGTCGATCTGGCCGCAGATCCGGGCCTGGGCCGGACGCACCGGGCGGCGGCGGCCGAAGAAGCCGGGAAGACCGACGCGGCGACCGGGGCTCAGCTGCTCATCGAACTCGCGCAAGCCCATCCCCCGTCCGACGCCGCCCGGTTCGACCTGCTGCGGAAGGCCTACGGACTCGACCGCGTCCCCGCGGCGACGGCGCTCGCCGAGCTGGCCCGATCGCACCGGGTCGCCGGGCCGATCCGGGTCAAAGCCGTCGACCTCATCGCCCGGGACCTGGGCGCCGGCCGGCGTACCGCCCTCTACCGCGAGATAGCCCTTGGCGAAGACGAGAACGCCGCCATGGACGCGGCCGGGAAACTGATGGCGATCGACCACGCCGGGGGTAAGCGGCTGATGGCTGAGCTGGCCGGCCGCAAGGGGGCGAGCTTCACCTACCGGCTGACGGCGGCGCAGAAGGCCGGGAGCGACGCGGCGAAGCCCTTGCGGGACATGGCCACCTCGGCCCGGCCGGACGCCATTCGCCTGCAGGCAGCCAAAATGCTGTACGAGTTCGACCGGTCGAACGCCAAGCCCGCGCTCAGACGCCTGGTCCGCCAAGGCCGTCCGGGTGAGGTCCGCATCGAAGCAGCCCTGTGCCTGCCGGGCCGCTCGGCCGTCGAAGCCCTGCTCACCATCGCCGCCGACCGCGGCGAGAAGGACCGGATCCGGCTCGAAGCGGCGTCGACGGCCAAGGGCCGCGACCGGCAGCGCGGCCGTCAGGCGCTGGAGGAACTGGCCGAAGACGCCCGGGTCTCCCGCGGTGTGCAGGAAGCGGCCCGCAAACAGCTGAGGAAGTAGGGCAGGGCCGGATTCAAAACTGAGCCGGATTCGACGCCGCGGTCATCCGTTCCGCACCGCTGTGGCGGCCAGCGTGGTGTACGGCATGGTGAAGCCGCCGCCGAGTTCGTCGAGGGCGGCGCCGACCTGGTCCAGGACCTCGGCCAGCTGGTCCGGCGGGAGGCGGGTGAGGACGCCGGTGGTGGGCAGGTGGTCGAGCCACTCGTCGCGGGTGTAGGACTGCTCCCAGTCGAACCGCCACTGCTCCGGTTCGCCGAAGCCGCCGGCCTCGCGGATTCCCTCGGCGGCACGGCTGAACATCGCCTGGTAGGTCTCCAGCGGGGTCCTGGCCGGCGCGGAGTTCAGCGGCGAGTCCGGCACCAGCCGCCGGTAGACCTCGGTGAAGGCCGCCTGGACCTCGGGTGGGGCGGCGAAAACGTGGCCGAACACCGCGAGCCGGCCACCGGGCCGCAGGACCCGCGCCGCCTTGGCCGCGCCCTCGACCGGGTCCACCCAGTGCCAGGCCTGCCCGGCGACCACCGCGTCGAACTTCCGCCCGGCCGGCTCCCACGCTTCGAACGTCGCCGGCTCGACCTCGACCCCGGTCCCCCGCGCGAATTCCGCCATCCGCTCGTCCGGGTCGACGCCCAGCACCAGACACCCCGCCGCCTGGAACTGGCGGGCCCCGATGCCGGTGCCGCAGCCGACGTCGAGGACAGCGCGGCCGGCCGTGCTTTTCGGGCTACCGTCCACGATCCGCTGCACCAGCGCGTCCGGGTAACGGGGCCGGGCCCGGTCGTACCGCGCGGGATCCACGCCGAACGACTCGGCCATGGCCCGGTCCTGGTGGGACTCGGCGGGCGGTGGGGGTGACTCCGGTAAAGTGGGCATGCGCCCACCATAGTGGGCAACTGCCCACTCGAACAAGGCGGAGGCCAGACCAGTGCCGACCGGAATCCACATCCGCGACGCTCGCCAGCAGCTTTTCGTTGCCGCGGAACGGGTTCTGCTGCGTGACGGACCGGGTGCGCTGACCAGCCGGGCGGTGACGGCCGAGGCCGGAGTCGCCAAGGGGGTCCTCCACCGGCACTTCCCCGACTTCGACGCCTTCCTCGCCGAACTCGTCCGCGACCGCGTCGCCCGGGTCGACGACCAGGCCGCGCTGCTCCGGGCGTCGGCCGGGATCGGCAGCGTCGCCGGCAACGTCACCAACGCGTTGACCGAGCTGTTCGACCCGCTCGTGGTGGCCATCGTCAGCCTCGTCATCTTCCGCGACGAGCTGCGCGGCCGGCTGCGCGAAACCGGCCCGGCCCAGGGCATCCCGGTCCTGACCGAAGCGAGCGCCATGCTCGCCGCGTACCTCACTGGCGAACGCGAGCTGGGCCGCATCGCCGCCGACGCCGACACCGCGTCACTGGCGCTCTCGCTGATCGGCGCCGGGCACCTGTTGTCCGCCGCCGGAGACCGGCTGGACAGCGCCCAGCCGGAAGACGTCGGCAAGGTCGTGACCGCAGTCCTCGCCGACGTCCTCCAGCGACGCCTTCTCTAGTACGTCACCGCTAGTACGTCACCGTCACCGGCGAACGGACATCACGCCGGGGCAGTTCCACCGTCAGCTTGTGCGCCGCGGCATCCCAGTGCCACGCGGTCGACGGCAGCTTCCGCCCGTCCGCGGTCACCTGGGCCGGGGCGGTGGCCCCCAGGATCGAGACCGTCCACACGCGACTCTTCGGCTGTCCCGCGAACGCTCCCCTGGCCCCGTCGATCCGGACGCTGTGCCCGCTCGCTTGGACCGCCGTGGTCGAACTCTGCTTCGCGTTCGTGCCGTTGTCCTCGTACAGCGTGAACGCGCCGGGCGCGCCGGCCGCCACGGTCAGGGTGACCTGGTCGAGCGGGTTC
>DASXYS010000018.1:0-44220 GCA_036502365.1 Amycolatopsis sp.
AACCGACGTCGGCGGCGCTGAGCTCGGTGTGGATCGTCCGCCACAGGCGGCGCTGCCCGGTGTGGGGCTCGCCGACGAGCAGCACGAGCGGGTTCGGCTGCTTCGTGCCCGAGTTCTGCCGGGCCCACTCCTCGGTCGCGAGGACCCACTCGGCGTGCGCCTTCTCGTACTGCTCCTGCTCGCGCCGCTCCCACATCCGGTTCCCGGCCGAGAGCAGGTCGAACGTCATCGAGCGGGTGTTCCGGGCGAGATCGTCGAGGTAGCCGCGCTTTCCCTTCGGCCGCTCCGGCTCCGGCGGCGGCTCCCCCCGGCCCTCCTGGGTACCGTGCCTGCTGCGGTCGGCCCAGGCGACGACCTGGACCACCCGCTGCACGAACTCCCCGGCCGGCTCGGCCCCCGCCACGAACGCCGTACCGGCGAGGTTCTCGACCCGCACCGGGGCTTCGGCCGGGCGCGCGGGCTGCGGCACCGGGCGGGACGGCGGACCGGGGACACTGGCCGCACGCGGCGGCGCGGCGGCGGGGCGATTCGGCCCGGGAGGACCGCTCCGGCCGGCCGGCGCGCCGGGCTGAACCGGCGGGCCGGATTGACCAGGCGGACCAGGTTGACCAGGCGGGCCGGGTTGAACCGGCGGACCGGGCCGGGCGGGCGGACCGGGTGCCGGGCCCGGCTGCCCGAAACCGTTCGCCGGCACGATCCGCGTGGCGGCCCGGTACCCGGGATCCGCGGGCACCGTGCCGAACTGCCAGGCCCCGCCGGGCCGGGTCCACTGCACCGGCTGCCCGGGAACGAGCAGCCACGACGTGCCGTCCGGCCCGATCAGCATGACCGTGCGGCCCATGGCGGTTTCCGCCTGGGCGGCCTGGAACGCGTCCCACCCCGCGCGCGTCATTACCCGCTCCCCCGTGTCACTTCTCCCGGCCCGACAGCATACGGGCGGGCGTCAACGAGCAGTGATCACCACTTCAAGGCCGCGCTCATCTGCTTGTCCACGATGGGGGACAAGGTGGTCAGGAAGGTCGCGGTGAGGTGGTTGTCGTCCATGTACACCAGCACATTGCCGACCGTGGCCGGGCAGACGTCCGTGCCGCAGATGTAGTCCGTGAAGTCCAGGAACGACACGTTGCCCGGGACGTTCGGCATCGTGGTGTAGGACGCGTCCGACGGCAGCACGTCGTCGCGGTCGCGGGCGCAGGCCGGGTCGTCCGCGGTCCGCTCGGCGACGCAGGCGGCCACGTCGAAGCCGAAGCGCGGGTTGTCGCGCAGCGCCACCACGGGGATGCCGGCCCGGTCCAGCCTCGCCCACCGGTCGAGGAAGCCCTGCGGGGTGGTCTCGGTGATCCCGGCGCCCACGTTCAGGCTGCCCATCGTCACCACGGCGTCCGGGTGCATCGCCACGATCTCGGCGGCCGCGGCCTTGTTCCAGTCGAGGCAGGGCTGGTCGCCCGGCATCAGGTCGGAGGTGGCGGAGAACGGGCAGGCGCCCTTGAGCATCGAGGTGACCTGCCAGCCCTCGCTCTGCACCAGCGGCAGGAACGCGGCGAGGTACTGCTGCATGTGCGAGTCGCCGACCAGCACGACGCGCTTGGCGGGCGGTCCGGCCGGGTTCTGGGTGCAGACCTTCAGCTCGTCGTCGCGCGGCGACGTCGCGCACTGGTCGTCTTCGATGCCGGCCCAGTCCTCGGGCAGCTTCAGCGTGGGCGGCACGACCGACGGCGACGACGAGCCGCGGTAGACGAAGCCCGGGGTGTGCGCGGCGGCGCCGGGGTGGTCGGGGTCGCCGAGCGCGATGGAGTAGTTGGCCTGCGCCGTGGTGTACCCGCCCCAGACGCCGGCGGCGATCAGCACCGGAGCGAGCGCGAGGAGGGCGAATCGGTAGGCGCCCCAGCGTTTCACCGAGCCGATCTTCGACAGCCGGATCGGGTTCTCGATGAAGTGGTAGGTCAGCACCGAGAGCGCGAACGACACCCCGAGCACCACCGCGCCGCCGAGCAGGCCGACGGCCTCGCGTTCGCGCACGATCAGGTAGAACACCAGCACCGGCCAGTGCCACAGGTAGAGCGAAAAGCTGATGTTTCCCAGGTAGCCCAACGGTTTTGAGCTCAGCCAGCGGTCCGCGCCGAAGCCGCTGCCGGTCTGGCCGGCCACCAGGACCAGGCCCGCGGACAGCGTCGGCCACAGCGCGATGAAGCCCGGGAAGACGGTGTCGACGCGCAGCACGATGCCGCACAGCACGAGCCCGGCCACGCCGGCCCAGCCGAGCACGATGCGCAGCCGGCGCGGCAGCGTGACGGTGTCGAGGAACATGGCCATCAGGCCGCCGAGCGCGAACTCCCAGACACGGGTGAGGCCGTGGAAGTAGGCCAGCGGCTGGTCGGCCGCGGTGAGGTGGACCGAGTACGCGAGCGAGGCGGCGAACAGCGTCACCAGCATGACGTTCACGGTGCGGCGCAGCGGCCAGCCGAAGCGGCGCACGGCGAGGCCCAGCGCGACGAAGATCACCGGCCACAGCAGGTAGAACTGGCCCTGGATGGACAGCGACCAGAAGTGCTGGACGACGCTCGCGGTGTTGTGCCGGGCGAAGTAGTCGACCGAGTCGGCGGCGAGCTGCCAGTTCTCGTAGAACAGCGCGGAGGCGAAGACCTCGCGGATGGTCTGGAACCAGCGGTCCTCGGGCAGCAGCAGCGCCGAGGCCACGACCACGGCGAGCAGCACGGTCATCGCGGCCGGGAAGAGCCGTTTGATCATCCGGCCCCACATCGGCCGCAGCTCGATCCGGCCCCGCAGCGACGCGCGGTAGAGCTGGCCGGTGATCAGGAAGCCGGAAACCAGGAAGAAGACGTCGACGCCGCCGGAGATCCGGTCCAGCCAGACGTGGTAGACGACCACCAGCACCGAGGCGAGCGCGCGGACGCCCTGCAGCTCGGGCCGGAATCGCGACTGCGCGACCGAAGGTGCGGGGGACCGTCCGGACCGTTCGGCCGTCTTCGCCGTGGTCCCGGACATGGGTGTCCCTCCCCCTGGTCGCCGCGCCTCGATGCGCGTACTGGCTGGTGCGATGGCCTGACGTGACGGCACGGTTGCGTGCGGGCACTAGCTATACGTGACGGGCCGGGCGGCGGCGCATCCGGGGTCCCCCGATCGAGCCGTCCGCGGCGCCGGGCGGGCGGATGGATATCTTGGCGGGTGTGCCTCCCGACTTTGCCCGCCCGGCCGTCCGCCGCGCCCGGATAGCCGACGTCCGCAAGATCAAAGCGCTCGTCGACTCCGACGCGGGCCGCGTGCTGCTCGAGAAAGAGCTGGTCACGCTGTACGAGGCGATCCAGGAGTTCTGGGTCGTCGTCGACTCCGACGACGAGGTGCTCGGCGCCGGCGCGCTGCACGTGCTCTGGGAGGACATCGCCGAGCTGCGCACGGTGGTGGTGGACAAGGCGGCCCGCGGCCGCGGCGTCGGACACCGGCTGGTCGGGCGGCTCGTCGACGAGGCCCGCGAGCTGGGCCTCAAGCGCCTGTTCGTGCTGACCTTCGAAACGGACTTCTTCTCCGGGCACGGTTTCGTCGAGATCGACGGGACGCCGGTTTCGCAGGAGGTCTACGAGGAGATGCGCCGCTCGCTCGACCCGGGCGTCGCGGAGTTCCTCGACCTGCCCTATGTCAAGCCGAACACCCTCGGCAACTCACGCATGCTCCTGGAGTTCTGAAATGGACACCGACCACCTGCTCGGCACCACCCGCGCCGTGCGGCGCAAGCTCGACCTCGAGCGCCCGGTCGAGCCCGCCGTGCTCGCCGGGTGCCTGGAGCTGGCGCTGCAGGCGCCGACCCCGGGCAACCGGCAGGACTGGCGCTGGCTGGTGGTGCGCGACCAGGACGTCAAGGACCGGCTGGGCTCGCTGTTCCGCCGGGTCGGCGAGGCCTACCTGGCCGCCCGCGCGGCCGAGGCGGACGACAGCCCGGCGACCGCCAGGGCACTGGCGTCCGGGCGGTACCTGGTCGAGGTGATCGAGCGGGTGCCGGTGTTCGTGGTGCCGTGCCTGCGCGGCCGCCCCTCCGGCGACAACAGCGTGGACGCGGCGTTCTACGGCGGCATCTTCCCCGCGGTCTGGAACTTCCAGCTGGCCCTGCGCTCGCGTGGCCTCGGCTCGACGCTGACCACGTATCACCTGCAGCACGAGGCGGAGGCCGCGGAGATCCTCGGCGTGCCGGAGGGCTACACACAGGTCGGGCTGCTGCCGGTCGCGTACACCACGGTGCCGGACTTCAAGCCGGCCGCGCGGCGGCCGCTGTCGGAGGTCGCGTTCCTCGACCACTGGGGCGAACCGCTCAGGTGACGCGCAGGGTGATCCGGTCCCCGCGGACGCTCACGCCCACCAGCTCCACCCGAGCGGCGGCGAACGTCGTGCCGTGCGGCCCGCGGCGGCCGGTGTGCAGTTCGGTGTCGGTGTGCTCCCCGCGGCCGAGCTGCGTCAGTGTGACGGCGACGGTGGCGTCGCCCTCCCAGATGCAGTGCAGCCCCGGCTTGCAGCGGGAGTCCTCGACCAGCCGGGTGTAGCGGACGGTGATGTCCTTGGTGCTCAGCTCGGCCTCCTGCCCGGTGGCGAGCGAGACGTCGTGCCCGGGATCGGCCGTGACGGTGCCTTCGACCGCCGGCCGTGGCGGCGCCGCCGGCCCCCCGTGAGTCTGTGCGAGGGCCACTGAACTCCCCGCGCCCGCGGCGAGGACGACCAGCGTCCCCATGGTCAGAGCGAGCCTCTTGGCGTCCATGGTGTGCAGACGGAGGCGGCGGCGCCGGAGGTTGCACCCGGGGTCAGATCATCTTCGAGACCAGAGCTCCGACCTGTGTCGACGGGTTGATCTCGTGCCCGGCGGGTGAGGAACCGGCCCGGTTGACGGCCGCGTCGACCCGGTCCGTGAAGTCCTCGAACCGCAGCGAGGACTTGCGGTATTCGGGTAGATGCCTGCGTAAACGCCGCTCGACTTCGTTGTACCGGGTCATCGGGGCAGCACAGGCCTCGAAGTGGAGAAGCAGCCAGTACTCGAAACACGGATTGGAGACAGCCAGATTCACTCCGCGCCGCCGGGCCTGGACCAGCGCCCGGCTCACGTCGAACTCGTCGACGTCGACCACACACCAGACTTCATCGTGCGTTCCCGCCGCACGATCCCGCAGACCGGCCGCGAAGTTGACGACACTTTCCGGGTCCGCAGGCCTGGCCTTGATCTTGACCGTGACGGCGGGGTTGCGCCGGTCCCGTTTGAGGCCCTCGAAATAGGCCGGCTCCGTTGCGAGAGCACCGCAAACCACGAGCAGCGACTTGCGCTCCTCTCGGAACGCACGATGACGGCGGCCCGTGTTCTCACGACGAGTCATCCGCGTTGCAACGCTTCAGCGAAGTCACCGAGCACCGGCACCGCGCCGTAAGCGCCGGCCAGGTAGCGCCGTTCGGTGTTCTGATCCTTACGAGGTTTGAAGTCGGTGAGCGGATACAGCTCGCTGGCCCCTTCGGCGGTTTTGTCCACGAACCAGATCTCGTCACGCGCCAGGACATCACCACCGAGCATCGTGCCGAGCAGGCTGGTGTCGTGCGTCGTGAAGATCAGTTGCGCACCAAGCAGATTGGTCGCTTCGTTACGGAAGAGCCCGATCAGCCTGGTCACCAGAGCGGGATGCAGGCTCGTTTCGAGCTCGTCGACCACGAGCACCTTTCCCTGGTCGAGGGTGTCCAGCACCGACGGCAGCAGTTCAAGCCAGTTCCGGGTCCCGGCCGATTCGTCGGCGAGATCGAAGAACTCCTGCTGCGGTCCGTGCGCCAGCCGGACCTCCAGCTCGCGCCGGTTCTCGTCCCCGTGATGGCCCGACAGGTCCAGGACCATGATGTCGACGATGCCCACGTCGGCGACCTTCAGCAGCGACAGCACCCGGTTGAACCGCTCCGGCTTTTCGACGAGGTATCCGCCGACCCACTGGCTGAGAAATCCTCCCCGGGCCGGCTCGTTCTGCTCGACCACGTTCAACCGCTGCTCGAACCATCGGTAGGCAACAGCCAGCGGGCCGAGGTCCAGCCTCTCGCACTCGCGAAGCAACAAGGTGTTCGGCCGGATGATCTCCTCCAGCAGCCCGATCTTCGCGCGGACCTCCGTCAGGGTGCTGCCGGTCTTGATCTTCGAGCCGGACCGCTCGAACAGCAGGCGTTTGCGCTTCTCGGGGTAGGAGTAGAGCCACTCCTCGAGAATTTCGCCGCCTTTCAGGACGAAGCCATACGTGTGGGGAACACCGTCCGCCAGCATCTCCGTGACGAAGACAGACGGCTCCTCCCCCATGCCGGAGGCGAGCCGAAAGGGTTTCTGCACCTCCAGCCCGGTGGTGGGGACCGCCCGCCACAGCCGTCCGGTCCCCGATAGCCGTTGGCCGGCCACCAGCTCTTTGACCAGGCCGAGACCGTCGAGCAGGTTCGACTTGCCCGACGCGTTCGCACCGTAGATCGCGGCCACCGGCACGGCCGGCCGGTTGTCCCCCGGCAGGGCGGGCATGAGCAGCAGCTCCTGCTCATCCCGGAACGAGCGATGATTGCCGAGCCGGAAACTCCGGAGCATCCTGACCACCTCTCCGCAACAGATTCGAGCCGTTCTGTACCAGTAAACCGCACAGAACGACCCGAAGGCCATCAGGAGGGGTCAGAACTCTTCGTCCTCGCCGGCCGGTTCCGGGGCGTCGCCGCCGCGGATCATGAACAGGACGGATTCCAGTTCTTCCGGCTTGATCAGCACGTCGCGGGCCTTCGAGCCCTCCGAGGGGCCGACGACGCCGCGGCTTTCCAGCAGGTCCATCAGGCGGCCGGCCTTCGCGAAGCCGACGCGGAGCTTGCGCTGCAGCATCGACGTCGAGCCGAACTGGGAGGTGACGATCAGCTCGGCGGCCTGCAGCAGCACGTCGAGGTCGTCGCCGATGTCCGGGTCGATCTCCTTCTTCTCGCCGGCCTTTTGCGCCGTGACGCCGTCCTGGTACTCCGGCTGCGCCTGCTCCTTGGCATAAGAGACGATCGCTGAGATTTCTTCGTCCCCGACGAACGCACCCTGGATGCGCACCGGCTTGCCCGCGCCCATCGGCAGGTACAGCGCGTCGCCCATGCCGATCAGCTTCTCCGCGCCCGGCTGGTCGAGGATGACCCGCGAGTCGGTGAGCGAGGACGTGGCGAAGGCCAGCCGCGAGGGCACGTTCGTCTTGATCAGGCCGGTGACGACGTCGACCGACGGCCGCTGCGTCGCCAGCACCAGGTGGATGCCGGCCGCGCGCGCCTTCTGCGTGATCCGGACGATCGCGTCCTCGACGTCGCGCGGCGCGGTCATCATCAGGTCGGCCAGCTCGTCGACGATCGCCATGATGTACGGGTACGGCGCGTACACGCGCTCGCTGCCCGGCGGCGCGGTGATCTCGCCGGAGCGGACCTTCTTGTTGTAGTCGTCGATGTGCCGGACCTTGTTGACCTGCATGTCCTGGTACCGCTGCTCCATCTCCTCCACCAGCCAGGCCAGCGCGGCGGCGGCCTTCTTCGGCTGGGTGATGATGGGCGTGATCAGGTGCGGGATGCCCTCGTACGGCGTCAGCTCGACCATCTTCGGGTCGATCAGGATCATCCGGCACTCGTCCGGCGTCGACCGCGCGAGCAGCGACACCAGCATCGAGTTGACGAAGCTGGACTTACCGGAGCCGGTCGAGCCGGCCACCAGCAGGTGGGGCATCTTCGTCAGGTTCGCGGTGACGAAGTGGCCCTCGATGTCCTTGCCAAGCCCGATCACCATCGGGTGGTTGTCCTTGACCGTGGTCGGCGCGCGCAGGACGTCGCCGAGGCGCACCATCTCGCGGTCGGAGTTCGGCACCTCGATGCCGACCGCGGACTTGCCCGGGATCGGCGCCAGCAGCCGGACGTTGTCGGTGGCCACGGCGTAGGCGATGTTCTTGGTCAGCGCGGTGATCTTCTCGACCTTGACGCCCGGGCCCAGCTCGACCTCGTACCGGGTGACGGTCGGGCCGCGGGTGAAGCCGGTGACCTGCGCGTCGATGCTGAACTGCTCCAGCACGCCGGTGATCGCCTCGATCATGGCGTCGTTGGCCTTGCTGCGGGACTTCGGCACGTCGCCGAGCTTCAGCAGGTCCGGCGGCGGGAGCTGGTAGTCGCCCTCGACCGTGCGGGTCATCGCCATCGGCGGCTCGGGGGCCTTCTTCGGCTTCTTCTCCGGCACCTCGGCGGCGGGCGTCGCCGGCTTGGGCTTCGGCGGGCGCAGCGGGGTGGGCGTCTCGGCCAGCGCGGCGTCGAGGTCCAGCTGCTCGCCGTCCTGCTCGCCGCGGCCCTGGCGACGGCGCGAAGGCTTGCGCAGCCGCGCGGCCTTCGGGTCGGCTTCGATGACCGCGTCGGCCTCGCGCTCGGCGGCGGCGGCCGCATCGCGCTCGGCCTCGACGTCGGCGAGTTCCTCTTCGTCGAGGCCCCAGGTGCGCAGCCGGTGCGGGATCTCGCGCACCGGCGTGCCGGTGAACACCAGCACGCCGAACAGCAGCGCGAGGATCAGCAGCGGCACCGCGACCCAGGTGGTGACGCCCTGGGTGAGCAGCCCGCCGGAGAACCAGCCGATCACGCCGCCGGCGTACATCCGGCCGTCGTTGGTGTCCGGCAGCGCGGTGAAGATGTGCAGCATCCCGAGCACGGACAGCACCACCAGCAGCGTGCCGATGACCATCCGCGGCCGGGTCTCCGGGTCCGGCTCCGAGCGCATCAGCGCGACCGCGACCACGACCAGCACCAGGGGCAGCGTCACCGCGCCCGCGCCGAGCACCGTGCGGGTCGCGACCTCCACGGCGGCGCCGATCGGCCCGGCGGCCCGCCACCACACGCCCACGGCGGCGATGATCGCCAGCGCGATCAGGCCGAGCGCGAGCCCGTCACGGCGGTGCTCCGCCTCCAGCTCACGGGTGCGCCCGACCGTACGGGCCAGCGTGCCGAGGCCCTTGGCCAGCAGGTTCCAGGTGCCGCGCACGCCTCGTCCGAACGCGCCGGAAGACGAGCGCTTTCGCGACGCCGGCCTGCGCCCCGACGAGGCGGGCCGCCGGGACGAAGACGACGGGCGCGAACTGCCCGAACGCGAGCCGGAGCCCGCCGAGCGGGGCTTGGCCGGGGTACGCGAACCGCGCGCCGGTGCCTTCCCGCCGCTGCTCGAACTGCTCCGCTTTCTCGTCGCCGACCCAGCCATGCCTCCACGGTAACGGGCGCGGGCCGATAGTCCCATGCGCCACTCTCAGCGCAGGCGAAACAATCGCCTCGGCCGGCGCGCGGTGAAGGTCGCCGCGACGCGCACCCGGATTCCGGCCCCTGCTGCCGGAACCACCCCATCGGGGGTACCCGCCGCCATGGCAAACTCTGCCCATGTTCGCGCTGCAGCAGGACGATGCCCCGGCTCCGCGCCGCGCCCCGGCGATCTGGCGGACGATGCTGAACATCGACCGCGGCCTGGTCAACCTGGTCGGCAGGCTGACCGTGTCCGGCTCGATCCCGCCCGCGCTGCGCGGCCGCCCGCTGCTGATGGCGGCGAACCACATCGGCGTGTTCGACGCGTTCGTGCTGATGGCGGCCTGCAAGCGGATCGGCATCAACCCGCGGTTCATGCTGGCCGGCGGCATCCTCGACGCGCCGCTGATCGGCCCGGCGCTGCGCGTCAGCGGGCACCTGCGGGTGGACCGCCAGGTGGCGGCGACCGCGGTCGGGCAGTTCGCCGAAGCGGTGGAGCAGCTGCGCACCACCCGCGAGCCGATCATCGTCTACCCCGAGGGCCGGATCAGCCACGATCCCGGGCTGTGGCCGGAGCGCGGCAAGACCGGCGCCGCGCGGCTCGCGCTGGGCGCGGACGTGCCCGTGATCCCGATCAGCCAGTGGGGCGCGCACGAAGCCGTGTACTGGGGCACCGAGACCGTGAACGGGCCGGCCGACCTGATGCCGCTGGCCCGCTCGGGACTGAGCGCGCCGCTGCGGCGGCCGCGGTTCAAGGTGCACTTCGGCGACCCCGTGGACCTGTCCGGGGTCGAGCCGGAACGGCCGGGCGCCGGAGTGCGCGCGCACGCCAAGATCATGCAGGCCATCACCGACGGCCTGGTGCCGCTGCGCCGCGACGAGCCTGTGCGGCCGCGGTTCACCGACCCGACCCGGCCGACGGACACCGTCAGCCCGTGGAAGCCGGGCCAGGCCAAGCCGTCACGGTGACCGCCGCGTTCCGAATCATGGGACCGGGCCGGGGCCTGGCCTAGAGTCGCGAAGCGTGAGTACACGCATTCTCGTCGTCTACTACAGCGCCACCGGAAATGCCGCCGCGCTCGCGTCCGCACTGGCCGAGGGTGCGCGCGAGACCGGGGCCGAGGTCCGGCTCCGGACAGTGCCCGAGACCGCGCCACCGGAGGCTGTGGCGAGCAACCCGCGCTGGCAGGCGTGGGTGGACGCCGGCCCGCACCACGAGTACGCGACGCTGGCCGACCTGGAGTGGGCCGAGGGCATCGCGGCCGGCGGCCCGACCCGGTTCGGCGGCCCGCCCGCGCAGCTGAAGTCCTTTTTGGACAGTACCGGTGGCCTGTGGGCGCAGGGGAAGCTGGCCGACAAGGTCGCGACCTCGTTCACCACGGCGTCCACCACGCACGGCGGGCTGGAGGCGACCGTGCTGGCCACGAACAACATCTTCTACCACTGGGGCGCGATCGTGCTGCCGCTCGGCTACGGCGACCCGCACCTGAAGGAGTCCGGCAACCCGTACGGCGGCTCGTTCGTCTCGCGCAAGTCCGCGGCGCCGGACGAGCTGGCGCTGGGCGCGCTGCGGCGGCAGGGCAAGCGGCTCGCCACGATCACCACCCACGTCGCCACCGGGCTGAAAGCCCAGCAATAAATCGGTTTCGACGCCTCCGGCGCCGGCCGTAGGGTCGCGCCGTGACCACCGAACTGGCCGCCGTCGCCCCGCGGCCCCACGTCCCGCACCGCGGGCGCGGCAGTGTCCTGGTGCTGGTTTCGGCGCTGCTGTTCAGCACGTCCGGCATCCTCGGGAAGCCGGCCATGCTCGCCGGGCTGACCCCGGAACAGGCGGCGACGCTGCGGATCGGCTTCGCGGGCCTGCTGCTGCTCGTGGGCACGGCCGTGTTCGCCCCGCAGACGCTCAAAGTGCGTCCCGGGGAATGGCCGATGCTGGTCGCGTACGGGCTGCTCGGCGTCGCCGGGACGCAGCTGTTCTACTTCATCGCTGCCTCCCGGATCCCGGTCGGCATCGCGATCCTGCTGGACTTCACCTCGCCGGTGCTGATCGCGCTGTGGGTCCGGTTCGTGCGCCGGACGCGGCTGCCGCGCGCGATGTGGGGCGGGATCGCGCTGGCGATGGCGGGCCTGGCGCTCGTCGCGCAGGTCTGGGAAGGCATCAGCCTCGACACCGTCGGCCTGCTCGCGGGCCTCGGCGCGGGCGTGTGCTCGGCGGGCTACTTCCTGATCGGTGAGCGCGCGGTGACCGGCCGCGACCCGCTGGGCCTGGTCACCTGGGGCATGGTGATCGGCGCGGTGGTCGTGTGTGTGGTCGCGCCGCCGTGGACGGTGCCGTGGCCGCTGCTGGCCGGCGCCGTCGCGTTCGGGCCGTGGACGACGCCGCTCTGGCTGCTGGTGGTCGGCGTGGTGCTGCTTTCGACGGTTTTCCCGTACCTGCTGAGCATCTCGTCGCTGCGGCACCTGCCCGCCTCGGTGGCGAGCGTGCTGGGCCTGGCCGAGCCGGTGCTCGCGACGGTCCTCGCGTGGGCGTTGCTGGGCGAGGCCCTGACCTGGCCCCAGGCACTGGGCGCGGCGATCCTGCTCGGCGGCGCCTTGCTGGTGCAGGCCAATTCGAAAGCGGTCACCTGAGTGGAAGCAGCACAGCGGACAGGGGAAACACCATGATCGAACGCTTCGAACGGCCGCCGGGCCTGGGACCGGTCAACGGTTACAGCCATGCCGTGGCCGGGACCGGCCGGCTGGTGGCGGTGTCGGGCCAGCTCCCGGTGGACGCCGACGGGTCCATTGTGGACTCCTCGGACGGCCTCGCCCAGGCCCGGCAGGTGTTCGCCAACCTGGGCACCGCGCTGCGGACGGCCGGCGCGCAGCCGCGGGATCTCCTGCGCCTGACCTGCTTCCTCACCGACCTCGCGGATCTCGGCGCGGTCCGGACCGCGCGCGACGAGTTCCTCGGGGACGGCCCGCGGCCGGCGAGTTCCCTCGTGCAGGTCGCCGGGCTGGTCCTCCCGGGTGCGCGGATCGAGATCGACGCGCTCGCGATCACGCAGGAGTGACCCCGCAGCGGATCCGAACGCGGAACGCCGCCGTCCACAAGGGATCGGCGGCGTTCCGGGCGGATCAGGCCGTCAGACCGGGATGACCGTGGGCACGATCATCGGCCGGCGACGGTAGGTGTCGGCGACCCAGCGGCCCACCACCCGGCGCACCGCCTGCGCGATGCGGTGGGTGTCGGTGATGCCCTCGGCCTCCGTGCGCGCCAGCTCCATCTCCACCAGCGGCACGACGGCGTCGAGCGCCTTCGGGTCGTCGGAGAAGCCGCGGCCGGACACCGTCGGGCTGCTGACCGCGCGGCCCGTGCTGGAGTCGACGGCGACGCTGATCGAGATGAAGCCGCCCTCGCCCAGCACCAGCCGGTCGGACAGGGTCGACTCGCCGACGTCGCCGACCGAGAGGCCGTCCACGTACACGTGCCCGACCTCGACGCGGCCGGTGCGCGAGGCCTTCCCGTCGACCAGGTCCACGACCACGCCGTCCTCGGCGATCACCACGTTCTCCGGTGACACGCCGGTGCGGATGGCCAGCTCGCCGTTGGCGCGCAGGTGCTTCCACTCGCCGTGCACCGGCATCACGTTGCTCGGGCGCACCGCGTTGTAGAGGTACAGCAGCTCGCCCGCGGACGCGTGCCCGGAGACGTGCACCTTGGCGTTGCCCTGGTGCACGACGTTCGCGCCGAGCCGGGTCAGGCCGTTGACCACGCCGAACACCGCGGTCTCGTTGCCCGGGATCATCGAGCTGGCCAGTACCACGGTGTCGCCGGAGCGGATCGAGATCTGCCGGTGCTCGCCGCGCGCCATGCGCGAGAGCGCCGAGAGCGGCTCGCCCTGCGACCCGGTCGAGACGAACAGGACCTTGCTCTCCGGCAGGGTGCTCGCCTGGTCGAGGTCCACGAGCAGGCCGTCCGGCACCTCCAGCAGCCCGAGTTCGGCCGCGATGCCCATGTTCCGGACCATCGAGCGGCCGACGAACGCGACGCGACGGCCGTGCCGCGCCGCGGCCGCGAGCACCTGCTGCACGCGGTGCACGTGGCTAGCGAAGCAGGCGACGATCACGCGCTGGTCCACCCGGCGGATCACGTCGTCGAGCACCGGGCCGATGTCGCGCTCCGGCATGACGAACCCGGGCACCTCGGCGTTGGTCGAGTCGACGCAGAACAGGTCCACGCCCTCGTCGCCGAGCCGGGAGAAGCCGGCCAGGTCGGTCAGCCTGCCGTCCAGCGGCAGCTGGTCGAGCTTGATGTCGCCGGTGTGCAGGACCACACCCGCCGGGGTGCGGATGGCGACCGCCAGCGCGTCCGGGATCGAGTGGTTCACGGCGAAGAACTCGAGGTCGAACGCGCCGACCTTGCGCCGCTCGCCCTCACGCACCTCGATCAGCTTCGGCCGCTGGCGGTGCTCCTTGGCCTTGGCCGCGAGCAGCGCGTTGGTGAAGCGCGAGCCGTAGATCGGGAGGTCCGGCCGCAGCCGCAGCAGGAACGGGACGGCGCCGATGTGATCTTCGTGCCCGTGCGTGAGCACCAGGCCGTCGATGTCCTCGAGCCGGTCCTCGATCGCCCGGAAGTCCGGCAGGATCAGGTCGACGCCGGGCTGGGTGTCCTCGGGGAACAGGACACCGCAGTCGACGATCAGCAGCCTGCCGTCGTACTCGAAGACGGTCATGTTGCGCCCGACTTCGCCGATGCCGCCCAGCGCGACCACGCGCAGGGCCCCTTCGGGCAGTTTGGGCGGGAGGTTCGTCGGGCCGGGTCCGGGGGGAAGTGAGCTCACCGGGGCAGGGTCCCAACGCTGGTGTGTGAAGTGGGGGCCACGTAGGCCGCCTGGGAATCCGCTTGTGCCACCCGTGCACCATGCCAGTCCGAGGCCGCCGTGTCGCCCAGCGGCACGCCGCCCTGGGCAAGATCGGCGGCGATCAGCTGGAGCTGGTCTTCGGTCGCGGGCACGATAGGCAGCCGCGGGTCGCCGATGTCGAAGCCGCGCAGCCGCAGCGCGGCCTTGGCGAACGCGACCCCGCCGAGCCGGGACATCGCCCGCATCACCGGCAGCATGCCGCGGTGGTTGGTGCGCGCGGTGGAGGTGTCGCCGTTCTCGTAGGCGTCCATCATCGCGCGGATCCGGCCGGCCACCACGTGCCCGATCACGCTGACCACGCCGGCGCCGCCGATCGCGATCCACGGCAGGTTGAGCCCGTCGTCGCCGGAGTAGTAGGCGAGCTGGGTGCTGGCGATCACCTCGGAGCCGGCGATCAGGTCGCCCTTGGCGTCCTTGACCGCGAGGATCCGCGGGTGCTCGGCCAGCCGCTGCAGCGTGTCGACCTCGATCGGCACGATCGAGCGCGGCGGGATGTCGTAGAGCATGACCGGCAGCTCGGTGGCGTCCGCGACCGCGGTGAAGTGCGCGAACAGCCCGGCCTGGCTGGGCCGCGAGTAGTACGGCGTGACCACGAGCAGGCCGTGGGCGCCCGCCTCGGCGGCCGCGTGGGCCTGCTCGATGCTGTGCGCGGTGTTGTTCGTGCCGGCGCCCGTCAGCACGGTGGCCCGGTCGCCGACCGCCTCGACGACGGCGCGGACCAGAGCGGCCTTCTCCGCGTCGCTCGTGGTGGGGCTCTCGCCGGTGGTGCCGTTCAGGACCAGGCCGTCGTTACCCAGCTCCACGAGGTGCTCGGCGAGCTCCTGGGCCCGCTTGACGTCCAGCGCCCCGGCACTGTCGAAGGGGGTGGCCATCGCGGTGAGCACACGTCCGAACGGCCGTCCTGGCGCTGCGGTAGGTGGGGTGGACATGGTGATGACGGTACCTCCTCGGCGGAGCCAATCCCCTCCCGACCTGGTGCCCCGCCGGGAACCGCGGAGATTTTCCTCCCCCGGCGCGCGGGGGCCGGAACTCTTCGCGTGACGCTACTTGACCTTGGTGGTGATCTGCGCCGGGATCTGCCCGTTGCCGGTCCGGGCGAGCACGCAGTAGAACTCGCGGCTCGGGCTGTCGCTCGATTTCTCCGGGGTCAGGTTCCACTCGCGCTCGGTCGGCACGAGGGCCTGGTAGGTGAGCCCGGCACGCTGCTGCGCGGGGACCACCGACGAGGTGAACGATGTCGCGCAGCGCGCCTCGGCGGCCCGGCTGATCGCCTCGAGTCCGGGGTACGCGGCGACCTGGGCTTCGTCGTCGCTGGCGTTCTCGACTGGCAGGGCCTCGGCGCTGTCGTAGACCTCGAGCGTGTGGCTCTTCTTGCACTCGACGTTGTTGTCGTCGCCGATCACGATCCCCGGCTGGACCACGGCGTTGTAACAGGGCTGGTAGTTGTCCAGCGCCGTCTTGAGGTAGCCGTCCGGGCCGTAGGTGACGGTGGGCAGCATCTGCGGGTCGGTCTTCGGCGACCACACCGGCTTGCCGAGGAAAAACCCGCCGGCCAGCGCGGCGACGACCAGGACCGCGGCAGCACCCAGCCACCAGCCGCGGCGGCCGCGCTTCGGCGGCTGCGGCGCCACGCGGGTCAACGGCTGGGCGCCCGGGTGCGGCATCGTCACGCTGCCGGGCATCGGGGTCGGCGGCTGGCCGGCGGCGGTGGCCAGCAGCGCGCGGGCCTGCGGGGCGGTCAGCCGGGCCTCGGGCTTGGCCACCAGCAGGCCGAGCACCGCCGCCGCGAGCGGGCCGCGGCCCCGGGTGAGGTACGGGACCTCGGTCATGATCGCGTGCAGGGTCGCGGCCGTGGTCGGCCGTTCGAACGCGACCATGCCTTCCACCGCGAAGAACAGCGTCGCGCCGAGCGACCACAGGTCCGACTCCGGCATGGCCTCGCGGCCCTCGACCCGTTCCGGAGCCATGAAAGCCGGCGAACCGACGATGACCCCGGAGGTGGTCAGCCGCGGGTCGTCGATGGCGTGCGCGATGCCGAAGTCGGTGAGCTTCACCCGGCCGTCCGGCGCGACCATGATGTTGGCGGGCTTGACGTCGCGGTGCACGATCCCGGCGGCGTGCGCGGCCTGCAGCGCCGCGAGCACGCGGTCCCCGATCGCCGCGGCCTGAGCCGCGGGCAGCGGGCCCTGGCCACGCACGAGGTCGGCCAGCGTCGGAGCCTCCACCAGCTCCATCACGATCCACGTGGTGCCGCCCTCAGTCACCACGTCGAACACCGTGACCACGGCCGGGTCGTTGAGCCGGCCGCCGGTGCGCACCTCGCGCAGCACCCGCTCCGAGAACACGGCCGAGCCCTCGCTGTCGGGCAGCCGCAGCTCCTTGATCGCGACCGGCCGGCCGATCACCTGGTCCTCGGCCCGCCACACCACGCCCATGCCGCCGCGGCCGAGCTCGCCGAGCAGCCGGTAGCGGCCGGCGACCACCCGCGCTCCGGAAGCCGGGGCGGTCGGGTCGTGCGGGCGCGTCTGTTCGTCGGTCACTGCGGTGGTGCTCCTCGGTCCGGGGTCGCGCGGATGGTAGTCCGACCCGCCGGCCGCGCTCCCGGTTCCGCCGTGTTCGCCCGGTTTCAGCCCGTGAACGTCAGGTAGATCAGCACCACGTTCAGCGTGACGATCACCGCCGCGACCAGCCAGGCCGCCACCGCGGTCGGACGCCGGTTCACCTCCGCGCCCATCAGTGCGGGGTCCGAGGTCAGCCGGATCAGCGGCACGAGCGCGAACGGGATGCCGAACGAGAGCACCACCTGCGAGACCACCAGCGCCGCGCTCGGGTCGGCGCCCAGCCCGAGCACGACGATCGCCGGCACGAGCGTGACGAGCCGGCGCAGCAGGATCGGGAATCGCTTGCGCAGCAAGCCTTCCATGATCATCGCGCCGGCGTAGGCACCCACCGAAGTGGACGCGAGCCCCGAGGCGAGCAGCCCGACCGCGAACAGCAGCGCGATGCCGGGGCCCAGCGCGGTCGCGACAGCGCTGTGCGCGCCCTCGATCGAGTCGACGCCGGTCTGGCCCTGAAGGTTCGTCGCGGCGAGCAGCAGCATGCCGAGGTTGACCGCACCGGCCAGCAGCATCGCCAGCCCGACATCGACGCGGGTCGCGCGCAGCAGCCGGTGCCGCTGCTCGGGCCCGGCCGCCCCGTGTCGGTCACGGACCAGGCCGGAGTGCAGGTAGACCGCGTGCGGCATCACGGTCGCGCCGAGCATCGCGGCGGCGATCAGCACGCTGCCGGACCCCTCGAAGTGCGGCAGCAGGCCGCCCGCGACGCCGGACGCCGAAGGCGGCTCCACGAACAGGCTGGCCAGGAACCCGATGGCGATCACCGCGAGCAGCCCGGTGACGACCCGTTCGAAGGTCCGCTGGCCGCCTCGGTCCTGGACCGCCAGCAGGACCAGCGAAACCGCGCCGGTGATCAGCCCGCCGACGACCAGCGGCAGGCCGAACAGCAGGTTCAGCGCGATCGCGCCGCCCACCACCTCGGCGAGGTCGGTGGCGACGGCGACCACCTCGGCCTGCGCCCAGTAGGCCAGCCGCGCCGACCGTGGCATCCGCTCCCGCAGGACCTCCGGCAGCGAGCGGCCGGTGACCAGGCCGAGCTTCGCCGACAGGTACTGGACCAGCACGGCCATCAGGTTGGCCGCGACGATCACCCACACCAGCAGGTAGCCGAAGCGGGCGCCCGCACTGATGTTGGACGCGACGTTGCCGGGATCGACGTAGGCGATGGACGCGACGAACGCGGGGCCCAGCAGCGCCGAGCCCGCCCGCAACCGGGCCAGCCGCCGCGGCCGAGCCGCTTCCGCCACCGCCATCACGTCACCCTTCACCTGCTGTCGGGCTACCTAAATTGAAGTTTAGGCGTGCCGAACTTTGCGAAGCAAGGGTGTCGTCGGCCACTGTGCCGGCCAGGACGGCTTGCCGGAACCGTTCGCCAGGACAGCGAAGGCCCCTTGTCCGGAGTGCGGACGAAGGGCCTTCGCCGACTGATGCTCAGGCGGGCAGCGCGACCTCGTGACCACTGTCGCGGAACGCCTTCACCGCGAGCTCGAGCTCAGCCGAGCGCACCAGGATGTGATCGGTGTCGAAAGTGGACAGTGAGAACAGGGCGACGCCGGCCGCGGCCAGTTCCGAGGCCAGCGCCGAGATCACGCCGGTGAGCGTGAACTCCAGCGGGCCGCGGACGCTCATCAGCCGCCAGCCGTGCTCGACCACCCCGCCCACGGGCTCCCGGCCGGTCGGGCAGATCACCGAAAGCTCTTCCGGCGTGCGGGTGACCGAGACGAGCGCCGGCTCGCCGGGCACCAGCAGCTCCGCCGGCACCGGCGCGTCGGCGGGCAGCCGCACCACCGAGTAGTCCCCCGGCCGGACGTCGATCGCGAGGCGCTTCATCAGCCTTCGAGGACCTTCGGGCTGGACGCGACCTCGGTGCCGTCGGGCAGCGTCGAGATGGTGAAGTCGGCGAACACGTTGGCCGCGGCCTTCTGCAGTTCGCGCAGGCAGTCGATGGCCAGCGCGCGGATCTCGACATCGGCATGCTCGGTCGCGCGCATGGCGACGAAGTGCCGCCAGGCACGGTAGTTGCCGCTGACGACGATGCGGGTCTCGGTGGCATTCGGCAGCACCGCACGGGCGGCCTGGCGGGCCTGCTTGCGGCGCAGCGTGGCGCTCGGCGCGTCGGAGAACTTGTCCTCCAGACCGGCCAGCAGCTCGCTGTAGGCGTCGACACTCGCCTGCGCCGCCTTGAGGAACTTCTCGTGCAGCTCCGGATCGTTCGCGATCACCTCCGGCTCCACGAACGCGGCGTTCTTCTCCGGCACGTACCGCTGCGAAAGCTGCGAGTACGAGAAGTGCCGGTGCCGGATCAGCTCGTGGGTGAGCGAGCGCGAGATGCCGGTGATGTAGAAGCTCACCGAACCGTGCTCCAGCACCGAAAGGTGCCCCACCTCGATGATGTGGTCGATGTAGCCGGCATTGGTCGCCGTCTTCGGGTTCGGCTTCTTCCACGACTGGTAACAGGCGCGCCCGGCGAACTCGGCCAGCGCCTGGCCGCCGTCGGCGTCGGTCGACCACGGCACGTCCTCCGGCGGGAAGAACTCCGTCTTCGCGATCAGCTGAACCCTCGGCGACACGGTCTCGGCCACGTCAGCACTCCCTCTCCTTTGCGACTCCGAACGGCAGCGTAACCGGGACCCCCGACAGTCCCGGTATGACACCGCGTGGTGTCACGAGTTTCTTGACTGACGCCAGAGATGACGTCATAGTGGTGTCATGGACCTGACGCCGTACATCGCGAACCTTCGCGAAGACCTCGCGAACACGGCCTCCGCCGGGGACGAGCAGACCCGGCGGGCGGCTGCCCTGCTCTCGGCCGCGCTCGAACCCGCGGTCCGGCTGACGCTGATGAACGCGCTGGCCGACCTGGCCGCGGAGGTGACCGCCGCCCTGCCCGGCCAGGTGGTGGACGTCCGCCTCGACGGCCGCGACGTCCGCGTGGTCGTCACCGGCGGCGCCGAGGAGGCCCCGCCGCCGGAGCGCCCGCAGACGCCGCCACCCCTCGACGGCGGTGACATCACCCGCATCACGCTGCGGCTGGTCGAGCAGATCAAGGGCCAGGCCGAGCAGGCCGCGGCCGCGCAGGGCGTGTCGCTGAACACGTTCGTCGCACAGGCCGTGCAGGGGGCGCTCGGCCAGGCCCAGCAGCAGCACCACCAGCGCCACGGGCAGTGGCGCCAGGGCAGCAGCCGCCCCGAGACCAAGCTGCACGGCTGGGTCGAGGGCTAGGAGGGGAATTCATGAGCGACGAGAACGAGGACACCACCTCGGCGGGCACCGCTTCGGTCACCGGGTCGTCCGAACCGGGATCTGCCGCTGAAGCCGGCCCGGAGTCCACCGCCAAGGCTGACGCCGGATCTGCCGCCGAGGCCGACGCGGAGCCTGCTGCCGGGACCGCGTCCGGCACTGAGACAGGGACTGCCGCTGAGCCCGCCACTGACACGGACCGGCCGGTGGGCGAGTCCACCGGCACCGCGCGGACGCAGGAGTTCGACGCGGACGGGCCGCTGGAGCTGGACGTCGGCGTCACGATCGGGCGGGTCGAGCTGGTACTCGACCGCGTGTCGGGCGCGAGCGTCGAGCTGCGGCACGACGCGGGCGAGCAGCCGCCGTGGGTCAGCGGGGTGTCGAACCTGCTGTCGTGGGTCGGTGAGCGTTTCGGCGACCAGCTGGGCGTCGACCCGAGCGGCTCGGCGGCCGAGGCCGTGCAGCAGTCGCGCATCGAGAAGACGGGCAACCGGCTCGTGGTGCGGGCGCCGAAGGCCTGGCAGCTGCGCAACGTGCCGCTGTCGGTCAAGGTGCACGCGCCGTCCGGGTCGCATGTGGAGGTCCGCGCGGGGGCGGCGGACGTCACGGTGACCGGCTCCGCGGGCCGCGCCGACATCCTCACCGGGTCCGGCCAGGTCGTGCTGGAGCAGGCCGACGGCTCGGCGATCGTGCGCACCGGCACCGGCGGCGTGAAGCTCGGCCCGACCCTCGCGGGGCTGCAACTACGCACCGGCAGCGGCTCGGTGGAAGCGTCTTCGGTGGCGGGGTCCGCGACCCTGGCCACGGGCACGGGTGACGTCTGGCTGGGCGCGGTCGCGGGTGAGGTCATGGCCCGCACCGGCAGCGGCGATCTGTCGGTCGCCGACGCGGCGTCCGGCTCGCTCGAGCTGATCACCGGCTCGGGCGAGGTCCGGGTCGGCATCCGCGGCGGCGTCGCGGCCGAGGTGGAGCTGGCCTCCGCCGCGGGCCGGGTGTCCAGCGAGCTGAAGGTCTCCGATGTACCACCTGAAGCGGGCGTGGCACTGCGCGTCCGCGCGCGCACCGGAACGGGCAACGCGGTAGTCACCCGCGCGGCCGGCTGAAAGGGGGAGGCGGCGGGCCGACCGGTCAGGGGGTGACCGGGCCGGCCCGCCGCTTCGTGCGTTCTATGTGTTGCGGCGTAAGGGTTTACGGCCTCAAGTGACGGGACGCGGTGCGGCAGTGCGGTGACGGGACCGGGATGGTTCGTGCCGCAGCGGCTTCTGCCAGGATCAGTGCCCCGGAACAAGGGGGATCCGATGCGGCACACCTGGACCGGCAAGGCCGTCCACCGCTCGCGGCTGCGAGGCTGCCTGCTGGCCGGCGGGCTCGGCGACGCGCTCGGCCACCCGGTCGAAACCCTTTCCCGGCAACAGATCGAGACGAAGTTCGGTCCACGCGGCAGCACCGATCCGCTGACCGACGCGGACGGCGTCGCGGTGATCACGGACAACACCCAGATGTCGTTGTTCACCGCAGAGGGCTTTCGCAACGGGTATGTGCAAGTCCGCGAGCGCGGTATCGAGGGCGCGATGTCCGCGCTGGTGCGCGAGGCGTACCTGCGCTGGCTCGACACCCAGGACCACCCGGCGCCGCCACCGGTGCTGAGCGCCGACCACCGCGTCGGGCGGCTGCGGCTGGAACCGTGGCTCTACGTGCGGCGCTCGCCCGGGCCGGAATGCCTGTCCGGGCTGAGGTCGGGGCAGGTGGTGAAGCCGTTCGCCGAGCCGGCCGGGCAGCCGGGGCCGGTCAATCCCAGTTCGAAGAGTTACGCCACAGTGGTGCGTTCCGCGCCGTTCGGCTTCCTCGGCGACGCGCCGTACGCGTTCCGTCTCGCCGCCAATTGCGCCCAGCTCACCCATGGCCACCCGACGGGCTACTACGCGTCGGGCGCCTTCGCCGCGATGATCGCGCACCTCGTCGCGGGCGAACCGCTGGAAGTCGCGGTGTCGCTGGGGATGCGGGAACTCGCCGGGCATCCCGGCCACGAGGAGACGACCGAAGCCCTGCGCCACGCCGTCGACCTCGCCGCCGAGGGCGGGCCGGCCGCGGAGAAGATCGAACTCCTCGGCACCGGCCGGACGGCCGAGGAGGCACTGGCCATCGGCGTCTACACCGCACTGGTCCCGCTCGACAGCACACGGCCGCAGGACGACATCACGGCCCGCTTGTGCTTGTCCGCCAACCATTCCGGCGCCGGCGACTCGACCGGATCGTTGTGCGGGAATCTGCTCGGCGCCCGGCACGGCGACGTCAATCTGCCCTGGCGCTGGCTCTGCCGCCTCGAAGGCCGCGCCGTGATCGCTCAGGTGGCTGACGACTTCGCCGCGGAAACCGGCGAGGCCGACGGCAGCTGAAACTTCAGCCGACCTCCTTCTACAGCGCCCTCTACAGCGCCTTCTTCAAAGCCCCAGCCAGATCCCCTCGCTTCCCCACCACGACCCCGTCCAGCCCGAGCCAGGAAGCCATGAGCTCCAGCTCCCCCGCGAGTTCGGCGGCGACCCGGGGCTCGTCGACGTCCGGCTCGGCGAAAGCGCCCTGCACGCGCAGAACCCCGGCCGCACGGTCGGATTTCAGGTCGACGCGGCCGGACAGCGCGCCGTCCAGCAGGAACGGGAACACGTAGTAGCCGTGGACGCGCTTGGGCTCCGGGACGTAGATCTCGATGCGGTAGCGGAAGCCGAACAACCGCTCGGTGCGGTCGCGCTCCCAGATCAGCGGGTCGAACGGGCACAGCAACGCGCGGCCGGTCACCGAACGCGGAGTCCGCGCTTCGCTGTGCCGGTACGCCGCCGCGCGCCACCCCTGCACCTGCACCGGCTCCAGCGTGCCCGCCTCGACCAGGTCGGCGACGGCCTGGCGCGCGACGTCCGGGCCCAGCCGGTAGTAGTCCCGCAGATCGGTTTCCGTGGCGACGCCCAGCGCGCGGGCCGAGCGGTCGATCAGGCCCCGCGCGCCCTCGGCCGCGCTCACCCGCCGGGACAGGATCTCCGGCGGCACCACCCGCTCGGTCAGGTCGTACAGCCGCTCGAACGAACGCCGCGTGCCCGTGCTCAGCTGCCCGAGCCCGAACAGGTACTCGCACGCCTTCTTCACCACCGAGCGCTCCCACCACGCGCCCGGGCCGCGGCCCGCGACCTCGGCCTCCAGCGCCTTCTCGATCCCGCCCGCGCCGATCGGCCCCTGCTCCTTGACCACCGCCAGCACGTCTTCCAGCAGCCCGGGCACGGTCTCGACCACGCTCGTGTAGTTCCGCCACCAGCCGTCGCGCTTCGCGCCGGAACGCAGCAGCGGCCAGTCCTCCATCGGGAGCAGGCTCGCCTCGTGGGCCCACGACTCGACCAGCAGCCGCGGGCGGCGCGCGCTGTGCGCCCACGCCGCGTCGTCCACCAGCGCCGGCTCGTAGGCGCCCAGGCGCGAGAACACGGGCATGTAGTGCGCGCGCACGGCGACGTTCACGGAGTCCAGCTGCAGCAGCTGGACCCGCGACAGCACCTTGGCCAGGTGCCGGCGGGTGGGGGCCGTGGCGGGGCGGGGGTCGGCGAACCCCTGTGCGGCCAGCGCCGTGCGCCGGGCCACCGGAAGGCTGATCGTCTGCATGATCCCGCCATGGTGCCAGCCACCCCCGACAGTTTCGTGCGGCCGCCGGGTAGATTGCCCGCGTGAGTGCCGCCGAAGTCCGTCCCGCGACCCCGTCCGACGCCGCCGAGATCGCCCGGATCCAGCGGCTGACCTGGCGGGCGGCCTACACCGACCTGCTGGGCGCCCAGGCCATCGACGAACTCGACGCCGCAGACCTCGAAGGCACCTGGACCGAGACGATCGAGTTCCCCGGTTCGCTGGTCTACCTGGCCACCGAGGGCGAGTTCACCGTCGGCTACTGCGTGGCCGGCCTCGCGCCGGAGGAGGAGGCCGCGGCCGCGGACGGCAGCGCGCCCGAGGACGCCGACGCCACCGGGCTCATCGCGGCGCTGGTCGTGGAGCCGCGCTGGGGCCGCCGCGGGCACGCCGGGCGCCTGCTCGGGACGGCCGCGGCCGGGCTGCGCGAAGCCGGACTGGACCGCGGCATCACCTGGGTCGCGCAGTCCGACCACGCCACCCTCGGCTTCTACCGCCGCGCCGGCTGGGCGCCCGACGGCACCGTCCGCACCCTCGACACCGGCCGCGGCATGCTGCGCGAAGTCCGGCTCACCGGCACGCTACGGCTGGAGCTCACGCACTGACTCCTCGCGCGGGGCGAACACCACCCAGCGCAGCACGCAGTACATGAACACGCCCTCGCAGGCGCCCGCGACCAGCCGCGCCAGGTGGTACTCGACGCCCAGCGCGCTCAGCCCGGCCCCCACGCCGAGCAGGAACGCCGCGTAGTTCACGCCGATCGCCACGACGTAAAGCACCGCCTGCCGGCCCACCGGCGCGTGCGAGCGGAAGTTCAGGGCGCGGTTCAGCACGAAGCTCAGCCCGAACGCCACCACGTACGACAGGCTGATGGCGAGCCACACCGGCCAGCCGAGCCCGCCGTGCAGCAGCGTCAGCAGGAGCAGGTCCACGCCGAAGGTGCAGCCGTTGATCACGGCGAAGCCGAGGAAGCTCGGCGCCACGATCCGGGACAGGCCGAACGGCAGCACCCGCACGACCGCCGCGCAGGCACCGGCGAAGCGATCGGCGAAACGCGCGTCGGTCACCTGGCCAGACTGGCAGCGGCAGATGGCCGGAAACCGACGTCCACGTGATCTTCTGGTGGCTGCCCCCGGCCGAAGAGGGGGGTTAACCCCCGTGACCTTTTCGTGACAGCTGCTAGCTTGGAATGACCGGAATCACCGAGAAATCACTCAACGGGGGGAGGCACGATGGGCTGGCTGCTGATCACCTTCGGCGTCGCGTTCGGCTCGGCCATCGTGCCGCTGGTGAACGCCGAGCTGTTCGTGGTCGGGCTGTGCGCGAGCCAGCACAACCCGCACTGGCTGTGGCTGGGCGCGGCCGTGGCGGCCGGCCAGATCGCCGGGAAGCTGCTGTACTTCCTCGCCGCGCGCGGCAGCATCAAGCTGCCGAAGTTCCTGCACGATCGCCTGCACCGGGTCCGCGAACGCCCGCCGACGGAACGCCGGGAGCGCTGGCACCGGCGGACGAAAGTGCTGCGCAGCAAGGTCGAAGCCCTGCGTGAACGCTGCCAGCGCCACCCGAACTGGATGGCGGGCACGTACGGGGTCAGCTCGCTGGTCGGGCTGCCGCCGTTCATGGCCACCAGCGTGCTCGCCGGGATGGTGCGGATGCGGATGAGCACGTTCCTCGCCGCCGGCCTGGCCGGACGCTGGGTGCGGTTCAGCCTGCTCGCCGCGTCACCCGCGCTGTTCGCCGGCTGGCTCCACTGACCCGGCACGGATCGGCTGCCAAAACAACCCCTGTTTCTCGCCGACCCCTGTTTTTTCGCGATCGGCCAAGTTTCTCAGCGGTCGGCGGCTTCCAGGTCGACGGCCTTGCGCATGGTCGCGCGGGCCCGCCGGCGGTCGCCCGCGACGTCGTAGGCATAGGCGAGGCGGTACCAGGCGCGCCAGTCGCCGGAGTTCTCCTCGACCTCCGCGCGACGGCCCTCGAACCAGGCGTCGGCGGCGTCGCGGTCGACCCGGCCGGACGGGCGGCGCGGCAGATCGGACACGTCGGGCAGGCCGCCTTCGGAGTCCAGCCGTCGCGAAAGCCGCTGGATCTGGACGCCGGAACGCCAGGTGGCCACGACGATCCACACGCCGAGCAGCGGCAGCAGGAACACGCCGACGCCGAGCGCGATGCCGGCCGCCGACCCGGTGGCGAACAGCGCCACCGCCCGGTCGGCCAGCAGCACCAGGTACACCACCAGCGCCGCGGTCAGCAGCAGCGCGACGTTGCGGGCCCTCACAGGTCGAGCACGTTCTCCAGGCCGACCGTCAGGCCGGGCCGCGAAACCACGGAGCGCACGCCGAGCAGCACCCCGGGCATGAACGAGGTCCGGTCGAGCGAGTCGTGCCGGATGGTCAGGGTCTCCCCCACGCCGCCGAACAGGATCTCCTCGTGCGCCACCAGACCGGGCAGCCGGACCGAGTGCACCGGCACGTCCTCGATCCGCGCGCCGCGGGCACCGTCCAGTCCGGACGTCGTCGCATCCGGTCCCGGCTCGAGCCCGGCGGCCTTGCGCGCGGCGCCGATCATCCGCGCGGTGTGCGAGGCGGTGCCGGACGGCGCGTCGGCCTTGCGGTTGTGGTGCAGCTCGATGATCTCCGCGGACTGGTAGAACTTCGCCGCCTGGGCCGCGAAGCGCATCGCCAGCACCGCGCCGAGCGCGAAGTTCGGCGCAATCAGCACCCCGAGCGACGGCTTCGGCTCCAGCAGCGAGCGCAGTGTCGCCAGCCGCTCCTCGCTGAAGCCGGTGGTGCCGACCACGGCGTGTAAATCGTGCTCCACCAAGTACTTCAGGTTGTCCATGACCGCGTCGGGGTGGGTGAAGTCCACGACCACCTGTGCGGCGGACAGCGGCGCGAAGTCGTCGCCCGCGTCGAGCGCGGCCACCACTTCCAGGCCGGGCGCCCCCTCGACGGCGTCCACCACCGTCTGGCCCATGCGGCCGCGCGCGCCCAGCACGCCGACGCGGATCGGGGACTCGGTCATGACGCGATCACCTCGTGCAGGTCGTCCGGCAGGTCGTCGGCGTGAGCGTACGGCCCCACCACCGCGGCGGCCGAAACGCCACCGGGGCGGCGCAGCAGAGTGCGAGCCAGCGCACACACCTCTTCGGTGGTGACCGCGTCGATCCGCGCGACGGTGGCGTCGACGCCGAGGTACTGCCCGTAGTTCAGCTCGTTCTTGCCGATGCGCGACATGCGCGAGGCCGTGTCTTCCAGGCCCAGCACCAGTCCGCCGCGCAGCTGGCCCTTGGCCCGCGCCACCTCGGCCTCGCCGAGCCCGTCGGCCGCGACCTGGTCGAGCACCTCGCGGATCACACCCGCGACCTCGCCCAGCTTCTCCGGCTGGCAGCCCGCGTACACGGCCATGTGGCCGGTGTCCGCGTAGCTCGCGACCGAGGAGTACACCTGGTACGCCAGCCCGCGCCGTTCGCGGATCTCCTGGAACAGCCGCGAACTCATGCCGCCGCCGAGCGCCGCGTTGAGCACCGACAGCGCGAACCGCCGCTCGTCGTGGCGCGACAGCGATTTCAGGCCCAGCATCACGTGCGCCTGCTCGGTGTCGTCGGTGTGCAGCACCAGCTTCGGCACGGTGAGGATGCGGGCGCGCCCGGACCGCGGCGGCACCGGGATGCCCGCGCCGTTCAGCCGATCGCGCAATGCCTTGCGCACCAAGCGAAGCACCTGGCTGTGCTCGACGTTGCCCGCCACCGCCAGCACCATCCGCGGCATCGTGTAGCGGCGCTTGTAGAACCCGCGCAGCGCGGCCGGTGACATGTCGGTGATGGACTGCTCGGTGCCCAGCACCGGGCGGCCCAGCGAGTGCTCGCCCAGGATCGCGCCGACGAACGTCTCGTGCAGCAGGTCCTCGGGGTCGTCGTCGCGCATGGAGATCTCTTCGAGCACCACGCTGCGCTCGGTGTCCATGTCGCGGTCGGTGCAGAGCGCCTCGAAGACGACGTCGGTGACCAGGTCCATGGCCAGCGGCAGGTCCGCGTCGAGCACCTGCGCGTAGTAGCAGGTGTGCTCCTTGGCGGTGAACGCGTTGAACTCGCCGCCGACGGCGTCGATCTCCTCGGCGATCTGCCTCGCGTCGCGGTTGGCCGTGCCCTTGAACAGCAGGTGCTCCAGGTAGTGCGCGGCCCCGGCGACGGCCGGCGGCTCGTCGCGCGAGCCCACGCCCACCCACAGCCCGACCGTGGCCGAGCGCGAGGCCGGGACGTGCTCGGTGATCACCCGCAGCCCGCCGGGGAGCACGCTCCGCCTGACCACCGCACCGTCCGAAGTGGACTCGAGCGTGCGGGTGCTGCCGACGGGCTGCTCGTGCCCGGAAACCTGCCGTGCCATGGGTTCCTTTGCTCACATGCCGTGAAGGCCCCCTTACCGGCGTCCAACGCGGGTAAGGAGGCCTTCACGGACAACTACTTCTGCTTCGCTGCGGGCGAAGCGGTCTTACTTGGCTTCGGCCTTCTCCGCCTCGGCCGGGGCGGCCGCCTCGGTGGCGTCCTCTTCCTTGACCACGATCAGGCTGATCTTGCCGCGGTTGTCGATGTCGGCGATCTCGACGCGGAGCTTGTCGCCCACGTTGACCACGTCCTCGACCTTGTTGATCCGCTTGCCGTTGCCCAGCTTGGAGATGTGCACCAGGCCGTCCTTGCCCGGCAGCAGCGAGACGAACGCGCCGAACGCGGCCGTCTTCACCACGGTGCCGAGGAAGCGCTCGCCGACCTTGGGCAGCTGCGGGTTGGCGATGGCGTTGATCAGGTCGATCGCCGCCTCCGCCGACGGGCCGTCGGCCGCGCCCACGTAGATCGTGCCGTCGTCCTCGATGGAGATGTCGGCACCGGTCTGCTCGGTGATCGAGTTGATCATCTTGCCCTTCGGGCCGATGACCTCGCCGATCTTGTCCACCGGGATCTTCACGCTGGTGACGCGCGGGGCGAACGGGCTCATCTCGTCCGGGCCGTCGATCGCCTCGGCGATGACCTCGAGAATGGTGAGCCGGGCGTCCTTCGCCTGCTTCAGCGCGGCCGCGAGGACCTCCGACGGGATGCCGTCGAGCTTCGTGTCGAGCTGCAGCGCGGTGATGATGTCCTTGGTGCCGGCGACCTTGAAGTCCATGTCGCCCATGGCGTCCTCGGCGCCGAGGATGTCGGTCAGCGCGACGTAACGCGTCTCGCCGTCGACCTCATCGGAGATCAGGCCCATCGCGATGCCCGCGACCGGCGCCTTCAGCGGCACGCCGGCGTTGTACAGGCCCATGGTGGACGCGCAGACCGAGCCCATCGAGGTCGAGCCGTTGGAGCCCAGCGCCTCGGAGACCTGGCGGATCGCGTACGGGAACTCGTCCCGCTTCGGCAGCACCGGCACCAGGGCGCGCTCGGCGAGCATGCCGTGGCCGATCTCGCGGCGCTTCGGCGAGCCGACGCGGCCGGTCTCACCGGTGGAGAACGGCGGGAAGTTGTAGTGGTGCAGGTAGCGCTTGTGCGTCTCCGGGGAGAGCGAGTCGATCTGCTGCTCCATGCGGAGCATGTTCAGCGTGGTGACGCCCAGGATCTGGGTTTCGCCGCGCTCGAACAGCGCCGAGCCGTGCGCCCGCGGGATCACCGCGACCTCGGCCGAGAGCGACCGGATGTCGGTCAGCCCGCGGCCGTCCATCCGGATCTTGTCGGTGAGCACGCGCTTGCGCATGATCTTCTTCGACAGCGCCTTGAACGCGGCGCCGATCTCCTTGTCGCGGCCCTCGAAGGCCTCGCCCGCGCCCAGGCCGACCTTGGCCAGCACGGTGGCCTTGACCTCGTCGGTCGCGGCGTCGCGGGCCTGCTTGCCGGCGATCTGCAGCGCGGCGGCCAGGTCGTCGGTCGCGATCGCGGCGACGGCCTCGTAGATGTCCTGCTCGTAGGCCAGGAAGACCGGGAACTCGCCGGTCGGCTTGGCGGCGTCCGCGGCCAGGCGCTGCTGCGCCTCGCACAGGACCTTGATGAACGGCTTGGCGGCCTCGAGGCCCTCGGCGACCGAGACCTCGTCCGGCGCCTTGGAGCCCGCGGCGATCAGGTCGAGCGTCTGCTCGGTGCCCTCGGCCTCGACCATCATGATCGCGACGTCGCTGTCATTGCCTCCGGGGCCGGCAGGCCCGCTTACGATCCGGCCCGCGACCACCATGTTGAAGGTGGCCTTCTCGAGCTGCGACCAGGTCGGGAACGCGACCCACTGGTCCTCGATCAGCGCGACGCGGACGCCGCCGACCGGGCCGGAGAACGGCAGGCCGGCGATCTGGGTCGACGCCGAGGCGGCGTTGATCGCGAGCACGTCGTACGGGTCGTCCGGGTTGAGGCTCTGGACGGTGATGACGACCTGGATCTCGTTGCGGAGGCCGTCTGCGAACGACGGGCGCAGCGGCCGGTCGATCAGGCGGCAGGTGAGGATCGCGTCGGTCGACGGGCGGCCCTCGCGGCGGAAGAACGCGCCGGGGATCCGGCCCGCGGCGTACATGCGCTCCTCGACGTCCACCGTCAGCGGGAAGAAGTCGAAGTGCTCCTTCGGGTGCTTCGACGCCGTGGTGGCGGACAGCAGCATGGTCTCTTCGTCGAGGTACGCGACCACGGCGCCGGCGGCCTGCTTGGCCAGGCGGCCCGTCTCGAAGCGGACGGTGCGGGTGCCGAAACGGCCGTTGTCGAGCACGGCTTCGGTTTCGAACACGGTGACTCCGGTGGAGTCGGTCATAAGGTGTATCTCCTCTTTAGTTCCTTCGCATCAGCGCGAGTCTCCCATCCTGGGACCCGATTCGCCTGAGGACGCTCGAGGAGTGAGGCCGGTCTTCGATCGAAGCCCCCGGGCCCTGTGCCCGGAAACCACTACCGAGGACCGGCGGACGGTTCCTCCAGCGCGCTCGCGCCGCTTGGGGTGGTGCTGGACCGAGGGGGAGCGACCGGCGGTCGCTCCCCCTCGGGTTACAGCTATCGGCGCAGGCCGAGGCGCTTGATCAGCTCTCGGTAACGCGCCACGTCCACCTTCTCCGTGTAGTTCAGCAGCCGGCGGCGACGGCCGACCAGCAGCAGGAGGCCACGACGGGAGTGGTGGTCGTGCTTGTGCTCCTTGAGGTGCTCGGTGAGCCCGACGATGCGCTTGGTCAGCAGCGCGACCTGCGCCTCGGGGGATCCGGTGTCCGAGTCGTGCAAGCCGTACTCGGCCAGGATCGTCTTCTTCTCATCGGTGGACAGTGCCACTGGGGTAACTCCTCATACTCATCAGTGCCGTGGGGCCCGTACCGCGCTGCGCGGCCGGGTAGCCGGTCTCGGCCGCCACGGACTGCAGCCGGACCCGATCATCGAGATTACCAGCCATGTGATCTGCGCCTTCAGGCGCGGTGCAGGGGGAACGCCGCGACCTCGCGGTACGGGCGGCCGTCGCTCGCCATCAGCACCACGCGCCCCGCGGTCCAGGCCCGGCCGGTGAACCCGGCGAGCCGTCGCGGCCACTCCCCCGGACCGCTTTCGCGCGGGAACCGGGCGAGGGTGAGGTGCGGGCGGTAGGGCCGGTCGGCCTCCGCGCCCGCGGCATCCGCAAGGCCGGCGAGGCCGTCTCCCGTGGCTTCCAACCACAGGACGCCCGGAAAAGTTCCCGCGGGGCCGAGCCGGACCTCGACCGGTGGCCGTCCGGCCAGCGCGGCGCGAAGAAAGGAGGTGCGCTCGGCGATTTCGGCTTCGCCGTAGAACGCGAGCGTGACGTGCCAGCCCGCGGGCTCGGCCCAGCGCAGCGCCGGATCACCGTCGCCGAGCGCGTCCGCCACCGCGGCGGCGACGTCGGCCGGCGGTCTCAGCGCCGAGAACAGCCGCACCAGCCTAGTGGCTCGCCCCGGCGCGGCGGAGCAGGTCGGCGATCGCCGGGAAGTCGTCGTCGAGGCGTTTGGCCGCCTCGGCCAGGTCCTCGTCCTCCGCCAGTTCGCGCAACGCAGCGAGCACCGTCTTGTCGTCCGAGCCGAGCGGGATGTTGTCGCGGCCGACCGTGGGCCGCGAGTCGCGCACGTCCTCCAGCGCCGACTGCATCGCGTCGCGGTTGCCCGCCGCGACCTCCGGCACGAGGATCTTGCGCTCGAGCATGATCATCCGCGCGAGCACCACGGGATTGCCGATCTTCGCCCGCCGCCCGCTCATCACCTGGCTGAGCATCGGCGCGCTGATGCCGAGCACCTCGGCCAGGAAAGCCTGGGACACGTCGAAGGCCACCACCAGCCTGCGCACACGGTCACCGAGCGGCTCCCCGTACCACTCCCGCTGCAGCGCCACGTTCCGCTGAACGATCTTGTGGTCCTCCACCCGTTCCGCTCCCCCTCAGCCCCGCGTCGTCGGTACCGCCTGTGAGTATCTTGCCACCGCGACGGCCTTCAGGTGACCGGAACTGCCCTTTCCACCCCGGGGTCTGCCCGACCAGGGGAACACGCTCAGTCGCCGGCGGCCAGCTCTTTGCGGGTGCGGGCGACGTCGTCGTCGATCTGCGTGACCAGGTCTTCGGAGCGGGTGAAGCGCACCTGGTCGCGCAGCCGGGTCACGAAGTCGAGCGCCACGTGCTGGCCGTAGAAGTCCTCGTCGACGTCGAGCACAAACGCCTCGACGGTGCGCTCGCGACCGGAGAACGTCGGGTTCGTGCCCACGGAGATGGCCGCGCGCAGCCGCCGCCCCGGGTCCGACGAGCGCGTGAACCAGCCGACGTAGACGCCGTCCGCGGGCACGGCGGCGAACCGCGGCGTGGACAGGTTCGCCGTCGGGTAGCCGAGGTCGTGGCCCCGGCCGTCGCCGCGGACGACGATGCCCTCCAGGCGGTGCGGGCGGCCGAGCGCGTCGGCCGCCGCCACCACGTCACCCGCGTCGATGCACGAACGGATGTAGGTGGAGGAGAAGGTGATGTCGTTGGCCGCGCGGTCGCCCTCGGCGAGCGAGCGGCCCTGCAGCTCAGCGCCGTAGGCGACGAAACCGAAGCGCTGGCCGAGCCGGCGCAGCAGCGCGACGTCGCCGGCCGCCTTGAACCCGAAGGTGAAGTTGTCGCCCACCACCACGGCCGCGGTGTGCAGCCGGTCCACCAGCACCTCGTGCACGAACTCGTCCGGGCTGAGCCTCGACAGGTCGAGCGTGAACGGCAGCACGGCGAACGCGTCGATGCCCAGGCTTTCGACCAGTTCGGCCTTGCGCCGCAACGTGGTCAGCTGCGCAGGGTGGCTGCCCGGGCGCAGCACCTCGGACGGGTGCGGGTCGAAAGTGAGGAGCACGCTCGGCAGGCCGCGCTCGGCCGCCGCCCGCACCGTGCGCGAGATGAGCGCCTGGTGCCCTCGGTGCACGCCGTCGAACACGCCGATGGTGACCACGCACCGTCCCCAGCCGCCCGGGAGGTCTCCCAGCCCACGCCACCGCTGCACTGTCCTCAACTCTCCCCGCGCCGGTGTCTGCTCCGAGCCCACCCTATGCGGGGAGCAGGACCACCACCGACCGGGCTGCACCGTCGGTGTCGGCGGCCAGCGCGAGCACGCGGCCGTCCGGCGCGAACAGGCCGTACGTGCCTTCGATGCCGACCGCCGGGATGCGCTGGCCGTGCCGGACCGCGCGCGCGGCGGCCGCGTCGAGGTCGTGGCGCGGGAACGCGGCGGCGACGGCGGCGTCGAGATCCAGCGACAGCTCCGGCTGCTCTTCGAGCTGGTCGAGCGTGCGGGCCTTGGCCAGGGTGAACGGGCCGACGGTGGTGCGCCGCAAGGCCCGCAGGTGGCCGCCGACGCCGAGCGCGGCGCCGAGGTCGCGGGCCAGCGCGCGGACATAAGTGCCGGACGAGCACTCGACCACGGCGTCCAGCTCGACCCGGTCGCCCTCGCGGCGGGTGGACAGCAGGTCGAAGCGGAAGACGGTGACCGGCCGCGGCGGGAGGACGACCTCCTCGCCGGCGCGCACGCGGGCGTACGCGCGCTTGCCGTCGACCTTCACGGCGCTGACCGCGCTGGGCACCTGCTGGATGTCGCCGGTGAGCGCGGCGATCCCCGCGGCGATCTGCTCGTCGGTCACCTTCGCGACGGCGCCGGGCTCCGCCTCGGTGAGGGTCTCGCCCTCCGCGTCGTCGGTGGAGGTGGAGCTGCCGAGCGCAAGCGTGGCGAGGTAGGTCTTGCGGTCGAGGGCGAGGTGGCCGAGCAGTTTGGTGGCGCGCTCGATGCCGAGCACGAGCACGCCGGTCGCCATCGGGTCGAGTGTGCCGGCGTGGCCGACCTTGCGGGTGCCCATGATCCGCCGGGCGCGCGCGACCACGTCGTGCGAGGTCATTCCGGACGGTTTGTCGACGATCAGCAGACCGGGCGGCGGAGCGGGGCGGCGCGGTTCTTTCGGGCGGGACACGGGCAAAACTGTATGGGACGCGGCGGATGACGCTTTCACTGCGCTCAGCGAGGGGAAAGCGTCATCCGCCGCTCAGGCGGCGACAGCGGGGACCGGGGCGTCGGGCACGGTGTCCCACGGGCGGCGGCGGATGCGCACCGGCACCTCTTCGCCGCGGGCTTCCGCCGCGAAGAGGTGCGCGCGGGCGCGGCGCCACCACACCAGCATCCGAGTCGCGCCCAGCGCGAGCACCACCACGACGGCCAGCAGCGCCACGCGGAAATTGCCGCCCGTCCACTGCAACAGCACGCCGACGGCCAGCGCGGTGACCGTGGTGGCGACGAAGCCGCCGACGTTCACCACCCCCGTCGCGGTGCCGACCCGGTGCATCGGGTTGTAGTCACGGGCCAGCGCGAAGCCGATCATCGACGCCGGTCCGCCCAGTGCCAGGAAAGCGAACGCGGGCACCAGCACACCCACCGGCAACGGCCCGCTCCAGCCGAGCAGCACGGCCCACACCACGGCCGCGCCGCCGAGGTACCCGCCGACCAGCGGCATCCGCAGCGACGGCCGGCGGCCGATCAGCGTGCCCAGCAGCGGGCCGCCCGCCATCGAGCCGAACACGAACACGGTCAGCAGCGCGCTCGCCGTGGCGGGCGGCAAACCCTGTCCCTGCACCAGAAACGGCACACCCCACAGCAGCGTCAGCACGTTCGGCGCGAACATCGTGGTGAAGTGCACCCAGAAGCCCAGCCGGGTGCCGGGCACCCGCCACGCCGTGCGGACCTGGCGGGCCAGCTCGGCCGGGCGCACCGGCTCGCGGACCGGCTCGGGCACGCCGAGCGGGGTGTCGCGCACCCGCAGCAGCACGGGAACGGTGTACAGCAAGGTGATCGCGCCGACGGAGAGGAAGGTGACCGTCCATCCTGGACCGTCGAGCAGCAGCGTCAGCGGGACGGTGGCGGCGAGGTTGCCGATGTAGCCGACCGCCGAGGTGAACGACGTCAGCAGCGCGTACTGCCGCCACGGGAAGTGGGCCGCGACGAGCCGCAGCACGCTGACGAACGTCAATGCGTCGCCGAGCCCGAGCACCCCGCGCGCGAGAAGGCCGACGCCGTAACTGGTCGCGAAGCCCAGCAGCAGCTGGCCGAGCCCGAGGATCAGCGCGGCGGCGGTGAGCACCCGCCGCGGGCCGTAACGGTCGACGAGCACGCCGGTGGGAATCTGCATCGCGGCGTAGACCCCGACCTGCAGCACGGTGAACGTGCCGAGCGCGGCCGAGCCGACGCCGAAGCGCTCGGCCGCCTGCAACCCGGCGACGCCGAACGAGGTGCGGTGGAACACCGCCAGCAGGTAGACCGTGACCGCTGTGAGCCAGATGAGCCAGGACCGGACGGTGGCGCGGCCGGGCGACAAGGGTTCCTCCAGGAGATAGCGGATCGTCAGAAAAAGACGCCCACGCTGCCGCCTCGATGGTTGTATCGCCTCAGCAAGCTCGAAACATAGCCGTTACCTGGGTGGCTTTCGCCACAACCGTCACAGGCCCTCGTAGCCTGCGGTCTCCGGCCTGGTCACGGCAACCGGACCGACCCGGTGATGCCGACGACCGTGTCGCCGCCCACCCAGATGTCGGAGCCGGCCCGTTCGACGTGGACGCGGCCACTGCGCCGGAGGCGCGTGCCCTGGGCGGCGACGTAGGACTCCGGTGCCTGCCCGGTGCCGATCAGCCATTGGCCGATCGCGGCGTTGAGGCTGCCGGTCACCGGGTCTTCGGCGGTGCGCACGAACGCGCGGACTTCATAGGCCGCTTCGCCCCCGGACGGGTGCGCGCCGACCACGCCGATCTTGTCGTGCTCGCCGAAGGCGGCGGGGTCCGGCTCGATCCCGAGCACCGTGCCGGCGTCCTTGAGCAGGAGCGCGAGCCACCCGGGGCCGTTGTCGGCCCACTGCGCGCCGACGACGTCCTCGTCCTTCAGGTGCAAAGCGCGCTTCACCTGATCAAGGTCCGCGGCATCGACGTCGCCGCCGCGGATCAGGGGCGGCGCGGCGAACGCGAGCCGGTCCCCCGTGCGCCGCACGCGCACCAGCCCGGCCCCGCATTCCTGGACCAGGTGCGCGGCCTTCGGCACGCCGCCGGCTTCGAGCCACGCCCGCGCGGAGCCCAGCGTCGGGTGCCCGGCGAAGGGCAGCTCGCCCTCGGTGGTGAAGATCCGCACCCGGTAGTCGGCATCCGCGTGGACCGGGGGCAGCAGGAACGTCGTCTCGCTGAGGTTGGTCCAGCGGGCGAACGCGGCCATCTGCTCGTCGGTGAGCCCCTCGGCGCCGTGCACCACGGCGAGCGGGTTGCCGAGCAGGAACCGGCTGGTGAAAACGTCGATCTGGTGAAACGTGAGCATGGTCCCCACCGTGGCACCGAGGCGGCGGGCGGGCCAGTGAATTCCGGCATGCGGGCCGGCTGGTCAGTTCCCGTTCCAGCCGAGCCGTGCGAGCCGGTTACTTCCGTTCGAGCGCGGCCAGCCGCAGCTCCAGCTGGTCAACCCGGTGCCGGAGCAGGGTGACCTGGGCTTCCAGGCTGACTTCCCGTTCCGCCCGGCGCTGAATGCGCGGTGACGCCGCGGCGCGCGCGATCACCGCGTCCAGCCGGACCAGGCGCTGGGGCCCGTTCGGGCCGTCCACGAGCCGGGACTCGATCTCGCCGTTGCGGTACCAGGACCGCAGGGCCGAGCGGGAGACGCCGGCCTCGGCCTCCGCCTTGGCCAGCGTGACCCAGGGGGTCTCGTCCAGCCGCTCGAACAGCTCCAGCTCGTTCTGCCAGCGCGCGAGCCGGTCCTCCCAGTCCGACGGTGACTCCATCACACCCTCCCTTCGGCACGGTGACCCTGTCAATACCACTGTATTGACAGGGTTACAACCATGGAGGCATGTTCGAGAAATTCACGGTGAAGGCCCGTCAGGTAGTCGTCGCGTCCCAGGAAGAGGCGAGGCGGCTCAACCACAACTACATCGGCACGGAGCACATCCTGCTGGGGTTGCTCGACACGCAGGACAGCATCGCGTCGAAGGCCCTGCACCAGCTCGGGTACGACCTGGAGACGGCGCGGGCCGACATCGCCGCGGCGGTCAAGCCCGGAACCGACGAGCGGAGCGGCCACATCCCGTTCACACCGCGCGCAAAGAGGACGCTGGAACTCGCCCTGCGCGAGGCGCTGCAGCTGCACCACAACTACATCGGCACGGAGCACATCCTGCTCGCGCTGGTCACGGAAGGTGAGGGCGTCGGCGCGAAGGTGCTGACCGAGCGGATCACCCCGATCGGCAAGATCCGGGCCGCGGTGCTGGCGGAGCTGGCGGGCTCGCAGGAGGCCCCGGTCAGCAGCCCGTGGCCGTCCGGCACCGCCGCCACCGAGGACACCGTGTCCACCGCCAGCGCGCTGGCCGGTGGCTCCGCGGTCGGCAGCCATCACCTGCTCGAGGCGATGCTGCAGGCGGAGAACAGCATGGCGGCCAAGGTGCTGCGCGAACTCGGGGTCGACGCGGAGGCGGTCGCCGCCAAGATCGACGAACTGGACCCGGAGACGACCACCGACGCCAACCCGGAGGAAACCGCCGCCCGTCGGATGGAGCTCCGGCTGGTCGGCGACGAGGTGCACCTGATCCTGCGGGACCCGGGCACGGTCACGCTCGCCAAGAAGGTCACCGAGCTGTCCGACGGCCCGATCCGCGGCGCCGGGCCGGTCGCCGGCCTGTTCGTCCCGCTCTGGAGGTCGGTCAACCAGCTGCTGGGGCAGATCCAGCACGTGCTGGAACCGGAGGCCGAAGAAAAGGGCGGATCCGCCGCGAGCAAGGTGGCCAAGGCCGTGCGCTCGGTGCTCGCACCCCGGCTCCGCGGGTGAACCGGCCGGCCAGTGGTCCGAAAACGGTTGAGGGCACAGGAAATCGGCCGGCGTCGGCCGGGACCGTCGCCATCATCGGAGCCGGCCTGGGCGGTCTGACCCTGGCCCGGGTGTTGCACCTGAACGGTTTCGACGCCGTGGTGTACGAACGTGATTCGTCGCGCGCCGCACGCGGTCAGGGCGGCATGCTCGACATCCACTCCGGGCAGCGGGCGCTGCGCGAGGCGGGCCTGATCGACCGGTTCCACGCGATCGCCCGTCCGGAGGGACAGGACATGCGGCTCCTCGAGCCGGACGGCACCCTGCTGCTGCAAGAGGACACGCCCGACGACGCCCCGTCCGCGCGGCCCGAGGTCGACCGCGCCGACCTGCGTGACCTGCTGCTCGATTCGCTACCCGAGCACACGGTGCGCTGGGGGCACGCGTTCGACTCCGCGGGCAACGGCCGGGTGCACTCTTCTTCTGGGCCTGGGAGCAGCACAACGTACGACCTGCTGGTCGGTGCCGACGGCGCGGAGTCCCGGGTCCGCGCGCTGCTCACCGGCGCCCGCCCGGCGCACACCGGCCAGCGCGGCGTCGAACTCGGCATTCCCGATATCGATCGCACCCACCCCGACCTCGCGGCGATGGTGGGGCGCGGCAACTACTGGGTACTCGGCAACGGGCAATCCCTTTCGGCGCAACGCAATGGTGACGGCCGCGTACGCGTCCACCTGAGCTTCTACCGCACCGCCGAGGACTGGATCGCCACCAGCGGGATCCCGTTCGACGACCCGGCCGCCGCCCGGGCGCGGCTGATCGAGGAGTTCGCCGGCTGGGACCCCCGGTTCACCGCACTGATCGCGGCCTGCGACAACACGGTCCGGCCCCGGTCGATCACCACTCTCCCGATCGGCCTGACCTGGCCGTCGACGCCGGGCGTCACCCTGCTCGGCGATGCCGCGCACCTGATGCCGCCGGTGGGTCAGGGCGCCAACATGGCGCTGCTCGACGGGGCGCGGCTCGGCCTCGCACTGGCCGCGCACCCGAACGACTTTCCCGCCGCCGTCCGGGAATTCGAACGCGAGATGTTCGACCGCACCGGCTCGGCCGCCCGGATGTCCGCGGACATGCAGGAGCTCCTGACGTCACCGGACGCCGCCCGGAGGATGCTGGCGTTTTTCCAACCGGCCTGAAGACCACCGGGGTCAGCGCACGGCGCCCACCACCGCCCACTGTCCCGAGCGCCAGCGGACGAGGACCGCGGCCAGGCGCAGCACCATGAACAGCGACAGGCCGACCCAGATCCCGGTCAGCCCCCAGCCGAAGGCCAGTGACAGCCAGATCAGCGGCAGGAAGCCGACGCCGGCGCTGACCAGCGTCGCGGTGCGCAGGAAGGCGGCGTCGCCGGCACCCAGCAGTACCCCGTCGAGGGCGAAGACCACACCCGCGATCGGTTGCAGCGCCACGAAAAACCACCAGGCGTGCGGGATCTCGCCGAGCACCCCGGGATCTGACGTGAACGCGTGCGGCAGCGTGGTGGACAGCGCGGCGAACAGCACGCACAGGAAACAGCCCAGCATCAGCCCGTACGCGACGATCTGCGAGGCCACGCCCCGCGCCTGCCGCGCGGCCCCGCCGCCGAGCGCCGCGCCGACCAGCGACTGCGCGGCGATCGCGACGGAGTCGAGCACCAGCGAGAGGAACGTCCACAGTTGCAGCACCACCTGGTGCGCCCCGACCGCCTCGGTGGACGTCCGCGCCGCGACGGCCGCGGCGGACACGAAGCACGCCTGGAACGCGAGGCTGCGCAGCACCAGGTCTCGGCCGAGGGCCAGCTGCGCGCGCATCACACCGAAGTCCGGCCGCAGCGGCACGCGCTCGCGCACCAGCGCCGCGAGGAACATCGACGCGGAGACGACCTGCGCCACCACGTTCGCGATCGCCGAACCCTCCAGCCCGAGATCCGCGACGTACACCAGCAGCGGGCACAGCACGGCCGAGATCCCGTTGCCCGCCAGCACATAACGCAACGGCCGGGCCGCGTCCTGCACGCCGCGCATCCAGCCGTTGCCCGCCATGGTGACGAGGATCAGCGGCGCCCCGAACAGCGCGATCCGCAGCCAGGACACGGCGGCCGCGGCGATCTCGTCGCTGCCCGACAGCGCGCGGGCGATCGGCTCCGCGAGCAGCTGCCCGGCCACGAGCAACACCAGCCCGACGAGGATCGCCAGCCAGGTGGCCTGCACCCCCTCGCTGACCGCTTCGGAGCGCCGCCCCGCGCCGTGCAGCCGCGCGGTGCGCGAAGTGGTGCCGTACGACAGGAAGGTCAGCTGCGTGGAGATCTGCGACAGCACCACCCCGCCGAGCGCGAGCCCGGCCAGCGGCAGCGCGCCGAGGTGCCCGACCACGGCGGTGTCCACCAGGACATACAGCGGTTCGGCGGCCAGCACGCCGAGCGCGGGCACGGCCAGGCCGAGCACGCGCCGGGCCGGGATGCGGTCGCCGGGGCCGGGGCCGGTCCTCGGCTCCGGGGCTTCTGACAACGGGGCTTTTTCGGGCACCTCCGGAGGGTAACCACCGGCACCGACAGTTTCGCCCCGGTCGCCGGGGATCACAGTTCCCGGCCGATCGGCGGTGGGGTTCGGACCGCCTGTGGCCGCGCTTTCCGACTGCCCGCGACCACGAATTCCCGGCCACCCGGCAGCCGCCGATTCCCGGCCGCCCATTGCCACGGATTCCCGGCCACCTGCGGTCACGAGTTCCTGACCGCCCATGGGCAGAGTGTGCGGCAGCCTGGCCCCGCCGGATCTGGTCACCGGTCCCAGCCCACCCGGCTCCGGCGGCCTGCGGTCACGGGTCCCGGCCACCCGGCAGCACCGGTCCCGGCGGTCAGCAGCCCAGGAGTACCGGCAGAGTGGCCGTCCCGCGGCTCCGGAACGACGAGCGCCACCCCGGCTCACCGGCGGCCGCCATCTTCGGGAACCGCCGCAGCAGCGTGCCCAGACCGACTTCCAGTTCCAGCCGGGCGAGTGGTGCGCCCAGGCAGAAGTGCGGCCCGTGCCCGAAAGCGACGTGCGGGTTGTCCGCGCGCTCCGGGTCGAACGTGTCCGGCGAAGTGAAGGCCGACGGGTCGCGGTGGGCCGAGGCCACCGCGAGCATGACCGTGTCCCCCGCCGGGATCTCGACGTCGCCGATCACCACGTTCTCCAGCGGGAAGCGGCGGATTGCCAGCTGCAGCGGCGAAGCGTGCCGGAGAATCTCGTCCACAGTGGACGCCAGCAGCGAAGGCGAGGCCACCAGCGACGCGCGCAGAGAGGGCCGTGCGAGCAGCTCGACCAGACCGTTGCCGAGGGCGTACACCACGTTCTCGTACCCGGCCAACAACAGTAAGAACGCCGCGCTCAGCAACTCGTCGTCGGTCAGTTCCGGGGCGACGACGCTCAACAGGTCGTCGCCCGGGTCCGCGCGCTTCGCGGCGATCAGCGACGCCAGGTAGCCGTACAGCGAGCGCATCGCTTCACGCGCAGCACCAGGGTCAGTCGGCATCAGCACGGCGTCGGTCCAGGCGCGGAAGTCCGTGACGTCCGCGGGATCGACGCCGAGCAGCGCGCAGATCACCCGGATCGGCAACGGCACGGCGAAACCGGCGACCAGGTCGGCCTTCGCCGGCAGATTGGCGGCCAGCTCGTCCGCGATCCGCGTCACCTCCGGCCGCAGCGCCTCGACCCGGCGCGGGGTGAACGCGCGACCCAGCAGCCGCCGCAGCCGGGTGTGCTCGGGGGCGTCGAGGTTCAGCAGGTTCCGGTCCAGCGCGGGCGGCAGCGAAAGACCGTGGTAGCCGCCGCCCGAGTTCGCCTTGTCCAGCGACAGCCGCGGATCGCCGAGGCCGGCCTTGACCTCGGCGTACCGCGTGACCAGCCAGATCGGCGCGCCATCCGGCGAGTTCGCCCGGTGCACCGGTCCGGCCTCGCGCAGCCGCGCGTACGTGCACACCGGGTCGTTCAGGAAGTCCTCATCGAACTGAACAGCATCGAATCGAACCGGCTCAGGCATCCTTCGTCCCGAGCAACGGCGCCCGCCCGAGTGCCCGGCGAAGCCCCGCCAGCACCTCGTCCGAAGTGCCCTCCACTGTGCAGCCGGCGGCCATCCGGTGCCCGCCGCCGCCGAACTCCGCGGCGGCCACCGACACGTCGACCGCACCCGCCGAGCGCAGCGACACCGTCCACAGTCCGGGACCGGCCTCCTTCAGCACCGCCGCGACCCCCGCTTCCCGCGTCGCGCGCACGACGTCGATGACGGACTCGACCTCTTCGCTGCGCACAGTCGCCGCGGCCGCCGAACGGACCACAGCGTGCACGAAACCGAAGCCCTGCGCGGCATCCGGCTCCAGCCGCGCCTCCGCCAGCACCGCGGACAGCATCGGCAGCCAGGCGAACGGGTGGTCGTCGACGATCCGCCGGGCCACCGCGCCGGGGTCGACGCCCGCCTCCAGCAGCCGCGCGGCGATCCGGTGCGTCTCGGGGCTGGCGCGCCGGAAGCCGCTGGTGTCGGTGACGATCCCGGCGTACAGGCACCGCGCGACCGGCTCGTCGATCGGCGCGCCCATCGCCTCGATGATCCGCGTGACGAGCACCGCGGTCGCCTCCGCGCTCTCGTCCACCACGTGGTGGGTGCCGTAGAGGGCGTTGGTCGCGTGGTGGTCGACGACCAGCACGTCACCGCCCGCCGCGCGGACGGCGTCGACCCGCGCCGCGAGCCGCCCCAGGCGCTTCGGCGTCGGCGTGTCCAGCGCGACCAGCAGCCGCTCCGTCGCCGGGAGCGCGTCGACCCGGGTCAGCAGGCCGCCCTCGTCGAGCCAGCGCAGCGTCTCCGGCGCCTCGTCGGGCTCGCCGAACGACACCCGCACGCTCGCCCCGCGTTGCTGCAACACCCGGCCGAGGGCCAGCGCGCTGCCGAGCGCGTCTGCGTCCGGACGCACGTGCCCGAGCAAGGTCACGTCGGTGGCCCCGGCCAGCAGTCCGACCGCGGCCTCGATGTCCTGCGCCAAAGTAGCTGTCACAGTGCGTCACGCTACGCTCTGCGGGATGCCTGAGTACGTGATCCTCGTGCACCCGTCCGCCAATCGGGTCTACGCCGCCTCGTCCCCCGCGCTGCTGCGCGCCGAGCTGGCGGTGTTCGGCGCGGCCGGGCTGGCCGCCGGGCTCTCAGCGGTCGAGGAGGTGGAGCTGGGCGGCGTCGGCTACGTCAAGTTCACCAGCCCCGCTCCGCTGACCGGGGACGACCTCGCGCTGCTGTCGAACCTCTCGTCGCTGTACGCGCTGTTCGAGCTCGGCGAGGGCGTGCTGCGCCCGGTCACCGTGAAGCCGCTGGCGAAGACCGACTCGGACCTGCTCACGATCCAGAAGTACCCGGGCAAGACCAACGAGCAGTTCACCAAGCTGCTGCTCAACATCACCCTGCTCGCCACCGACGCGGCGGCCACGTGGCCGAGCCGCCCGCTGCGCCTGCTCGACCCGCTGTGCGGCCGCGGCACCACGCTCAACCAGGCAGTGATGTACGGCTTCGACGCCACCGGCCTCGACGTGGACGGCAAGGACTTCGAGGCCTACGAAGCCTTCCTCAAGACCTGGCTGCGCACCAAGCGCGTGAAGCACACCGCCGACTCAGGACCGTTGCGGCGCAACAAAGTCCGGCTCGGGCGACGGCTCGACGTCGAGTACGCTTTCGACAAGGACGCCTACCGCTCCGGCGATACGCGCCACCTCACCTTCTTCAACGCCGACACCCTCACCGCCGACGAACTCCTGCGCCCGAACTCCGTGGACCTCGTCGTCACAGATGCCCCGTACGGCGTCCAGCACGGCAGCCACCGCGAAGCCGGCCTCGCACGCAGCCCGCGCGACCTCCTGGCGGCCGCCGTTCCCGTGTGGACGCGGGTGCTGCGCCCGGGCGGCGCGCTCGGGATCTCCTGGAACACCAACGTCTTGCCCCGCGAAGAACTCGTCACGGTGCTGAAGCGGGCCGGGCTGGAGGTCCGCGAAGGCGGGCCGTACGAGGAGTTCGCGCACCGCGTGGACCAGGCCATCGTGCGCGACCTGGTGGTGGCCGCCAAAACCTCGTGAGTGTTCACGACGGGTAACTAGTCAGGTGGTTGCTGGGTGTGTTGGCAGCCAGGGGTTTCCGGTGATGGCGTCGCGGAGTGCGGCGAGGATGTGGATGCCGTTTTTGCGGGCGGTGGAGATGTAGGAGCGGACGGTGAGCCAGGTGGCGGC
>DASXYS010000019.1:0-20592 GCA_036502365.1 Amycolatopsis sp.
GGTCGGCGGCAGCGAGGAGGCACCGATGGCCGAAGTCAATCGCCGCAGATTCCTCCAGCTGGCCGCGGCGACGGCCGCGGCTTCGTCGATCCCGAGCATCGCCCGCGCGGCGTCGATTCCGGCCGCGATCTCCAGCGGCACGCTCGCCGACGTGGAGCACATCGTCGTCCTGATGCAGGAGAACCGGTCGTTCGACCATTATTTCGGCACGATGAACGGGGTCCGCGGCTTCGGCGATCCGCGGCCGGTCTACCTGCCGGGCGGCCAGTCCGTCTGGCATCAGCCCGATTCCGGCGGGCAGGTGACCCTGCCGTTCCGGCCGGACAAGGACGATCTCGGCCTGACGTTTTTCCAGGACCTGAACCACGACTGGAACGGAACGCACGAAGCGTGGAAACGCGGCGCCTGGAATGGCTGGATCCCCGCGAAGAATCAGCCGACGATGGCCTACCTGAACCGCGGCGACATTCCGTTCCACTACGCCCTCGCCGACGCTTTCACCGTCTGCGACGCCTACCACTGCTCGCTGATGAGCTCCACCGATCCCAACCGCTATTACCTGTACACCGGCTACGTCGGCAATGACGGTTCGGGCGGCGGGCCGGTGCTCGGGAACGAGGAGGCGGGCTACGGCTGGTCGACGTTCCCGGAAGTGCTGGAAGCGGCCGGGATCTCGTGGAAGGTCTACCAGGACGCCGGGCACGGCCTGGACCTCGCGGGCCATTGGGGCTGGACCACGGACAACCCGTACATCGGCAATTACGGCGACAACTCGTTGCTGTACTTCAAGCAGTACCAGAACACCCAGGCCGGCGACCCGCTGTTCGACAAGGCCCGCACCGGCACCAGCGTGGAGAACGGCGACGGCCTGTTCGACCGGCTGGGCGCGGACGTGCAGTCGGGCAGCCTGCCGTCGGTGTCCTGGATCGCCGCGCCCGAGGCCTACTGTGAGCACCCGTCCTGGCCGGCCAACTACGGCGCCTGGTACATCTCCGGGATCCTCGACGCGCTCACCTCGAACCCGGACGTGTGGAGCAAGACGGTCTTCCTGATCACCTACGACGAGAACGACGGGTTCTTCGACCACGTCGTGCCGCCGTTCCCGCCGCTGAACGCGAACTGGGGACTGTCCACTGCGGACACCACGGGGGAGGTCTACCAGGGCGGCGCCGCAGCGGGCTACCAGAAGGACAACCCGTACGGGCTCGGGCCACGGGTCCCGCTACTGGCCCTTTCCCCGTGGAGCGTGGGCGGCTGGGTCTGCTCCCAGACCTTCGACCACACCTCGGTCATCCAGTTCATCGAACAGCGGTTCGGCGTGCACAGCCCGAATGTCTCGCCGTGGCGGCGCGCGGTGTGCGGCGACCTGACCCGCGCCTTCGACTTCACCGGGGCGAACAGCACGGTCCCCGGCCTGCCGGACACCGGCGGTTACGCGCCGCCGCCCGACCACAGCACCCCGCCGGTCTATACCCCGGTGCCGCCCGCCGGCGGCTCGCTTCCCCGGCAGGAGAGCGGTTTGCGCAAGGCCCGCCCGCTGCCGTACAACCTCGCCGTCGACTACGAGGCGAAGGACGGCCGGATGAACCTGACCTTCATCAACTCCGGTGACGCCGGGGCATCCTTCTACATCACCTCGAAGATCCGCACCGACATCCCGTGGGTGTACACCGTCGGCGCGGGCGGATCCGAGACCGACAGCTGGGCCCTGCCGAGCGGAGCCGAGTACCAGCTTTCGATCTTCGGCCCGAACGGCTGGCTGCGCGAGCTCGGCGGCACCACCGCCGCGGTGGGCCCGGAGGTCGTCGCCCGGGAGGACGCCACGAGCGGTCACGTCACCCTCACCTTCGTCAACCCCGGCAGCTCGCCGGTCCAGTTCGTCGGGACCGACGCCTACGACCCGTCCCGGAGCTATACCTACAACGTGGCCGCCGGCGCCTCGCAGGTCGTGCCCAATTGGGGTGTCGGCCAGGCGAACCAGTGGTACGACATCACCGTGACGATCGACGCCGACCAGGCCTACGTCCGCCGCTTTTCCGGCCATGTCGAGAACGGGAAGGCGTCGACCAGCGATCCGGCCATCGCGACGGTGTAGGTGCCTACGGGCGCTCGACGAGTGCGGCGAAACCGTCGAGATGGCAGGCGAGTCCGTACTCGAACAGTCCGTTGAGGTCGGACGCTGTCTCGGCCGGATCGAGGCAACGCGATGACTCTGCTCGGCCGAGTCCTGAAGAACCGCCGGGCCGGTGAGACCCACGGCGACGGCGAGCCCATGCCACTGGAGAACTGCGCGAAGAACATCGGCGGTGACGACCGGTCGCCCCCGGACGGCGGGTTCGAGCGGCCCGGTCCCGTGCGCTCCTGTCCGCCATTGCCGCACCCGTGCTCGGCCGCGCCCGGCTTACCGGTGTCCACTACGAACGCTGACTTGTCCGTAGTGGACAAAAGGGGTCAGCAGATTGAGGCGATGGAGGAGGCCCAGCCCCAGTAGGCGCCGTACTCGGCGAGGTTGCCGGCGTCGTTGAGGTGGACGTTGTCGGACAGCCACGGCGAGGGGTTGGGCAGTGCCGCGGACGCGGCGGGCGGGATGTACTGGCGGAGGTCGACGAGTGCGACGCCCTTGGCGACGGCGGTGTTGTAGATCTGGGTGGCGTAGTCGTTCCAGGTGTGCGTCTGGGTGGGCGGGGACGACGGGGTCTGTGTCCACTTGAGCTCGGCGTAGATGGACAGCAGGATGGTCGCGTCCGGACGCGCGGCGCGGACGTTGTCGACCACCTTCGCGAAGTCGGTGGCGAACTGGGCCGGGTCCTTCTGGATCAGGAACTCGTTGCCGCCGAGGTCGATGACCACGAGGTCCGGCTGGGACTGGACCATGTCCGCCGTTGCGGTGGTGGTGTCGCTCCAGCGGCCGCCGGGCAGGAAATCACTGGCCATCGCGCCGTTGTGGGCTCGATTGTCCACTTTGGTGCCCCACTGCGCGTGCAGGTCGTTGGTGAACTTCGTGGTCCAGCCGTACTGGGTGGGCGACGGCAGGTCGCGGCCGGCGGGGTAACCGGTGCTGCCGTAGCCGGTGTCCGCGGAGGTGCCGAGGATGGAGACGTCCGAGTGGTCGGCGCACCAGGCGGGCTTGGCCGTGGTGTCGGCCTGGGCCGAGGGCACCAGCCCGGCCCCCGTGGTCAGTCCGGCGATGAGAAGGGCGACGGCGGCGTACTTTGCGCGGAGTTTCACCTTCGCGCTATCGCTGACGGGTTTCCGAGTGTTAGCGGATTTTTTCGACTTTTCGGCCGTCGCGCCGAGGGCGACGCCGAACAGGTGCACCAGTGTCGCCAACTGGTCACGGCGGGTCCACCGCACGCTCGACGAGCCCGCGGGCGATGAGCTGGCCGGAAGGAAGGTCAGGTTCGGCGCGTTGCAGAGCAGCCGCCTTCATCGACGCCGGTGTGCCGCTGAGTTCCGTCCCCGCGACGCCCCAACCTCCGGCCCTGCTACCCGAAGGCGACCGTCGCCTGAGCACTGCGCCCGTGGTCCGCGTGCGGCAAGCTCGCCGGGTGGCTGCTCGTCGGCCGGAGCAGGGCGAGCGCTTCCTCGGAGGGAGATCCAGCGGGCGTCGTGCACACGATCAGCGACTGTTCCGGTGAACGGGCGACCGCCAGCGTCTGCTGGGTCACGGTCACCGTGCCGACGACGGGATGGTGCAGCTCGTAGGACGCGGCATCGCAGGGGAGCACGCGGTGGTCCGCCCACAGCGCGACGAACTCCGGGCTCTTCATGGTCAGCTCGCCGATCAGCTCCGCGAGCAGCGGGTCGTCCGGGTGCTTGCCGACGGCGATGCGCAGGTTGCCGACCACGGCGCGGGCCTTGCGCTTCCAGTCCGTGTACAGCTCGCGGCAGTGCGGGTCGAGGAACACCAGCCGGCTCATGTTCGGCCGCCGCGCCGGGGTTTCCGGGCCGGCGAAGTCCAGGTGGCCGGCCAGCAAAGCGTGCCCGAGGGCGTTCCAGGCCAGCACGTCCGTGCGACGGCCGAGCACCAGCGCCGGGACGCCGTCGACGGCGCGCAGGAGGTCCCGCGTCTCGTCGGCGAGCTTTTCCGGCCGGGGACGGCGCACCCGGGGCGCGTGGCGGGAGGCGCCGGCGAGCCGGTCGAGGTGGTCGCGCTCGTGGCCGTCGAGCCGCAGGGCGCGGGCGATCGCGTCGAGCACCTCGGCCGAGGCCCCGCGGGACAGGCCCTGCTCCAGCCGCGTGTAGTACGAAACGCTGACTCCCGCCAGCTGCGCCAGTTCCTCGCGCCGCAGACCGCTGACGCGCCGACGTGGGCCGAGATCGCGCAGCCCGACGTCCTCGGGTCGCAGCCGGGCCCGCCGGGCTTGCAGGAAGTCGCCGAGTGGGCCAGGTCCGTCCATGGCCCCAGTATCCGCGGCGCCGCCGAGTCCGGCCACACCCTGCGCGGGGTAGGACAACGCGGGAGTGGCTCGCGCCCACCGGCGTGTCCAGGCTCGGTCTCATCCACCGAAACCGAGGACGGGACCACATGGAGCAGCTCACCCTGGGAGACGTCACGGTCACCCGGATCAAGGAGTTCTACGGCTCGGTCGAACTGACCCCGGGCCAGTTCTTCCCGGATCACCCCGAAGGCTCGACCGACGAGCACCGCGGCCTGCTGGCGCCGGACTTCTGGAACCCGGAGACCGGCGAGGTCCAGTCGGCGATCCAGTCCTGGCTGCTGCGCAGCGAGGGGCGCACGATCCTCGTCGACACCGGCGTGGGCAACCACAAGGAGCGCCCGTACACGCCGGTGTGGAGCCGCCGGGACTCCGCTTACCTCGACAATCTCGCCGCCGCCGGGGTCCGGCCCGAGGACGTCGACGTCGTGGTCAACACCCACCTGCACATCGACCACGTCGGCTGGAACACCCGGCTCGACGGCCGCGTCTGGGTGCCGACCTTCCCGAACGCGACGTATCTGATGGCCCGGCAGGACTTCGAGTTCTGGGACCCGGCCAACGAGCACGAGACCGTGCTCGGCCGCGGCAACCAGAACGTCTTCGAGGACAGCGTCACGCCGGTGCACCAGGCGGGGCTGGCGCACCGGTGGGAGGGGTCGTACCGGATCGACCGGAACCTGCGCCTCGACCTGGCCCCCGGGCACACCCCCGGCTCGTCGGTGCTGACGCTGGAATCCGGCGGCGACCGGGCCCTGTTCGTCGGGGACCTGGTGCACAGCCCGCTGCAGATGATGGAGCCGGAGACCAATTCCTGCTTCTGCGAGGACCCGGCCGAGGCACGGGCCACCCGGCACAAGCTGCTGGGCCACGCCGCCGAAAACCGCGCGCTCGTCTTCCCCGCGCACTTCGGCGGACAGGGGGCCGCGCAGGTCGAGCGGGCCGGGTCGAAGTTCGTCGTCAAGGAGTGGGCGGGTTTCTCCCGCATCTCCTGATTCTCCGGAAAGGAAGCGTTTTTCGTGACTCAGCAAGAAAATCCGGTCGTCGAAACCCGGGCGGGCGCCGTGCGCGGCGGCCGTGACGAGTCCGGCGAGTTCTACCGCGCCATCCCGTACGCGGCGGCCCCGGTGGGCGCCGGCCGTTTCGCTCCGCCCGCGCCGCACCCGGGCTGGTCCGGTGTCCGCGACGGCACGGCGCCTTCGCCGACGGCGCCCCAGCCGGCCCGCGACTTCGGCCGGCTGGACATGACCCCGTATTTCGGGCCGGGCTGGGTGCGGGGCGAGGAGTACCTGACCGTCGACGTCCGCACGCCCGCCGCCGACGGAAACCGCCGTCCCGTCATGGTTTTCGTGCACGGCGGCGGATTCGTCACCGGCTCGACCAGCGCCGCGCTCTACGACGGCAGCGCGTTCGCCCGCGACGGTGTCGTCCTCGTGACGGTGAACTACCGCGTCGGCGTCCCCGGATTCCTCGATCTGGAGGGCGCCCCGCCCAACCGCGGGCTGCTCGACGTGCTCGCCGCGCTCGGCTGGGTGCGCGACACGATCGCGGCGTTCGGCGGCGACCCGGGCAACGTCACGCTCTTCGGCCAGTCCGCGGGCGCCACCCTCACCGGCGCGCTGCTCGCGACGCCGGAGGCCAAGGGCCTGTTCCGGCGGGCGATCGTCCAGAGCGGCAGCGGCACCGGCGCGTTCACCCCGGAACAGGCGCGCCGGGTCACCGCCGCGGCCGCCGCCGCGCTGGGTGTCGAACCGGTCGCCGAAGCGTTCGCGCCGATCCCGGACGAGCGCTTCCTGGCGATCCTGCCCAGGCTGGCGGGCCTCGATCTGCGCACCGAGACCGCCACGGACCCACTCGCCGGACTGAGCCCGTTCAGCCTGGTCCTCCCGGTCCAGCCCGCCGACGGCCTCGCCGACGGCCCGGCCGGCGACGTCGGGCTGCTGATCGGCACCAACACCGAGGAGGGTCTCCTTTACCTGGTGCCGCAAGGAAATCTGGAGTCTTCGACGCAGGCCGACGTGCTCGGCGAGGCCCTGTTCGGGGCCGGTACCGCCCGCCTGGCGCAGGCTCACGCGCGGATCTCGGGCGGCCGCACGCACGTCTACTCGTTCGGCTTCCGCTCGACGGCACTGGACGGACGGCTCGGCGCGGCCCACACCGTCGAGCTGCCGTTTGTCTTCGACCTCGCCGAAAAGCCTTGGCTGCACGGGGAAACGGGTCTGCTCGGCCCCGATCCCGCCCCGCCCGGCCTCGCTGCCCGGATGCACGCCGCCTGGATCGCGTTCGCCCGGACCGGCGACCCGGGCTGGGCCGCGTACGATCCGCGGCGGCCGGAGACGGAGGTCTTCACCGCGTCGCCGCCTCAGTCCTGAGCGGTACCGCGGCCGAGCCTCGAAAAGCGGGTCAGACGAACAGGTTGAGCACCAGGAGCATGAGCAGTCCCAGGACGCTGACCAGCGTCTGCACGGTGGTGTGCAGCTTCGTCGCCTGGCCCATCGACATGCCGAAGGATTCCTTCACCAGCCAGAAACCCGCGTGGTTGACGTAGTTCAGCCCGATCGAGCCGGCGCCGATGGCGACCACGACCATGGAGGTGTACCAGCCGCCGCCCGCCACCAGCGGCGCGACGATGCCGGTCGAGGACACGATCCCGACCGTCGCCGAGCCGGTGGAGGCCGACAGCAGCAGCGCCAGCAGCCAGCCGAGCACCAGCACGCTGATGCTGAGCCCGGCGGCCGCGGAGCCGACCGCGTCGCTGATGCCCGAGTCCTGCAGCACCTCGTTGAACGCGCCGCCGCCGCCGATGATGAGCAGAATGCCGACGACCGGCTTGAGGCTGTCCGCGAGGGACCGCCGGACGGACTCGCCGTCGCGCCCGCGCAGCAGGGCGAGCGCGAAGAGCGCGAACAGGAAGCCGGCCAGCATGGCGATGACGGGTTCGCCGAGCAGCACCGCGGCGGAGCGGAATCCGTTGTGGTCCGGCAGGACGATCTCGGCCAGCGTCCGCAGGAGCATCAGGGCGACCGGCACCAGGATGGCCACGACCGCGGTCCGCGTCGGCACCGCCCGGCGCAGGCGGGTGCCGGTGCCGGTTTCCCGCGCCGGCACGCCGGCTCCGGCCAGGTCGCCTTCGCCGTCTCGCTCGTCGAGGGCGCCGCGGTGGGTGAACTGGTCCACCAGCGCCCGGTCCGGCTCGACGCTCAGCCGGGCCGAGAGCCAGCGGCCGAAGACGGGACCGGCGAGGATCACCGTCGGCACGGCGCAGACCAGGCCGACCAGGATGGTCTTGCCGAGGTCGGCGTGCAGCCCGGACACCGCGATCAGCGGGCCGGGATGCGGCGGCACCATGCCGTGCAGGGTGGCCAGCGCGGCGATGGTCGGCGTCGCGAGCAGGGTGTAGGACGAGGTTTTGGCGGCGCCGCTCAGCCGGAGCCGTTCGGCGACGCTGAACACGAGCGGCAGCAGCACGATGAGGCCGACCTCGAAGAACATCGGGATGCCGATGATGAACGCCGCCAGCGTCATCAGCCACGGCAGTGTCCGCGGCGTCGACCGGGCCACCACCGTGGCCGCGATCCGGTCGGTGGCCCCGGAATCGGCGAGCAGGCGGCCGAGCATCGTGCCCAGTGCCAGCGTCACGCCGACGTTGCCGAGGATGTCACCCGCCCCGGTCTCCATCGACTTGGCGACCTGGCCCGCGGGCTCCCCGGCGGCCAGGCCCGCGGCCAGCGACACCACCAGCAGCGCGACGAAGGGGTGCAGCCGCAACCGGGAGTTGATCAACGTCACCAGCAGCCCGATGGCCACGACCAGGATTGCCAACAGGAACCACGTGCGCTCGCCCAACGCGAAAGCCTCCGCTTCTTGCCCACGGCGACTGTCGGAGAGGAGAGCAGCGCCGCCCGCTGGAACCGATTCCGGAACCGGTTCCGGAGTCTGGCACCCGAGCTGGGCGCGGTCAAGTCCGCCGGTGGGCTACGGCACTGGGTACGGTGCGGACGAACCCCGTACGACCAGCTCGGCGGCCAGCTCGACCATCACCGGCGGCGCGATGACCTGCTCGATCGTGTCGACCAGGACGTCGGCCGCCCGGGCGCCGAGGAGCTCGTGGGGCAGCCGCAACACCGTGATCGGCGGCTCGGCATGGCGAAGCAGGTCGCCGTCGCCGTAGGCGATCACCGAGGCGTCCCGCGGGACGGCGACGTCCATCCGGTGCAGCGCCCGCAACGCGGTCACGGCCAGCGGGCCGGTGCAGGCGAACAGGCCGTCGACGGGACGCAGGAACGACCGCAGGTCAACGGTTTCCGCCGGGTCGAGCTCCCGGACCCGGCGGTCCGCGACCGGGTGGCCCGCCTCCGCGCAGGTGTCGCGGAATCCCTGCGTCAGCGCCGCTGTGCTCGCCGAGCGTCCGGGCGGGACCAGCACGGCCGGCGCCGTCCGTCCCTCGTCCAGCAGCCGGCGGGCGGCGGTGCGGCCCGCGGTCCACAGCGCGGTGCGCACGATGGTGCCGTCGGCATGAGTCAGCTCTTCCTCGACCAGGACGGTCGGCAGGGGTTGACCGTCCTCGCGCGAGGGGGCGGGCACGGAGCGCTCCAGGCCGATCAGGAGTACCCCGTCGATAGTGAGCCCGGTCAGGTCCGCGGCCAGCTGCCGGCCGTCGAAACCGGCGCCGACGGTGTGCAGAACCAGGTGATAGCCCCGTTTCCGGGCCTGTTCGGCCGCGCCCCGCAGGATCGGCTCCCAGCCGGCCGTGCCGGTCGGGACGACCGCGCCCAGCAGCTGCCGCCGCCCGGTGCGCAGGCTCTGGGCGGCCCGGTTCGGCCGGTAGCCCAGATCGGCGGCGACCTCCTGGATCCTCGCCCGCGTCGCCGCGCCGACGTCGTGCTGCTCGGCCGACAACGCACGCGAGGCGGTCGCCTTGGCCACCCCCGCCGCCTTCGCGACATCCGCGAGCGAGACACGCCGCATGTGCTGACCCCCTGCCGACCGGAACCGATTCCGCCAGTTTCGCACATGCCGGTCCGCGGCAGCACGAAGCCGTGGGACGGGCGTGCGGCGTCTCGGGTCGGGATTCCGCGCTACAGCGAGGACCAGATCCGCCGTCCGCAGCTGCGGACGGCGGTGGCGGCGGGCCGCCAGGCGTTTCATCGAGAGTTCATTCCCTGCCCTTAACGTCGCGGAGACGGTGGTCCGCAGAGGGAGGAATCGATGGGTTCTCGTGGGGTGTTCGCCGGAGTCGCGGTGCTGCTGACCACCGTGCTCGGCGCGGGAGCGGCCGGCGCGGACTCGCCGTCGCCGGGGGAGGTGTTGCAGGCCGGCGTGGGGAAGCTCCAGGCCACGGACAGCGTGGTCGGCGCGATCGGTTTGGTGCGCGGCGGAGCCGGCCCGCAGTACGCCGCCGCGGGGTACGGCGACTACTTCGGCAAGGTGCCGGCCGACCCGCACGCGAAGTTCCGGATCGGCAGCAACACCAAGGCTTTTGTCTCCACCGTCCTGTTGCAACTGGAGGCGGAGCACAAGCTGTCCCTCGACGACACCGTCGACCGCTGGCTGCCCGGCGTCGTGAACAAGAACGGCAATGACGGCACGAAGATCAGCGTCCGGGAGCTGCTCGACCACACCAGCGGCATCCCGGACTTCATCAACGGCGGGCAGCCGGAGCTGGACTACGTCGCGAACCTGGACCCGAACCGGCCGTGGACCGCGCAGCAGCTGGTGGACCTGGCCTTGCAGGGCAAGCCGACCTCGGCGCCCGGCGCGAGCTGGCACTATTCGAACACCAACTACGTGCTGGCCGGTCTGGTGATCAAGGCGGTCACCGGCAACGAGCCGTCGGCCGAGGTGCGGAGCCGGATCATCGAGCCGCTCGGCCTCCACGACACCACCTTCCCGACCACCGACCCGGCCATGCCCGCGAATCACCTCAACGGCTACTTCCACCTGGAACGCCCCCTGTTCCTCGTCCGGGACGTCACGGTCTCCGACATCCAGTTCGGCGGCACCGCGGGCGCCATGATCTCCACTGTGGACGATCTGCTGGACTTCGAGCGGGCGCTGTTCTCCGGCAAGCTGCTGCCCCCGGCGCAGCAGCAGGAACTCGAGACCACCGTGCCGAGGCCGGGCGGGGCCGACGGCCTCGGCGTGACCCGGTACCAGAGCCCGTGCGGGCCATTGTGGACACACGACGGCGCGGACCTCGGCTACCTGAGCATGTGGGCCACCAGCCCGGACGGGCAGCGGCAGGCAGTGGTGGCCGTGAACGAGTACAACCTGCTTTCGAGCGACCGGGGCAACGCCATCGTCGGGGACCTGAAGACCGGGGTCGTCGACGCGTTCTGCGCGACCCGGTAGCCGACCGCCTCCAGCACAGTGGCACCAGCTCAGCCGAGCACGAAGGAACCACCGGCGGCGACCGCGAGATCGGGACCGAAGGCGGCGGCCGGGGTGTAGGCGCCCGGCTTGCCCTCGCCCCGGGCGAGCCGGACGGCCACCTCGGTGGCGACGTCGGCGGTGAAGTCCATGCCGTCGTCGGCGCGCAGCCAGCCTTCGCGGCTGGTGCCGTCCGGCCAGGTGACGACCGCGTGTCCCCAGGAGTGCTCACGCGGCCGGGCGGCCGCCTTGATCGGCATACGCGCCATCCGGCCGATGGCGAAGCGCCGCAGCGCCGGAACGGACAGCAGCACTCCGAGCAGGGGCAGCGCCGCCCGCACGGCCGGTGCGGCCGGCACCAGCGCGGAGGTGACGGTGACCGAGGGCGCGCCACTCGCCTGTTGTGCGGCGAGCAGTTCACCCGACGGGGCTCCCGCGGACTTCACGGTCTGGCCGTCGGGCAGCGTGAACTTCTGCGCGTCCGCGCCCAGCCGCGTTTTGACCAGGCGACCATCGGTATAACGACGTCCGCCGGTGGTCAGCACGTCGGCGAACGAGGCGGCGAAGGCACCCATCACTCCGGCCTCGGTCGCCACTGAGGCCAGCGCGTCGACGCGCACTCGCTGTGGGGTGGGACGGCCTTCGCACAGCTTCGCCACGACAGCTTCCGTTGCCAGCACACCGAATCCGGCGCCTGTGACGAACGTGCTGCCCGCGGCGACGGCGTCCTGGTGCAGGTCGAGCAGCCGCGGGATGGCGGTCAGATCCGCGGCCAGGTCGACGTAGTGCCCGCCGGGCAGGCAGGCGCGCGCGATCGGCGCGGCGGTGCCGGCGTAATCACCGATGGTGTTGACGACCACCGCGGGCCGCTGCCGCGTGATCTGCTCCGTGACGCGTTCGGCCCCGTCGGCGACAACAACCTTCGCTTCTTCGCTCAGGCCGAGCCCCGCCCCGACCTTGAGCAGCCGTTCACGGTCGCGGCCGACCAGCACCGGCGGGAAGCCCTGCGCGGCCAGGCGCGCGGCGACCGCGCGGCCGATCCGGCCCGTGGCCCCGAGGACCCAGACCTCGCCGTTTCCCGCGTTTTGTGTCATCGGTGTTCCTTTCCGGCAGGTGACGTCTCAGTGTGTCGTCACCTGAGGCTAGCACGAGTGACGACACACTGAGGCATCACTTGCTACCCTCGTGGGGTGGCGAGATGGGATCCCGGAACGGAAGAGCGCCTGACCAAGGCCGCGTTGGAGCTGTATGGCGAGCACGGGTACGACAACGTGACCGTGACGCAGATCGCCGAACGCGCGGGGATCACCCGGCGCTCGTACTTCCGCTACTTCCCCGACAAGCGTGAAGTCCTCTTCGCGGGCTCGGAACGGCTGCCCGTCGCAGTGGCCGAGGCCGTCCTCGCCGCCGATGTGACCGGCTCCCCGCTTTCGGCGGTCCTCGACGCCGTCGGCCAGATCGGCACGCAGCTCGTCGAACTCGTCGAGGGCTCCGGGGCGCGCCGCGCCGTGATCGAGAGCAGTGTGGAGCTGCAGGAACGCGAGCGCACCAAGTTCGCCGCGGTCACCGCCGCGATCCGTGACGCGCTCCAGCAACGCGGCGTCGAACCCCAGCAGGCCCGGCTGGTGGCCCAGATCGCCGTGGTCGTGTTCCAGAACGCCTTCGACCAGTGGGTCGACGCCCGCGGAAAGCGCGACTTCGGCTCCTGCTTGCACGCGGTCTCGGCGTCCCTTCGGGACACGGTGGCCGGGCCCGGCTGAGTGCGCCGTCGCTAGGCCGGGGCAGGCGCCAGCCGCCGCAGACCGCGGACCTGCTTGCTGCTCAAGGCAAGCAGGGTCGCGACCACGATCAGCGCGGCGCCGGTGAGCAGCATCGGCTCGCGGCCCCAGCGCTCGGCGAGCGGCCCGGCGGCCAGCTGCCCGATCGGCACCGCGATGATCGAGCCGAGCACGTCGTAGGAGTAGACCCGGGCGAGCTTGTCCGCGGGCACGTTCTCCTGCATCGAGACGTCCCAGGCGACCGCGCCCAGCTCGATGGCGCCGCCGGTCAGCAGCATGACCACCACCAGCAGCACCAGGTTCGGCGCTTTCGCCAGCACCACCAGCGGAACCGCGTTGACCAGGACCAGCGCGACGCCGATCGCCAGCGCGCGGGACGGCCGCCAGCGCGCGGCCAGCACCCCGCCGAGTACCCAGCCCGCGGTTTCGGCGGCTAGCACCAGTCCCCAGCCGGACCGGCCGAAGGTCTCGTCCGCGATGGCGGGCCCGAGCACCAGTATCCCGCCCGCCGCTGCGGCGTTGACGATCATGAACTGGAGCACGACCACCCAAAGCCAAGTGCGCGAACGGAATTCGTGCCAGCCCTCGGCCAGCTCGGCGAACGGCCGCGACCTGCCGGGCCGCTCGGCGCGGACGGCCCGCAGCCGCCGGTAAGCGAGCGCGGCCAGGAGGAACACCCCGGCGTTCGCGCCGATCGCCCAGCCCGAGCCGAGCGCGGCCACGAGCACCCCGCCGGCAGCGGCGCCGGCGAACCGGCCCGTGTTGGACAGGATCCGGTTCAGGGCGTTGGCCGGCTGAAGCAGCGAAGCCGGCACGGTCTGCGGGACGATCGACGAGGACGCGGGCAACGCGATGGCCGACACCGCGCCGTTGGCCACGCTGAGCGCGGCCAGCAGCGGGACCGAGGCGAACCCGCCGAGCACGCTCACCGCGATCGCCGCCTGGGTGAGCGCGGCGGCGGTTTCGGTGCCCTGCAGGATCACCGAGCGGGGGAGCCGGTCGGCGAGCACGCCGCCGAAGAGCACCAGCACGACGTTGGCCACCGACCGCGCGCCGACCACCAGCCCGAGGTCCACCGCGGACCCGGTCAGGTCCAGCACGGCGAACGCGAGCGCGACGGGCGCGATCGCGTTGCCGAACTCCGCGAAAGTGCGCCCGGTGACCAGCCGCCGGAATCCGGGATGGCGCAAGGGTTCGGTCACAAATCGGGTCCGGGGCACGCCGCCGAGTATCGGGATAGCAGCGGGAAGCGGGCAACTCGTTTTCGAGCGGTCACTCCTGGGGCGTTCGGGCGGCGCGGAGCCGTTCGAACGCTTTCGGGCTGCCGAGGTCGTCGATCCGGTCGACGACCTCGCGGGCGCAGTCAGCGGCGCTGCGGTGCGTGGTGTCCACGACGATGTCGTTGTCCTCATGGGAATAGACCTGCGTCTGCGAAGCCGCGAGACCGGCGGGACGGTCGCCGCGCGCACGTTCGCGCCGGTCGAGTTCCTCGGCGGAGCAGCGGACTTCGACCAGGGTGACGTCGTAGCCATCGAGGACGTCGAGAAGGTCGTCGAGGCGCCACGGCTCGCTGAGCGGGTAGTCCATGATCACGTCGTTGCCCGTCGACACGAGCGCCGCGACGACGCGGTGGTAGCCGCGCCGGGTGCGTCGCAGCATCTCCCGCACTTCGGCGTCTTCGCGGGCTCGGGTGTACTGCGTCGACCGCATCCCGCTGATGCCGTCGACCGGGACGAGGAACCAGGGATCGGGCAGCAGCGGCAGCATCGCCCGCCCGATCGCGGACTTCCCCGAGCTCGACGGTCCGTTGAGCAGGATGACGCGGCCGGGTCCCATGATCGGACTGTAGGGCACCCGCCGCGGGTCAGGCCCGTTGAGGAACCTTGCAGGGCCAGGGGTTCGTCAGGCCGACGGGAAGATCAGCGTGTTGTCGACGCTCAGCGCGATCTCGTTCGTCAGCCCCTCGGGAATGCCGACGAAGCTGGGTGCGTAGGACTCGCCCGGCATTTCCTCGCCCCGCAGGGAGAACGGGATGAAGGACTTGATCGTCAGCTCCGATTGTCCGGCGGCCAGCCCCCGGATGTCGAAGTCCACCCAGCCGCCCGCGGACGACGGCGCGGTGGAGCGGCTCGCCAGGCCGATGATCCGGTTTCGCGTGAAGGCGGGTTCGATCTTGATCGTCACCTCCACCTCGAGCCACGCGACCAAGGTCTGGTACAGCCGGCGCCGCAGCTGCCGGAGGAAATCGGCGTCCACCTGATCCATCGATATCGAGCGGGATGCCAGGTGCTCGCGGACTTCGCTCATGCTCGCCGAGGTTCTGCTGTGCGGGGTCGGCCGCACCACCGGCTGGATCAGCACCTTGCGCCAGGTCACCGTGATCGGGCCGTACCGCACCGGGCCGGGCGCGGGCGGGCGGAGCACCAGCTGCATGTTCGTGGTCCGCAGCGGGTGGGGCCCGTCGTACCCGCCCTCCGGCTCGGGCGGCAGCTCCTCCTGGTGTGGCAGCGGGGCGAGCTGGAAACCCATTCCCTGGGCGAGGGTGCGGGATTCCCGGAACAGCTCCTCGGCCAGTTCCGCTTCCCGCAAAGCCGCGAGGACGATGTCGTCGGCCTGGTCTTCGAGCAGATCGTCGCGCCGGGACCGCGAGCCCATCCGTCCGGACCACCCGAGTTGCTTGCGGGCGCGTTCGTACGCCGGAGGGCCTGCCTCCGCCGCCGCGTCGAGCATCGCTTCGGCGGCCGCCCGGTCCATCGACTTCAACGCGGTCCCGGCCGCCTCGCGCCGGCCGAGCGCGATGTAGCACAGCGCGACGTAACGCTCCGCCACCGCGAGTTGCAGCGGCGACAGTGCCGCGGCGCCGGCTTCGAGGAACAGGTCCCGCGCCCGGCTCAGCTCGGCGACGCGGATCTGCGGGTCGGTGGCCGTGCTGGCGTCGAGCAGCATGCGCTGGCCGGCACCGAGCGCGGTGGCGTAGCGCTGCACCAGGATCCGGTCGAGCTTGCGGCTGATCCCGTCCAGTTGCTCGGCGATCCGGTCTTCGCTCTCCATCAGCGCGCCCATCAGCTCCGAGCCGAGGCCGCCGAGGCCCTCGTTCCCGGTGAGCGCGCCGATCACGGCGGACACCCCGTACTTCGCCGCGATCACGCTGATCGCCGTCAATGGCTCCACCAGGGGAGCTTACTGAACGGCCACCGCGCCGATGAGCCTTTCCCCGCGATCGAGGGCGCCGCTCAGCCGGTCACGTCGGCCAGGCTCGTGCCCATTTTGATGGTGCTGAGCCATTGCGTGGCCGTGGCCGGGGCCGGATGGTAGAGCCCCCATTTCAGGTAGTCCCGGGTTCCGTCGTAGGTGGTGCCGGTGAAGGTGTCCGAGCCGGTGGCGAGTTTCTGGCGCGCGCCGTTGAACCAGAACTGGATCGTGCCCTTCTGCTGGTCCTCGGAAACCCTGAGCACGTAGTCGTTCCACTGGTTGTTGACGGCCTTGGTGTGCCAGAGCAGCACCTTCTGGTGGTCGTGTGTCCAGTTCTGCAGCTGGATTTCGCCGCCGATGACCTCGAGGACGATGGGGTGGTTGGCCGTGCCGGTGCTGGGGCTGCACTTCAGCTGGAAGATGTAGCGGCTCGTCGAATCGGTGATGGAGAATTTCGAGGACCAGCCGAGATAGTACGTGCTGCCACGGGAAACATCCGGTCCCTCCGACTCGCACCGCTCCTGGTTCGCGAGCTGCTTCACCTGCCACACCGGCCCTTTGGCGGGATCGGACGTGGTGGTGAACGTGTTGGTGTCGCACTGGATCGACTCGAACGCCCCCGTGCCCTTGCGTGGATCCGCCGACCAGAGCGACGAACGGGCGCCGGCCTGGACCGGACCGGCCGAAAGCGTGGCCAGAACCAGCGCGCACGTGCCGATGACGGCAGGCCGGGTGAGTAGCTTGAGCACGTTCTTCCTCCGCACATTCTTTTGTGCGGCGGCGGCACACAATGGGACGATTCATCGGATGTTATCCCGATGGGTGTTCGTCCCTCAACCAAGCTTGCCGATGATCGGGACGAGGTGCTACGAGGTGTGCCCGGGCACCGGCACCCGGAAGCAGACCAGGATCGAGGAGATCGTCTGGTACTGGCCGATCAGGCACAGGATCGCGACGACCCCCGGCTCGCCGAACCGGCCGATCGCCTCGGCGTAGAGCGCGTCGGGCACCCCGCGGCCGGTCAGCAGGCTGGTGGTCAGCCGGTGGGCGGCGTCGGCGTCGGCGCTCAGCCCGGTCGGCGCGGTGCCGTCGACGAGTGCGGTGATCGCGGTTTCCGGCAGGCCGGCCGCCCGCGCGGCGGCGACGTGCGCGTCGATCTCGTACGCCGCGTGCCAGGCGCTGCCGACGGTCAGGATCACCGCCTGCCGCACGTCGTCCGCGAGCCCGGCCTCGGTGATCCGGCTCGTCCAGCCGCCGAGGCCCAGCGCGATGCGCGGTGCCCGCAGCAGGGCGTTGAACGGGCCGATGAACCGCCCGTCGGCGAGCCGGGCGGTGAAGCCGCCTTCCGCCGCTTCCGGGACGACGATCCGGGTCAGGACGTCGTAGACCTGCTGCTGCTCGTCGTCGAGATCAGCCGGGTGCAGCAGCGGCAAGCGGCCGCCGAGGGAATCGAGGGGTGCCGGCATGGCGCTCCGTCCGGTCGTGCGGCTCGCGCCGCGGGTAGGTTGTTCGTTCATGGAGTGGTCCTCGACGACGCTGCGGATGTTCCGCGCGCTCGCCGAGACCGGTTCGTTCACCGCGGCCGCGGCGGCATTGGGGTACAGCCAGTCCGCGGTCTCCCGCCAGATCGCGGCCCTCGAACGGTCGACCGGCCGGCAGCTGGTCTACCGGAGATCCGACGGGGCCCGGCTCACCGCCGCCGGATCGGTCCTGCTCCGGCACGCGGCGGCCGCCCTGGACGAAATCGACCGCGCCGAACGCGTGCTGGGCGGAGCCGCGCCCACCGTCGCGCCGATCCGCCTCGGCGTGTTCACCAGCGTGGGCGCCGCCCTCATCCCCGAGACGCTGGCCCTGATGCGCCGCCACGCGCCGGACGTGGAGGTCACCACCCGAGAGGGGTCCACGCCCGCACTCACGCGGAGTGTGCGGGCCGGAACGGTCAACGTGGCCGTGCTTTCCTCGCGCCAGCCCTTCCCGCCGCCCGACGACCAGGAACCCTTGCTGGAGCTCGAGACACTGCTCGAGGGCGACCTGCTGGTGGCCGTGCCGGCCCGCGGGGACCTCGGCCTCGACGGCTCGGTCACCTTGGCCGAACTGGCCGCGGTCTCGTGGATCGCGAGCCCGCAGACGGCGGGCGAGCCGGCGATGGGCGTCTGGCCGGCCCTGCCCCAGCGGCCCGCCGTCAGCCACATGGCCCGCGACTGGCTCGGCAAGCTCACGCTGGTGGGCGCGGGACACGGCGTCACCACGATCCCGCCCTACCTCGTCGGCCTGGTCCCGGCGAGCGTGCGGTTGGCCAGGGTCGCCGACGGGGAGCCGGTCACCCGCCGGGTGGTGATGGCCCGCCTGCCCGGCCCGGCCACCTCCGCGGTGACCGCGCTCGCCGACTGCCTGCGCGAGGCCGCGGCCGGTTTGCCGCTCGCCTGAAGCCCGTCAGCCGGGGATCTTGTCCGCGGCGATGCGCTCGTCGAAGCCCGTCTCATGGTTGAGCACGCGCCCTTCGGCCCACCAGTTGGCGGAGGGCGATTCGATGACATTGAGGTAGATGTCGCGCGGCTCCAGGCCGGTGCCGCGGGTCAGCTTCGCGACGAGCGCGGCGAACAACTCGTTCAGGACAGTCGCGGGTCGCGCCGCGAAGTAGAGCTGGACGCAGATGGCCTGCCGCCGCCGTTCCAGCCCGAACGCGACGGGCTCGCTGATGAGGTTCTCGTCCGCCAGCTCGTGGAAGAAGTGGAACCGGTCGTCCTCCGGGATGCCGAGGACCTCGACGAGCGCCTGGTGCACGGCGTCGGAGAGGGCTCGCTTGTGCTCGGGCGTGGTGCCCTCGCGCAGGTAGATCTTCGCCATGGGCATGGGTGCCGCTCCTTTGTTCTTTTCGCGGCCGTTTCCGGTGGCCGCTCTTCGAACGTAAGCGGGGCAAGGGGTGTGTGTCCAACGCATGATGGGTATAGCTCGCATGCGCTTTCGTCATGACGGCGCGGCGGCGCTTTTTGTCGGTGCCCCCGGGTAGCGTCTTGTCCCGTGAACGATGGGGAGCGCATTCAGGAGCTGGCTGACCAGGTCGTGGTGTTGCGTGACGCGTACTACCGGGGTTCGCCGGCGGTGGCGGACGCGGAGTACGACGTGCTCGAGGACGAGTTGAGGGGGTTGATCGAGGCGAATCCGGGGCTGGCGCCCGAGCCGAACCCGCTGGAGCAGGTGGGTGCGCCGGCGGTGCTGCACGCACCGATCCGGCACTCGCGGCCGATGCTGTCGCTGGAGAAGGCAACCAAGCCCGAACAGGTGGCGGCGTTCTTCGACCGGTTCCCGGGCCAGCCGGTGGTGGTCATGCCGAAGCTGGACGGGCTGTCGCTGGCCTTGGTCTACGAGGGCGGGCGGCTGGCGCGGGCGGTCACCCGCGGGGACGGGACGACCGGCGACGACGTGACCATGCTGGTGCGGGCGCTGACCGACGGGATCCCGGAGCAGGTCGGCGCGCCGGGGCGGGTCGAGGTGCGCGGTGAGGCGGTCATGCTGCGGTCCACCTTCGCCGCCTACAACACCGCGCACCCGGACAAGCCGCTGATCAACCCGCGCAACGCGGCCGCGGGCACCCTGCGGGCCAAGGACCCGGCCGTGGTCGCCGAGCGGCGGCTGCGGTTCTTCGCGTTCGACCTGGACACCGAACCCGACAGCGCCGAGACCGATCTGGACCGCGCGCTGCGGACGCTGGGGTTCACCGCCGCCGACATGCGCCGCTGCGCCGACGCGGAAGAGGCGCAGCAGGTGATCACCGCGATCGAGCAGCAGCGCAACACCCTGGACTACGACCTGGACGGCGCCGTGCTGCGGCTGGCCGACCGTGGTGCGTACGCCGCCGCGGGAACCCGGTCGAGTTCGCCGCGGGGCGCGCTGGCGTTCAAGTTCGCCGCGGAGGAGAAGACCACCGTGCTGTCCGATGTGGTCTGGGACGTCGGCAAGACCGGCAAGATCGCCCCGGTCGCCTGGCTGGAGCCGGTGTTCGTGGGCGGCACCACGGTCACCCGCGCGACGCTGGCCAACCAGGAGGTGATCCGCGCCCGCGGCATCATGATCGGTGACACCGTGCTGGTGCGCCGCGCCGGCGACGTGATCCCGTTCGTCGCCGGGGTGCTGGACGCTTCGAAGCGCACGGGCGCGGAGCGCGATATCGTGCCGCCGTCCGTCTGCCCGTCGTGTGAGCAGCCGTTGACCGAACAGGGCAACAGCCGGGAACTGTTCTGCACCAACGTCTCCTGCCCGGCGCAGACGGTCCGGCGGCTGATCCACTGGGCCTCGCGGGCGGCCGCGGACATCGACGCGATCGGCGGCGTGTGGATCGAGCGGCTGGCCGAGGCGGGCGACCTGGAGCACCCGTCGGACTTCTATCGCCTCACCGAGGAGCGGCTGCTGGAGTTCGACCGCATCGGCGAGGTTTCGGCCGCGCGCATGGTCGAGTCGATCGACGCGAGCCGGCAGGTGGGCCTGCGCCGGGCGTTGATCGGGCTCGCGATCCCGATGGCCTCGGAGGGCACTGCCGCGCGCTTGTGCCGGGCGGGCTTCGGCTCGCTGGAGGCGGTCGTCGAGGCCGGCGTCGACGGGCTGGTGGCGGTGGAGGACATCGGCCCGAAGGTGGCCACCTCGCTGGTCGAGCACCTGACCCGGCTGCGCCCCGAACTCGAGCGGCTGCGGGAGCGCGGGGTGTCACTGGACGTGCGCGAGGAGGACCTCCCGCCGGTCGTGGCCGCGGGCGCGCCGCTGGCCGGCAAGACGGTGGTGGTCACCGGCGCGATCAGCGACCCGCGCTCCGGCGAGAA
>DASXYS010000020.1:0-25212 GCA_036502365.1 Amycolatopsis sp.
GCCACAACGCTTATCGAGTGAAAAACCGGACCGAACCCGCCAGCACCCGCCACCTCGGCCCACCCACGATCAGACTACGCCGACTCACCCACACAGCCTGACCGAACTCAAGCTACGTGGCATTGGGTTCTAACCGGCATAAACACTCACGAGGGTCACTTGACGATCGGGGCCCACTCCGGGCCGGTCTCGCCGAGTTCCGGGTCCAGCTTGGTGAACAGCGGCGTCGGCTTCGACAGGGGACGGCCGACCTCGATCGGCGTCGACTCCCACTTGGCTTGCTCGCCCGCGTAGTCGCCGGTCAGGATCGGGTTGACGCGGCCGGGGATGTCGAGGTCCTCGACCTCCTGCAGCTCCGGCTGCGCGGCCCAGACGCCGGTGCCGCCGAGCGCCTCGTGCACCTTCTGCGCCGAATGCGGCAGGAACGGCGTCAGCAGCGTGTTCGCGTCGCTGACCACCTGCAACGCGGTGTGCAGCACGCTGTCACGCCGCGCGGGATCGTCCTTGAGCTTCCACGGCTCCTGGTCCGACAGGTACCGGTTGGCGGCCGTGACCACGCGCATCGCCTCGCTCGACGCGGCCTTGAAACGCGAGCGCTGCAGGTGCGCGCCGGCGGTCTCGAAAGCCTTGCGCGACAACGCCTTCAGCTCCTCGTCGGCAGCCGTCGGCGCGTCCGGGCGCGGGATGGCGCCGACGTTCTTGTGCGCCATCGAGATGGACCGGTTGACCAGGTTGCCCCACTCGTTGGCCAGCTCGAAGTTGGTGCGGCGGACGAACTCGTCCCAGGTGAAGTCGGTGTCCTGGGTCTCCGGGCCGGCCACCGAGATGAAGTAGCGCAGCGCGTCCGGGCCGAACTCGCGCAGGAAGTCGTGCACGTAGATGACGGTGCCGCGCGAGGTGGAGAACTTCGAGCCGCTCATGGTGAGGAACTCGCTGGAGACGATCTCGTCCGGCAGGTGCAGCCGGCCGTACTTGCCGGGATCGCCGCCGCGGTCGCCTTCGCCGTTCTGGCCGAGCAGCAGAGCGGGCCAGATCTGGGCGTGGAAGGTGATGTTGTCCTTGCCCATGAAGTAGTACGAGCGCGCATCCGGGTTGAGCCACCACTCCTGCCACGCGTCCGGGTTGCCCGAGCGCCGGGCCCACTCCACGCTGGCCGAGAAGTAGCCGATCACGGCGTCGAACCAGACGTAGAACCGCTTCATCGGCTGATCGCTCCAGCCGTCCAGCGGGATCTTCACGCCCCAGTCGAGGTCACGCGTGATCGGCCGCGGCCGCATGTCGTCGATCAGGTTGCGGGTGAAGTTGAGGACGTTCGGGCGCCACTCGGTCTTCGTGGACAGCCAGTCGCCGAGGGTCTTGGTGAACGCGGGCAGGTCGAGGAAGTAGTGCTCGGTCTCGACGAACTTCGGCGTCTCGCCGTTGATCCGCGACTTCGGGTTGATCAGCTCCGCGGCGTCGAGCTGGTTGCCGCAGTTGTCGCACTGGTCGCCGCGCGCCGCGTCGTAGCCGCAGATCGGGCAGGTGCCCTCGACGTAGCGGTCCGGCAGCGTCCGGCCGGTGGACGGGCTGATCGCGCCGCGCGTGGTCTTCGGGACCACGTAGCCGTTTCGGTTGAGCGCCAGGAAGATCTGCTGGGTCACCTCGGCGTGGTTGCCGGTCGAGGTGCGGGTGAACAGGTCGTAGGACAGCCCGAGCCCGCGCAGGTCGTCGTCGATCTGCCGGGTGTACTTGTCCGCGGTCTGCTGCGGGGTCAGGCCCTCCTTGTCGGCCTGGACGGTGATCGGGGTGCCGTGCTCGTCGGTCCCGGACACCATGAGCACCCGGTTGCCGGCCATTCGCTGGTAGCGGGAGAAGACGTCGGACGGGACGCCGAATCCGGATACGTGGCCGATGTGGCGGGGCCCGTTGGCGTAGGGCCAGGCCACCGCTGTCAACACAGGGGTGCTCATACCTGTTTAGCCTACGGATGCGGTCCACGGCGTTTCGTGGCCGGTCGGTGAAGGGGGAACGGGTGTCGGCGACGCGCCTGCTCGTGCTCGGGGTCGTGCGGATGTACGGCCGGGCACACGGCTACCAGGTGCGGCGCGAGCTGCTGTCCTGGTCGGCGGACAAGTGGGCGAACGTGCAGCCCGGCTCGATCTACCACGCGCTGAAGAAGATGACCTCGGAGCAGCTGCTGGAGCAGGTCGACGTGGAGCCGGGTGACGGCGGCCCGGACCGGGTGGCCTACCGGCTCACCGCCGACGGCGAGCAGGAGTTCCAGGTGCTGCTGGCGAAAGGCCTGTCCGATCCGGAGGCCGGGCACCCGGAGCTGTGCGCGGCGGTCGGGCTGATGACCGCGCTCCCCCGGGCCCACGCGATCAGGCTGCTCCGGCAGCGGCTGATCCACTTCGAGGCCGAGGATCGCCGGTCGCGGCTGAACCTGGAGGAAGGCAACGACCGGGGCCGGCCGGCGCATGTCGACGAGCTGTTCCTGCTGTGGGCCGGGATCGCCGGGGCGAGCCGGGTATGGCTCACCGAACTGCTCGATCGGCTGGAGGCGGGCGAGTACGTGATGGCCGATGACGCGGGCTCGATGTTCGGGCATCCCGTCACCGGGTCAGGCACCGGGTAATCAAGTTCGACTGGCGACCTCCCGGTCAGGCACAGTGGGCCCATCAACTAGTCAATCTTGACTAGTTGATCACTGGCAGGAGGGGGTTCACATGATCACGGCACGCGGCCTCGAGCGGCGGTTCCGCCGCAAGGGCCGCAGCGGTGGTGAGGTGCATGCGGTCAAGGGGGTCGACCTCGATGTCGAGGCCGGCGAGCTGGTGGGGTTCCTCGGCCCGAACGGGGCGGGCAAGACCACCACGCTGCGCATGCTCACCACGCTGCTGAAGCCGTCCGCGGGCACGGCGACCGTCGGCGGGCACGACCTGCTGGCCGACCCGCTGGGGGTCCGGCGCAACATCGGCTACGTCGCGCAGGGCGGCGGCTCGGCGCCGGAAAGCCGGGTCGACGAGGAGATCGAGCTGCAGGGCCGGTTGTACGGCATGAGCAAGGCCGCCGTGCAGGCGCGCGGCGCGCTGCTGGCCGGGCAGCTCGACCTGACCGGCCTCGGCGGGCGGCTGACCAAAACGCTGTCCGGGGGCCAGCGCCGGCGGCTCGACATCGCGCTCGGGCTGGTGCACAGCCCGGGGCTGGTCTTCCTCGACGAGCCGTCCACCGGGCTCGACCCGCAGAGCCGGGCGAACCTGTGGGACCACATCCGCCGGCTGCGCGCGGAGCACGGGGTCACGATCTTCCTGACCACGCATTACCTCGACGAGGCCGACGCACTGGCCGACCGGCTGATCGTGATCGACGACGGCCGCATCGTCGCCGAGGGCACGCCGGACTCGCTCAAGGCGCGCGTTTCCGGCGACGGCGTTGTGGTCGGCGTCGAGCCCGAGGTGACGACCGCGGCCGCGGACACCGCCCGGCAGCTCACCGGCGCGCACGACTTCGACGTCGAGGACGGGCTGATCCGGTTCCGCGTGCCGCGCGGCGACACGGCCATGCCGGAGCTGCTGCGCGCGCTCGACGCGAAGGGCATCGTGATGTCGTCGATCCAGGTCACCCGGCCGACGCTCGACGACGTGTTCCTCACGCTCACCGGGCGCTCGCTGCGCGACGCCGAGCAGGGCGCGCCCCAGCCGGAGGTGCCCCATGTTGCGTGACACCTGGCTGATCTTCCGGCGGGACATGGTCGGCGCGCTGCGGAACCCGGCCTGGCTGCTGATCGGCATCATGCAGCCGCTGCTGTACCTCTTCTTCTTCGGACCGCTGCTGGTGAAGACGCTCAACGCGCAGGGACTGTCCGACGTGGACGGCTGGATGGTGCTGACCCCGGCGCTGATCGCGCAGCTCGCGCTGTTCGGCAGCTCGTTCGTCGGGTTCTCGCTGCTGGCCGACTTCCGCTCCGGCGTGGTCGAGCGGCTGCGCGTGACCCCGGTCAGCCGCGCGGCGCTGCTGCTGGGGAAGGTGCTGGCCAACGCGTTGCAGGCGGTGGTGCAGTCGATCCTCATCATCGTGCTCGCCTACCTGGTGTTCGATCTGAACGCCCCGGTCGGCGGCGTGCTGCTGAGCCTGCTCATCGTGTTCCTGCTGGCGGTGACGCTGGCCTCGTGCTCGTACGCGCTGGCGCTCACGCTGAAGAGCGAGCAGTCGTTCCCCGCGTTGCTCAACGCGGTGCTGATGCCGCTGCTCCTGCTGTCCGGGATCCTCATCCCGATCACGGCCGGGCTGGCGCCGAAGTGGCTGTACACGATCTCGCAGATCAACCCGTTCCGGCACGTGGTCGACGTGGAGCGCAACAGCTTCCGCGGCGACTTCTCCATGGACGCGCTGTTCACCGGGAGCGTGGTGGTGCTCGTGATGGCCGTGCTGGCGATCTGGTGGGGCACCCGCACGTTCCAGCGCGAGAACGCCTGACCAGCCGGGACACGCCGGGTGGCGGTCACCGTGGGCTCTTGACAGAGACGTAGGGTGGCATTTCACCCGACGTGGGGCTGGTAGGGGCGCAGAGTGACCGAACCGGAGATCGAGCGAGGGCTCACCCTCTCCCATCGTGAGCAGGTACTCGACTGGGCGGTGGTCCGCGACGCCGAGATCCGGTTCGCCTCGGTGACCGTCAGCGAGAACGTGAACTGGAGCGACGCGGGTGCCGAGCGCACGCTGGCCGGCGCGCAGCGGGCCGGCCTCCACACCGGCGCGCGGCACTACGCGCGGCCCGGCGCCGTGCACGACCAGGCCGAGCACTTCGTCCGGACGGCCAGCAAGCTGGGCGCGTTCGCCCCCGGCTCGCTGGCCCCCGCGCTGGAGGTGGACGCGCAGAGCGTCGACGACCGGTTCGTGAAGGCGTGGATCAAGCACGTGCGGCACGCGGCGCGGATCGAGCGGGTGCTCGTCTACGCCGGCCACGACTGCTGGGCGCACCGGCTGAACCCCGACCGCTGGGCCGACCCCGAGGTGGTGCTCTGGCTGGTGCGGCACAACGGCATCGCGGGCCGGGCCGGCTGGTTCCACTCCCGGCTGGGGCTGCACCAGTACGCCTGCGCCGACGACGTGCCGGGGATCAGCGGGCCGGTCGCGCAGGACGCGGTGGTGTACCCGTTCAAGCTGTCCGACGTGCTGCTCTGATCACGTTCCCGCTGGCCAGCCGGGTTTTCCGGGCACAATGTCCGGATGCGGTTCCAGCGGCAGCGCCTGTCCACGTCCGTGACCCCGTCACGTGCCGTCGAGCTGCTGTCCGCCTATGCGCTCGCGCACGGCCTGCCGCAGCCCGCGGCGCTGTGCGGCTCGTGGTTCGGCTCGACGGCGATCGTCGCGCCGTTCCCCGAGATCACCGCCGCGCCCTTCCCCACCGTCCGGCCGGAGGTCGAGGACGCCGTGCCCGGCTGCGTCGGCGGCGGCTGGTTCGGCTACCTGTCCTACGACCTGGCGGACCCGTCCGGGCGCCGCGGGGCGCTGCCCGCCTCGGCGTGGGGGTGGGCGGACCACGTGCTGCGCTGGGATTCCGACGGGGTCTGCTGGTTCGAGTCGCTCGCCGCCGACCCCGGGTCACGGTTGTCCACTGTGGAGCGCGCGCTGGCCACTCCCGCGCGGCTGTCCTGGTCGGCTTCCCGGTTGCACCGCCCCTCGGCCGCTTCGCACCAGCTGGCGGTGAAGGCGTGTGTGCACGAGATCGAGGCCGGCGAGCTGTTCCAGGCCAACGTCTGCTGCCGGTTCACCGGTGACTTCGCCGGGGAGCCGGCCGCGCTGTTCGCCGAGGGGGTCCGACGGCTGGCGCCGCGGCGGGCCGCGTACGTCTCCGGCCCGTGGGGGTCGGTCGTGTCGCTGTCGCCGGAGCTGTTCCTGGAGCGCCACGGCCGGCGCGTGCGGTCGAGACCGATCAAAGGCACGCTCCCCCGGCGCGGCCCCGAGGACGACGGGAACGCGGCGCGGCTGCGGGATTCCGCCAAGGACGTCGCCGAGAACGTGATGATCACCGACCTGGTGCGCAACGACCTCGGCCGGGTCTGCGCGGTCGGCAGCGTGGTGGTGCCGGACCTGCTCACGGTCCACCCGGCGCCGGGCGTCTGGCATCTGGCGTCCACTGTGGAGGGACGGCTCGCGGACGGGGTGGACGACGAAGCGCTGCTGGCCGCGACGTTCCCGCCGGGCTCGGTGACCGGCGCGCCCAAGATCCGCGCGCTCGACCTGATCGCCGCGCTGGAGCCGGTCGCGCGGGGGGTCTACACCGGCGCCGTCGGGCTGGCTTCGCCGCTGGCCGGGCTGGAGCTGAACGTCGCGATCCGGACCTTCGAGATCCACGACGGCACCATCGAGCTGGGTGTGGGCGGCGGCATCACGGCCGATTCGGACAGCGCGGCGGAGTGGCAGGAGTGCCTGCACAAGGCCGCTCCGCTGGAACGGCTGCTGGCCACCCCGGGCTCGTGAGTGTTCATGCCGGTTCTAACCGGCATGAACACTCACGAGTCAGATCCTGGGGTCGAGCAGGAGCTTGCCGATGGTGCCGCGCGAGCGGAGGGCTTCGTGCGCGCCGCGAGCGTCGGCCAGGGCGTACTCGCCGCCGGGGATCGCGCGGATGACGCCGCGGCCGGCCAGGTCGAACAGCTCGGTGAGCGCGGTGCCGAAGACGTTGCCGGGCAGGCGGAAGACGTGCGGCAGCCACATGCCGGCGACCGTGGTGCTGTGGCCGAGCAGGTTGCGCAGCTCGACCGGCTTGGGCTGCTTACGCCCGGCCATGCCGTAGAAGGCGAGGCGGCCGAACGGCCCGAGGGCCGCGAGGCTCTGGTCGGTGGTGGTCCCGCCGACCATGTCGAGCACCACGTCGACGCGCTTGCCGCCGCTGGCCTCCAGCAGGGTCTCGGTCATGTTCTCCGCACGGGAGTCGACGGCCACGTCGGCGCCGAGTTCGAGGGCCAGCGCGCGCTTCTCGTCGCTGCTGGCGGTCGCGATCACGCGGCCCGCGCCCCACGCCTTGGCGAGCTGCACCGCGATCGTGCCCACCCCGCCGGCCGCGGCGTGCACGACCACGGACTCACCGGGATCGAGGTGGGCGTTCTTGCGCAGCAGGATCCAGGCGGTGGCGCCCTGGACCAGCATGGACAGCGCGGTGAGGTCGTCGATGCCCTCGGGCAGGGCGAAGGCCATGGCGTCGGCGGACACCGCGCGCTCCGCGTAACCGCCCCCGCCGTTCAGCAGCGCGACGACGCGGCGGCCGTCCGGCGTGCGCCCGACCACCTCGCCGCCGGGGACCAGCGGCAGCTTGCTGGGCGCGAGGTAGGAGTTCTCCGCCTGGTGCGTGTCGGCGTAGTTCACGCCGATCCGCTCGACGTCGATCAGTACTTCACCGGGCCCGGCGACGGGGTCCGGCAGCTCGACGAGCTTGAGGACCTCGGGACCACCGAACTCGGTCACCTGAACTGCGCGCATCTTCGTCTTCCTCCTCGGCCACGGCTGATGAGACACTCTGCCAGATGTCTCACGAATGCGACAGTACGTGATAACGTCTTACGCCATCGACACCCCACTCTCACGATCACTCGCCGCCCCGCGGCCCGACGCCGTGGCCGCCTTCCGCCTGGCGCGGACCTGGTTCCTGGCCGGGCGCCGGGTGGACATGCGCGAGCTGGCCGCGTCGCTGGGCGTCAGCCGCGCGACGCTGCACCGCTGGGTCGGCGGCCGCGACCAGCTGCTGGTGGAGATCCTCTGGGCGGAAACGGCTTCGGTACTGGACAACGTCTCGTTCACCGGCCGCGGCGCGGCGGGCATCGCGGACGCCATCGGCGCGTTCGTGCGCACGGTGAACGCTTCCGCCCCATTCCGCTCGTTCCTCCGGCGGGAGCCGGAGCGGGCCCTGCGCCTGCTGACCACCAAGGCGAGCTTGGTGCAGTCACGGACCATCGGGAAGCTGGCGGACCTGCTGTCGACGGAGGTCTCGGCGGGCCGCCTGACCACGCCGCTGCCGCTCGCGGACCTGGCGTACCTGCTGGTCCGCATCGGCGAGTCGTTCATCTACACCGACGTGATCACCGGCGAGGAGCCGGACGCGTCGAAGGCCCACGCCGCGGTGACCGCGCTGCTCTCGTAAACCGACTTACTTCCGCGATGCGAGCACCGCGTCGTAAAGCTCCTTTTTGGACACTCCCGCCGCCTCAGCGACCTCCGCCGCCGCCGACTTCAGGCGTTCACCGGCGGAGACGCGGGACGAGACCTCGCCGACGAGGTCGGAGACGCTCACCGCGCGGGGCGCCGCGCCCTCCAGCACCACGGTGATCTCGCCGCGGACACCGTCGGCGGCCCACTCGGCCAACGCAGCCAACGTGCCCCGCTTGACCTCTTCGTAGGTCTTGGTCAGCTCACGGCAGACGGCGGCCCGGCGCGTGCCGCCGAGCGCGGCGGCGGCGTCGGCCAGCGTCGAGGCCACGCGGTGTGGCGACTCGAAGAACACGGCGGTCCGCGGCTCGGAAGCCAGCGAGGCCAGCCACTTCCCGCGTTCACCCGGCTTGCGCGGCGCGAACCCCTCGAAGCAGAACCGGTCGCACGGCAGGCCCGAAAGGGCCAGCGCCGTCGTCACCGCCGAAGGCCCGGGCAGGCAGGTCACCGGCAGGTCCTCGGTTACGCAGGCGGCCACCAGGCGGAAGCCGGGGTCGGACACGCTTGGCATTCCGGCATCGGTCACCAAAAGCACCGTTTCGCCCGCACGCAAGGATTCCAGCAGCTTCGGCAGGCGCGCGGTCTCGACGTCTTCGTAGAAGCTCACCACGCGGCCGGACGGCGTCACGTTCAGCGCCGAGGCCAGCGTCCGCAGCCGGCGCGTGTCCTCGGCCGCGATGACGTCCGCGGTGGCCAGCGCCGTGACCAGGCGCGAGGACGCGTCGCCGGTGTCGCCCAGCGGGGTCGCGGCGAGGACGAGCCGTCCGGGCGAAGTGGTCATGTCGGCCAGCGTAACGACAACAGCGCCACGCCCGTCACAGCCGAGCCACTAGTATCGGGCCCCGTGACCGCACTGCTGACCCGTCCCGACGACGAGAGCGTGCGGCCGGACCCGGTCGACGCGCTCCGACCGCCGACCGACCGCGAGGCCACCCTCCTCGGCCGCGGCATGCCGACCGACCGGCTGCGCAGCTGGATCGTCACGCTGGTGCTGACGCTGATCGGCGGGTACGTCCGGCTGCAGAACCTCGGCGTCCCCACGGACCACGGCACCCCGGTCTTCGACGAAAAGCACTACGTGCCCCAGGCCGCGCAGATGCTGCGCAACGGCGGCTACGAGGACAACGCCGGCTACGAGCTGATCGTGCACCCGCCGCTGGCGAAGGACTTCATCGCGATCGGCGAGTGGCTGTTCGGTTACAACGGCTGGGGCTGGCGGATCATGCCGGCGCTCGCCGGGACGCTGCTCATCCTGCTCACCATCCGCATCGCGCGGCGGCTCACCCGCTCGACGCTGCTCGGCGGCATCGCGGGCGTGCTGGTGATCAGCGACGGCGTGCTGCACCTGCAATCGCGCATGGGCATGCTCGACATCTTCATCGCGCTGTTCGTGCTCGCCGCGTTCGCCTGCGTGCTCTGCGACCGCGACCAGGTGCGTCAGCGGCTCGCGGTCGCCGTCCGCGAGGGCTGGGCGACCGAGTCCCCGTGGGGCCCGAAGCTCGGCTTCCGCTGGTGGCGGTTCGCGACCGGCCTGATGATCGGCCTGACCTTCGGCGTCAAGTGGTCGGCCCTCTACTACATCGCCGCGTTCGGCCTGCTGACCGTGTTCTTCGACGTCGCGGCGCGGCGCGCGGCGGGGGTCGAGCGGCCGTGGGTCGGCACGATCCGGCGTGACGTCGTCCCCGCGCTCTGGGCGATCGTGGCCATCCCGGTGCTGATGTACCTGGCCGCGTTCTGGGCCTGGTTCGCCAGCGAGACGGCCACCGACCGGCACTACACCGAGATCAAGGACATCGCGCCCGGCCTGTTCGCCTGGGTACCGCCCGCGCTGCGGTCGCTCGGCGACTACACGCTGAACGTCTTGCACTTCCACGAAACCCTGCTCACGCCCAAGGACAACCCGCACCCGTGGGAGTCCAAGCCGTGGACGTGGCCGATGGGCCTGCGCCCGATGCTCTACTACTACGACGGCAACGTCACCGGCTGCGGCGAGTCCCGGTGTGTCGGCGCGACGATGCTGATCGGCACCCCGGCGATGTGGTGGGTCTCGCTGCCGATGCTCGGCTGGGGCCTGTGGCGGTCGATCTTCCGCGCCGACTGGCGCTACGCCGCCGTGCTCGTCGGCTACTTCGCCGGCCTGCTGCCCTGGTTCACGAACATCGACCGGCAGATGTACTTCTTCTACGCGACGCCGATGGCGCCGTTCCTGGTGCTCGGGCTCGTGCTCGTGCTGGGCCAGATCCTCGGCAGCGCGAAGCTCGGGTTCGAACGGCGGGGCACCGGTCTGCTCGTCGTCGCCCTCTACACCGGACTGGTGGTGGCCAACTTCGCCTGGCTGTGGCCGATCCTGAACGGCGTGCCGATCACGAACGCCCAGTGGCAGGCCGAAATGTGGCTGCCGTCCTGGCGTTGACCGGTTGGCTCAGCAACGGCAGCGAAGCACGCAGCCGCACCGGTGTACGCCAGGTCCCGAACGTCATCCGGCAGTCGCGGGTGAAGGCGCGCGCCAGCGTCCGCTCGCTGGCCCCGACGGCGCGGCCCAGTTCGGCTAGCCCACGCCGGTCCGCGGGATCGGCGAGCACCGCCGCCTCGACGTCGCGGGCCCGGGGGTCGCGCGGCGACGGCACCACGATCGGCGCGATATCAAGGGGTTCCAGCAGGTCGAAGGCCACTGGGCCGCGATGATCGCCGAAGTCCTGCCGGGCCGGCTCGCGCCCTTCGACCTCGGCGACGACGTCCTCGAGATCGGGCCCGGCTTCGGCGCGACAACGCAGGTGCTCCTCGACGTCGTGCCGAAGCTGACGGTGCTGGAAATCGATCACGCGTCCACCGAACTGCTGCGCGGCAAGTTCGGCGACCGCGCCGAGGTGGTGGAGGGCAGTGGCGCGCAGATGCCGTTCGGCACCGGGCACTTCTCGGCCGTCGTCTGCTTCACGATGCTGCACCTGGGCGACAGGTCGACGTCCGGCACAAGCCCAAGGAACAGCTTGAGTTCTCCGCGGTCAAACCGGCTTAACGGTGCGGCTGGCGCGGCACGATCTGCGTGACGGGACCGTCCGCGGAGGTGCCCGCCCGGCTCAGCCAGCCTTCGACCTCACGCCGGACCGCGGCGAGCGTCGGACGGCGGCGCGGCTCAGGGTCGAGTGACGCGCCGAGGATGCGGGCGTGCGCGGAACGCCGTGGCAGGTGCGTGACGGGGTCGGCGCGTGCGGCGGCCATCAGCGCCGCCATCGGGGTCTCACGGGTGCCACGGGGAGGCTGGCCGGCCAGCGCGTAGCTGACCGTGGCGGCGAGCTGCCAGGCGTCCGAGGCCGGGCTGGCCGGCGCGCCCATCGCCTGCTCCGGCGCGACGAAGTCGGGCGTGCCGATCATCATCCCGGTGGCCGTCATCTTGGAGTCGCCCTGGCTGCGGGCGATGCCGAAGTCGATCAGGTGCGCCAGGCCGGCCGGGTCGAGGATCACGTTGGACGGCTTGATGTCGCGGTGCAGCACGCCCTTCTCGTGGGCGGCGACGAGCGCGCCGGCCATGGTGGCCCACAGCCGTCCGGCGGCGACGTCGTCGAGCGGGCCCTGGCCGTCGACCACCTCGGCGAGCGGGCGGCCCTCCAGGTACTCCATCACCAGTGCGAGCCCGTCCGGCTCCTCGGCCAGGTCGTACACCTTCACGCAGTTCGGGTGGTTCACCACGGCCAGCGCGCGGGCCTCGCGCTGCATGCGCTCCTCGGTGTCACGGTCCGGCGCGTGCGCGATCTTCAGCGCGACGGTGCGGTTCAGCTGGGTGTCGACGGCTTCCCAGACGGTGCCGAAACCACCGTGGCCGAGCCGCCGCACCCGCCGGTAACGGCTGCCGCCGGCGCCTCGCGAACCGGGCGGCGGCGGGATCGGGCCCGGCACCGCGGCCAGTCCCATCGCGTCGGGCGCCGCCGCGAGCGCCGTGGCCGGGTACGGCCGGTTGACCGGCGGCGGGGGCTTCGGCGGCAGTTGCTGAGGTGGCGGCTGCTGCGCGACGGGCGGCCGCTCGGGCTCGCGCCGCGGCTCCGGCCGGTTGATCACCGACCACGGCGGTGGGCCGACCAGTCCCACCGGGATCAGCCCGAGCACGCTGAACGGCAGGAACCCGAGCCAGAAGTGCACGGCGGTGTTCGCCGACATCCCGACGCTCGCCAGCGCCATCACGACGAACGGGATCCAGAAGAACCGCGAAGGCCACTTCGGCCCGCGCCGGAACGCGGTGCGCGCCTGCAGCATCACGAACAGCAGCGAGCCGACGGGCAGCACGGTGAACGCGAGCACGTACAGGCCGTAGGAAAGCTTGAGGCCCTTCGGGTAGAAGAGCGTGTCGAAGACGCTGCCGCCCCCGCCCAGGTACTTCGCCTGCGAGCCGTCGATGAAGCAGAACGACTTGCTCATCGTGGAGACCTCGGCGGGCGAAAGGCCGCCGGAGCCGCCCGCGCTGATCGAGCGGAAGGTCTCGGAGACGCCGTTCGACAGCAGCCACGGCAGCAGGAGCACGGTCACGAAGCCGATCACGCCGAAAACGGTCAGCGTGGTCGCGTCGTACCGGTTGCCGGTGCCCTTGCGGATGATGGCCACCACCAGCGCGCCGAGCGCGGGGAACAGCGCGACGAGCGCACCGGCTGTAGTCGTCGCCCAGACCCAGTCGCCCGGGCAGAAACCCGGGCCGAACAGGGTGTGCGCGAGCGAGAGCAGCGCGCTCGCGAATCCGTTCACCGCCTGGTTCCCCTCACTGTCGGTGTAACCGTGGTACCGCTGCGCGGTGCGTTCCGCGCCGTCCAGCTTAGGACGCGCACGGGTTCCCCGGGGTTGCCGGGTCGGTTCGCCGGGGCCGCCGGCGAAACCTGCGTCACGCTGCCGACGGGGCCATGATTGGAGCAGATCCGTCGACGAGGAGACACCGAGCATGGGCGCTTACTCCGAGACTTACCGGCGCAGCCTGGCCGACCCCGAGGGTTTCTGGCTCGACGCGGCGCGGGCGATCGACTGGGCGAAGCCGCCGACGCGGGCGCTGGACGCCTCCGCCGAGCCCTTCTACCGGTGGTTTCCCGACGGGGAGCTGAACACCGCGTACAACGCGCTCGACCGGCACGCGGACGGCGGCCGCGGTGCCCAGCCCGCGCTGATCTGGGATTCGCCCGTCACCGGGCAGAAGCGCCGCTACACCTACAGCGAGCTGCGCGACGAGGTGGCGGTGTTCGCCGGCGCGCTCACCTCGCTCGGCGTGACACGCGGCGACCGCGTGATCCTCTACCTGCCGATGATCCCGGAGGCGGTGATCGCGATGCTCGCCTGCGCGCGCATCGGCGCCGTGCACTCCGTCGTCTTCGGGGGCTTCGCGCCGAAGGAGCTGGCCGCGCGGATCGAGGACGCGAAGCCGAAGCTCGTGATCGCCGCTTCGTGCGGCATCGAGCCGACGCGTGTCGTCGAGTACAAGCCGATCATCGACGCCGCGCTCGCGCTCACCGAGCACCAGCCCGAGCACGTTGTGGTGCTGCAACGCGAACAGGCGGGCGCCGAGCTGTCCGGCACCGACCTGGACTGGGACGACCTGGTCGAGAGCGCGCAGCCGGTGGACCCGGTGCCGGTGAAGGCGACGGACCCGCTGTACATCCTCTACACGTCCGGCACCACAGGGAAACCGAAGGGCGTGGTGCGTGACGCGGGCGGCCACGCCGTCGCACTGGCCTGGTCGATGGGCGCGATCTACGACGTCCACGCCGGCGACGTGTGGTGGACCGCGTCGGACGTCGGCTGGGTCGTCGGGCACTCGTACATCGTGTACGCGCCGCTGCTGGTCGGCGCCACAACCGTGCTGTACGAAGGAAAACCGGTCGGCACGCCGGACGCGGGCGCGTTCTGGCGGGTGATCTCCGAGCACGGCGTGCAGGCGCTGTTCACCGCGCCCACGGCGTTGCGCGCGGTGAAGAAGATCGACCCGGACGCGGCGGAGCTGAAGAAGTACGACCTGGCCGAGTTCCGCGCGCTCTTCCTCGCCGGCGAGCGGCTGGACCCGGAGACCTACCACTGGGCCAAGGACAAACTCGGCACGCCGGTGATCGATCACTGGTGGCAGACCGAAACCGGCTGGCCGATCGCCGCGAACCCGCGCGGCCTGGAGCCGATGCCGGTGAAGCCCGGCTCGGCGACGAAGCCCGTGCCCGGCTGGGATGTGCACGTCCTCGACCAGAACGGCGCGGACCTGCCCGCCGGCCAAGAGGGCGCCATCACGCTGAAACTGCCGTTGCCGCCCGGTTCCCTGACCACCTTGTGGGGCGCCGACGAGCGGTACCGCGAGGCCTACCTGGCCCGTTACCCCGGCCACTACCTGACCGGCGACTCCGGTTACCTGGACGAGGACGGCTACCTCTTTGTCATGGGCCGCACGGACGACGTGATCAACGTGGCCGGCCACCGCCTGTCGACCGGCTCGATGGAGGCCGTGCTGGCCTCGCACCCGGCCGTCGCGGAGTGCGCGGTGATCGGGGTGGCCGATCAGCTGAAGGGGCAGGTGCCGCGCGGTTTCGTGGTGCTGAAGGCGGGGGTGGACATCCCCGAGGACCAGCTGCGGGAGGAGCTGGTCGCCTTGGTGCGCCGGGATATCGGGCCGGTGGCGGCGTTCCGGGCGGTGTCGGTCGTCGAGGCGCTGCCGAAGACCCGGTCGGGGAAGATCCTGCGGAAGACGATGCGGGGTATCGCGGACGGGCGGGAGGAACCGGTTCCTTCGACCATCGAGGATCCGGCCGTGCTGGACGCGCTGCGGGCCGTTCTGCGCGGCTGATTCCCGGGTGATTCGCCGGCGCGGCCCGGGTCCGGTCAGCAGAGGGCAGCGGCTGCCTGTACTTCGCCGAGTGCTTGCCGTGCGACTTGGCCGAAGTCCTCGTCGGCCGCGTCGAGCCAGCGGTCGAAGGCGATCTTCGTCGCGAGCCCGCCCAGCTCTGCGGCCACGCGAGCGGCCAGATCGGGAACGCCACGGCGCTTGAGCGCCTCGATCATCGCCGTGGCAAGGCTGAGCTCCTTCAACGCGTCGCGTTCCCGTAGCTCCGGGTTGAGGGCGATCACCGCCCGCCTCCTGGCGGTGAATTCGCGACGCTCGGCGGTGAAGACCTCCCGGCCGAGCGCGTCCATGACCTGTGCCACCGCTTCGAGCGGGGTGGCCTCGGCCGGCGCCGCGGCGATCCCGTCGACCAGCAGCCTGGCCACGGCGTTCCCGCCGAAGAGCACCTCCCGCTTGTCCGGGAAATGGCGGAAGAACGTGCTTTTCGTCAGCCCGGCGCGCTCCGCGATCTCGATCACCGTCGTGTTCTCGTAGCCCCGCTCCGAGAACAGGTCGAGGGCGGCGACGGCGAGTCGCCCTGGTGCGTCCGGTAACCAGCGAGCCATGGGTACCAGTGTACGGGACTTGGTCCCGTAACTTGTGTATGGTGACAGGACCAAGTCTCATCACTAGGAGGTCTCCCATGAGTCGAGCGGTGATCTACGAGAAGTTCGGTGGCCCGGAAGTGCTGGAGCTGCGGGAGGTTCCGGAGCCACACGCCGGTAACGGCGAGATCCGGATCCGGGTGGCGGCGGCCGGGCTGAATCCGATGGATTGGGCCCTGGCCGCGCGGCCGGAGGCGGCGGAGCGGTTCGGGATCACCGTGCCGTCCGGTTTCGGGTACGACCTCGCCGGCGTGGTCGACGAGGTCGGTGCCGGGGCCACGGGTTTCGCCGTGGGCGACCGGGTCCTCGGTGGCGCGCTGGGCCGGGCCGTCGCCGATTTCGTGGTGGTCAAGACGCCGGCCGAAGGGCTCTGGCCGACACCCGACGGCATCAGCGACGAGGTGGCGTCCACGATTCCGGTGGCGGGCATGACCGCCGCCGCCGCGCTGGCGGCGATCGACCTGCGGGCCGGCGACACCCTGCTGGCCGGCGGCGCCGCGGGCGGGGTCGGCGTGTTCGCCGTGCAGCTCGCGAAGATCGCCGGCGCCCGGGTAATCGGGACCGCCTCGGAGAGCACGTTCGAGTTCCTGCGCCAGTTCGGCGTCGAGCCGGTCGTCTACGGCCCGGGACTGACCGACCGGGTACGGGCGCTGGCGCCCGGCGGCGTGACCGCGGCGACCGATCTGTTCGGCACCGAAACCGCCGAGGCCGCGCTCGCACTCGGCGTCCCGCCCGAGCGGATCTCCACCGTCGCCGCCGGCCCCAACCCGCCCGGCGGCGTGCGCGCGACCGGCGGCGTCGACGCGGCCCCGGGCGCGATGAAGCACCTCACCGACGCGATCCTCGCCGGCCGGCTCACCGTGCCGATCGCCGCGACCTTCCCGATCGAGCAGGTCCGCGACGCCGTGGAGCTGCAGGCCGGACGCCACGTCCACGGCAAGGTCCTGATCACGCTGTGAGTCACGCGTAGAAGGACATCCCGGCACCGAGGCGAGACTTTCCACCGGCCGGCGGCGCCGCTTCACCGACCACGGCTGGTCCGGACCAGCCGTTTGGTTGTTGTCCCCGCCACCGAGGTGGTCTATACCTCTTAGGGTCCGCTTTCTCCCCTCAACGGAGGTAGCCGTGAGGAAGACCCTGTCCAGGGCTGTGCTCGGTGTGACCGTTCTGAGCCTCGCGGCGCTCGGGCTGCCCGCACTGGCCGGGTCCGCCGCGGCGGTGCCGTCGCCGCGGGACGTCGAGCGCAGCGTCACCGACATCGTGCCGGTGCCCGTGCAAGCCAAGGCCGACCCGAAGGCGAACTTCACGCTGACGCCGCTGACCGTGATCCGCGCGGGGCAGGGGGCGGGTGACGTCGCCAGTTACCTGCGCGGGCTGCTGCGGACCGCGACCGGTTACCCGCTGCCCGTGGTGCCGCGCTCGACCGGGCTGCCCGCCATCTCGCTGGAGGTGGGCCACGCCGACCCGCGCGTGGGCGCCGAGGGCTACCAGCTGGACGTCGCGAAGTCCGGAGTCACGCTCAAGGCCAACACCGCCGCTGGGCTGTTCGAAGGCGTGCAGTCGCTGCGGCAGCTGCTGCCCTCGACCATCGACGCGAAGTCCGCGCAGTTCCGCGCGAGCTGGACGGTCGCGGGCGGCAACGTCCTCGACTACCCGCGCTTCGGCTACCGGGGCGCGATGCTCGACGTCGCACGGCACTTCTTCACGCCGTCACAGGTGAAGCTGTACATCGACCAGATCGCGCAGTACAAGATCAACACCTTGCACCTGCACCTGGCCGACGACCAGGGCTGGCGCATCGAGATCAAGAGCTGGCCGCGGCTGGCGACCGAGGGCGGCAAAGGCGCGGTGAACGGCGACCCGGGCGGCTACTACACGCAGGCGGAGTACCAGGACATCGTCGCGTACGCCGCTTCGCGCCACATCACGATCGTCCCGGAGATCGACATGCCGGGGCACACCAACGCGGCGCAGGCCACGTACGCGGAGCTGAACTGCAACGGCGTCGCGGTGCCGCCGCGCACCGACACCGAGGTGGGCTACAGCTCGCTGTGCATCAGCTCGCCGACGACGTACAAGTTCGTCGAGGACGTGATCCGCGAGCTGGCCGCCATCACACCGGGCAAGTACCTCGGCATCGGCGGCGACGAGGCGCACTCCACCTCCGACGCCGACTACAAGACCTTCTACCAGAAGGTGAACCCGCTCGTCGCCAAGTACGGCAAGCTGATCACCGGCTGGCACGAGATCTCGAAGACCCAGCCGCCCGCCTCGGCCATCCCGCAGTACTGGGACCAGGGCGGCGCGAACGCCGACGTCGCGGCCGCCGCCGCGCGCGGCAACAAGATCCTGATGTCACCGTCGAACCACGCGTACCTCGACATGAAGTACAACGCGCAGACGCCGCTCGGCCAGGACTGGGCCGGCCTCGTCGAGGTCAAGGACGCCTACAACTGGGATCCCGCCACCCTCGTGGACGGCGTCGGCGAAAGCTCGGTCGCCGGCGTCGAGGCTCCACTGTGGACGGAAACCCTCCGCACCAGCGACAACATCGAGTACATGGCCTTCCCGCGACTGGCGGGCATCGCGGAGATCGGCTGGTCGCCGCAGGCCTCCCACAACTGGGACAGCTACCGCGAGCGGCTGGCGAAGCAGGCCCCGCGCTGGCGGGCGCAGGGCATTGACTTCTACCCATCCCCGCAGGTCGACTGGAAGTGACGACCGCGAAGGGCCCCTTCCCGCGGGAAGGGGCCCTTCGCGGTGTCAGGTGTACAAAGCCGACGTCGGCGTTGCCTTAACGAACCACAACTCCCGTCCTTTCTGTCGTACCGCTTGACAATAAGCAGGTGGTCGATGCAGCATCGGCGCACATGACCCGACTGTCCCGGCGCCGCCTGCTTCAACTGTCCACAATGGCCGGCGTGTCCGCGCTGGGTGTGGCGGCCTGCGGCTCGCCGGGCGCGGGACCGGCCGCGGTCGGCTCGGCGGAGAACGCGACGCGGCTGACCGCTCCGCCGCCGGACGGCGTTCTCGGTGCGAACTTCAACGGCGACCCGCACGTCATGACCTTCGACGAGCTCACGACCGCGGGCGCGACCTGGCTGCGCGGGTTCCTGCCCACGCCGAAGGCGGACGACGGCGACCCGGCCGCCGACCCGACGATCAGCACCCTCTTGCGGGCGAGCGGGCAGGGCTACGGAACGGTGCTGTCACTGAAGTTCCCGTACGCCCCGAAACCGTTGCCGCGGCCCGGCAGTGAGGCGATGAACGCCGAATTTGCCCGGCTGGACAAGGTGCTGCCGCTGGTGCTGGACAAGATCGACATCCTGGTGCTCGGCAACGAGCCGTTCATCGAGTCCACCCGCGACGACTGGGGCAACGGAGCGCTCAACGCCTTTTATGAAGCAGTCGCCGACCACGTGATCAAGTTCCGCGCGGCCGGCCAGAGCAAAACCAGCCTGTACATGGGCGCGTTGAACCACCTGGACAATCCCGCGTGGCGCGTCCCGGCCACCGAACGCTGGCTGACCCACGTGCGCACCACCCCGGAGATCGCCGGCCCGGACATCCACCCGCACCTCGCGGATCCGGACGGCGGTGCCCAGTACCTCGACTACATCCTGCCGAAACTGGGACCCGACAAGAAGTTCCTCGCCACCGAGTTCTCGCTGGTCCTGTTCTGGCAGAAGCATCTCACCGGCCGGGTGTCCGCCGAGTACGCGAACACCTACCACGTCTCGCCCGGCACTCAGGTGTGGCAGGTCATCAAGGACGCGCTCGCGAAGCCGTTCCCGCCGGATCAGTGGTACGACTTCCTCCGCACCAGCCCGTGGTTCGAGAACAACAAGAACTTCCTGAGCGAGCAGACGCGGAAGTTCCGCGCGACCGGCAAGCTGGCTTTCGCCGGGTACGGGGTCGGCCAGGACACCGCGATGTCGAGCGGCTTCGGTCCGGACAAGACACCGTGGCTGCTGAACAGCTTGTTCGCCACCCACACCGTGCAGCCGCTCCCGAACGGAGCCGCCGCGCCGAACTACGCCTGGCTGCCCGAATTCCAGGCCCTGCAGCACAAGTGAAAGGTCCATGGATGCTCGCGACGACCAAACCCCGCCGGTCTCACCGGATCGTTGTGCCGGCCGCGCTGGTCGCGGTGCTGGCCGCCGCGACGGCCTGCACCGGCTCGGCGGCGACGAGCGGGATCGGAGGCAATCCGATGCCCGCGCCGGCCGGCACCACCCCATCCAGCAGCAGCACCCCATCGAGCAACACCCCCGACGCGAAGGGCGCGGCGAGCCCCGAAGCTCTGATGACCGCTTTCGTCACGGATGTCCTCCAGCAGCACTACCGCAAGGCGTGCCTGCTCAACACCGCTCCCCCGGGCACGAACCTGGATCCCGCCAAGGTGTGTGCCTCAGCCGAGGCCACCAAGACCCTGACCAGCCTGCGCAACGGGTGGGCCAAGCCGGGCATCCCGCTGCCACCCAAGGGAAAGGTGACGGTGGACGAGATCAAGCCGACGGGTGACACGGCAACCGTGACCGACACCGGGATCTTCCTGGACGGTCACACACTGAACGCCCTGATGCTCATCGGCTCGCACAACGCCGAGGGCTTCGGCGTGAAATGGACTCTGCAGCAGAAGCAGGGACGGTGGTTCATCGGGGAGATGAACCTCGGCAACTGATCGCTTGGCCGCGCGCGGCGATCGGCGTGGTCATGGCGCGCGTCGCGGCTCGGGCAGATGGAGCGATTCGAGGCTCTGCCGGGTGGTCTCCGGCAGCAGCTTCGCGACGAATACCGCCGCGGCCAAGCCGAACAGGCCGAAGAACACGAAGATGCCGGTGGCGCCGTGCGCGATGAGGTCGGGGAAGAACAGCGTCAGCGCCACCGTGACGAGGATCTGGGCGCTGGTGGCCACCGAAACGCCGGAGGAGCGCGCTCGCAGCGGGAACAGCTCCGGCAGCATGATCCACACGACCGGCCCCCAGGTCAGCGAGTAGCCCGCCTTGAAGATCGAGAGCATGGCCAGTACGGCACTCTGCCCGGTGACGGTGCCGAGCAGGTGGAAGCCGAACACCGCGGCCACGCCGAGCATCGCAACGCCCAGCACGATGCCGCCGGCGATCAGCAGCGGACGTCGCCCGGTCCGGTCGACGACATACCCGCACAGCAGGGTCATCACGACCGACAGCACCCCGAAGCCGATGGTGTTGATCAAGGCCGCCTTGGTGCCGAAGCCCACCTCGGCGAGGATCGTCGGGGCGTAGTAGACGATCGAGTTGATGCCGAGGAGTTGTTGCGCCATCGAGAAGATCGTCGCGACGACCAGTATCCGGCGCAGTGCGCGCGAGCGCAGCAACGAGCTCCAGGTCAGGGACGTGTTGCCGGTGTTGCCGTCGGCGTCAGCCCGGCGAGCGGCGTCCAGCTCGCCGAACGCTCGCTGGGCCTGTCCGGCGGGCAGGAGCGCGTCGAGGACCCGGCGCGCGTCGTCGACCCGTCCCTTGAGCATCAGCCAGCGGGGCGTCTCGGGCTGCCGCAGCAGGGCGAGCCCGATCAGGCCGGCCGGAACCGCGGCGAGGCCGAGCGACCAGCGCCACGAGAGGTCGCGGGCGAAGAAGTAGTTGACGACCGCCGAAATCAGGATGCCCGTCGCGATCATGAGCTGGTTGCCCGTGCTCTGCCGGCCCCGGGTGTCCGCGGGGGCGAGCTCGGCCAGGTACGTCGGCACGGTGCTCTGGGTACTGCCGACGGCCACGCCCGCGAGCGCCCGGCCGACCAGCAGCCAGCTGTAGCCGGGGGCGGCGGCCATCACCACGCTGGACACCACGTACACCAGGCAGGTGATCAGCAGCGTGGTCCGCCTGCCGATCGCCTGGGCCACCGATCCGGCCACCGCCGCGCCGAGCACGGCCCCGGCCAGCAGGGTCGTGACGACGAAACCGCTCTCCAGCGGCGAAAGCCGGAACTCCGGCTTGATGAACAGCAGCGCGCCGGAGATGACCCCCATGTCGTAGCCGACGAGCACGGCGGCCATCGCGGCCACCGCGGTCGCTCGTTTCATGATGGCCTCCGGTGGTCACCGAGCCTGGGCGGGAACGTGCCGGAGAGTGTCAACCCCTCTCTCTATTAACGTCAAGTACGACAACAAAAATGAGAAGACTCTTTCTGAGCACCATCTTGTTTCTGTCGGGCATTGGACATAATCTTCCGACGATGGCCGACAGCCGGGGGAAGGGGCGCGAGATCGCCGGGACAACGAGTGGTGACGCCCGGCGTGCGGGCTCGGACGCCTCCCGGGCCGCGATCATCGCGGCGCTGCGCCGGTACGGGCCGATGACCCGCCAGCGCCTGGTCGCCGAGACCGGACTTTCCCGGGCGACCGTGTCCAGCTGCCTGGGGGTGCTGGCCGGCGAGGGCCGGATCCGGGAGTCGGCGCACGGCCCGGACGGTGGCCGGGGGCGACCGTCGATGCTGGTCAGCATCAACGCGTCGCGGGCCGAGCTGGTGGGCATCGAGATCGGGCGCGCGCATCTGGCGGTGGCCGTCGCGGACGGCGCGGACAACGTGATCGCGGTCGCGGACCGCGACATCGGCGCGGGCACCGGTGTCCTCACCCGCGTGGCGGCCGCCGTGGCGCTGCTCGCCGACCTCGCGGCCGAACAGGACCTCGACCTGGCCACCGTGCACGGCGTCGCGGCCGGGACACCGGGCCCGAAGTTCACCGGCGAGGGCCGTCGCTCCCAGGATCTGGCGCTGGCCCGGTTCACCCGCGACCGCGCCGACGTGGCCGCCTACCTGGCCGAGCGCTTCGGTGTTCCGGTGCGCGTGGAGAACAACACCCGTTACACGGCGCTCGGCGAGACCGCGGCCGACGACAGCCGGAATGTGGTCTACCTGCGGGTGGACGAGGGCGTCGGCGGTGGCGTTGTGGTCGACGGTTCGCTGGTGTCGGGTAGCTGGGGGACGGCGGGCGAGCTGGGCCACGTGTGCGTCGATCCGAAAGGGCCGCGGTGCGCCTGCGGCGGGCGCGGCTGCGTTGAACTGGCGGCGAGCCTGCCCGCGCTGCTGGCCGCGACGGGCAGTGCGGATCTCACCGCGCTGACCGAACGGTTGCGCGCCGGCGATCCCGGTGCGACGGCGGCGCTCGACCGGGCCGCCGGTGCGGCCGGGCAGGCGCTGGCGGGTGTGCTCGCCGTGCTCGACGTGTCCCTTGTGGTCGTCGGTGGCCGGGTCGCCCAGCTGCCGGGTTTCCTCGACCGGCTGGAACACGTGCTGCGCGACGTCGCGCCCAGCTGGTGTGTGGCCGAGCTGACCGTCCGGCTGGCCCACGACGACCGGACGGCCGGCGCGCGTGGTGCGCTGGTGCACGCCCGCCTGGCCGCGGACCGGACCGGAATCCCGGCGCGGACAACGGGATGAGCGACGGGCCCGGCAACATCGTCTTCCTGATGACCGACCAGCACTCGATCTCCACCCTGGGCTGCTACGGCAATCCGGTCGTCCGGACCCCGGCGCTGGACGGGCTGGCCGCGAGCGGGACCCGCTTCACGCACGCGTTCACCCCGACGGCGATCTGCACCCCGGCGCGGGCGAGCCTGCTGACCGGAGTGGCGCCGTTCCGGCACCGGCTGCTGGCCAACTACGAGCGCAATGTCGGGTATCTGGAGGATCTGGCCGACGACCAGTTCACCTTCGCCGAGGCGTTGCGTGACGCGGACTGGCGGCTCGGGCTGGTCGGCAAGTGGCACGGGGGCGTGCGCCGGACCGCGGCCGACTACGGCTTCGAGGGGCCGACGCTGCCCGGCTGGCACAACCCGGTCGATCACCCCGACTACCTGGCCTATCTGGACGAGCACGGCCTGCCGCCGTACCGGATCAGCGATCCCGTCCGGGGTGTCGCGCCCAACGGCGGCCCAGGCAATCTGATGGCGGCGCGGCTGCACCAGCCCGTCGAGGCCACCTTCGAGCACTACCTGGCCGACCGCACCATCGAGATGCTCGAACGGTTCGCCGCCGATCCCGGTGGCCGGCGGTTCTTCCTGGCGACCCACTTCTTCGGCCCGCACCTGCCCTACATCCTGCCCGGCGAGTACCTCGACCGTTATGACCCGGACGGGATCGAGCTGCCGCCGTCCGTGCACGAGACCTTCACCGGCAAGCCCCCCGTGCAACGCAACTACAGCGCGCACTGGGCTTTCGACACCCTGGACGAGGCCGTCAGCCGCAAGCTCGTCGCCGCCTACTGGGGTTACGTCACGCTCGTCGATCACGAGATCGGGCGCATCCTCGAAGCGGTCGAACGGCTCGGCCTCGCCGAGGACACCGCGGTGCTGATGACCGCCGACCACGGCGAGTTCACCGGCGCGCATCGCCTGCACGACAAGGGCCCCGCGATGTACGACGAGATCTACCGGATTCCCGCCCTGGTAAGGATTCCGGGCGAGCCCGCGGGTCAGGCCCGCGACGAGTTCGTGACGCTGACCGACCTCACCGCGACCATTCTGGACCTCGCGGGCCTGCCCACCGAGCCCGCGGCCGACGGCCGGAGCCTGCGGCCGCTGGTCGCCGGCGAGCACCCGGACTGGCGCGAGTCCGTGCTCGCCGAGTTCCACGGGCACCACTTCCCGTACCCGCAACGAATGCTGCGGACGAGAACGCACAAGCTCGTAGTGAACCCGGAGTCGGTCAACGAGCTCTACGACCTGTGCGACGACCCGTACGAGCTGGTGAACCGGATCGACGATCCGCTGCTCGCCGACGTCGGCCGCGAACTGATCACCGAGCTGTACCGGCAGCTGCGCGAGCGCGGGGACAACTTCTACCACTGGATGACGTCGATGTTCGCCGTCGGCGGCGCCGACTACGACGTGACGCTCAGCTCGTTCGAATCGCCGTGACCCGCGGATTGGCTACGACGCGGCATCGGTGTGCCGCGACCGCCAGCGGTCGACGGCCGAGCGGATCCCGCCGCTGTAGGAGGGCGAGAGCGCCGCGGTGGCCAGCACCCGCTCGGCGAACCGGATGCCGGCCTCGGCCTGCGGCCGTTGGAGCTGCGCGAAATTGGCGAACGCGATGACGTGGACCTCGCTGACCGTCGGGGCGTCCGGGTCGGTCTCGACGACGGTGAGCGCGCCGCCGGTCGGCACCGTCCCGGGCCGCAGCACCCGCAGGTACCAGCCACAGCGACCGGAGTCGATCAGGCCCGGCACCACGTCCTTGCGCCCGGTCCGCATGGCCAGCTTGAAACACGGCGACCGCGGCTGGGAGACCTGCACCAGCGCGTCGCCCCACGCCCAGACATCGCCGATCCGCACGGTCGTCTCATCCGCGCCCGACACGGTGAGGTTCTCGCCGAAATGACCGAGCTCGACGTCGAAGCCGTCGGCCTGCCACGCCTCGTAGTGCGCGCTCGGGTAGACGTAAACCGCTTTGTCGACCCCGCCGTGCACGGTCAGGTCGGCCTGCTCGTCGCCGTCGAGGTTGAGCTGTGTGAGCGTGAGTTCCGGCGCGGTCACCGGGTCCTTCACGATGGCGCTGAGGATCGGCTGGTCGCGACGGTGGCCGAGCACGCTGGGGCGGCCGACGAAAACG
>DASXYS010000021.1:0-24930 GCA_036502365.1 Amycolatopsis sp.
GGCGGGCTGATGGCCGGTGAGCTGCTGGTCGCGACGGTCTACTCGGTGAGCCTCGGCGTGCTGCCGCCGGCGCTGCGCGTCTGGCGCCGCGAACGGCCGGAAGTCGACGTGCGCCTGTTCGAGTACCGGCACGCCGACGAGCTGCGCGAGGCGATGACGGCGGGGGAGGCCGACGTCGCGATCGGCCCGGTCCCCGAGGGCTGGGACGGGCCCGTGCGGGATCTCGGCACCGAGGACTTCGTGGTGGTCCTGCCCACCGACAGCACCGACAGCACCGACAGCACCGACAGCACCGACAACGCCGACAACACCGACAACGCGTCCGAACAAAACGCGGACGGGACCGTCGACCTGGCCACCCTGGCCGGCTGTGCGTGGGTGCACTACGCGCCGGGGCACGGCCTCGCCGAGCTGGTGGACCGCGCCTGCGCCGACGCGGGTTTCCGGCCGCGGCCCGCGGTGCGTACGGAGCAGACTGCCGCAGCGCCCATCCTGGCCGCGGCGGGGCTCGGGCCGGCGCTGGTGCCCGCGAACGTCCTGCCGCCGCGCTTCGAGGGCCGGGTCCTGCGCCCGTCCACCCCGGTCCGCCGCCGGCTCGTGGCGTACACCCGTCCCGGCCCCGACCCGCTGACCTCGGGGTTCGTCGACGTCGTGGCCGAGCACGCGACCGTCTGAGGAGTTCAGACCGAGATGTCGGCCAGCCTGACGTCGGCGAACGGCGTCGCGGTGACGTCGTGTACACGCGGCGCCCAGACGGCGTGGCCGTGGCCGGTCCAGAGCGGCGCGACGGGCAGGTCGCGCAGCAGCTGGTTCTCGGCGACGCGGTAGAGCTGCCCGGACTCCTCGGGCGTCGCGGCCGACTCGGCGGCGGCGAGATCCTGCGTGAACCCCGGATCCGCGTATCCGGACGCGGCGGCCAGGTCGGTGAGCAGCTCGGCCGGGCTCGGGGTGCTGGCTTTGAGGTCCACTGTGGACGGATTGTCCAGCGGTCCGTCGGACGGCCTCGGCTGCGCGGTCACGGGCACGCCGAGCGTCCCGCCCAAGCCGGCGGCCAGCGAGCCGGCCCAGGTGCCGTCGCCGGTGTCGAAGTAGACCGTCGCCGGTCCGGTGAAGCCGGACTGGCCGAGCAGCGACTTCGCGGCCGCCGCGTCGAACGAGCACGGCCGGCAGGTGCCGGTGCGCTCGCCGGGGGCCTCGGCGGGCGGCAGCAGCGCCTTCGGCGGGTCGACCTGGTCCGCGAGCGGGCCGTTCACCAGCGCCTCCCGGTCGGCCGCCAGTGCGAACGCGTGCCGCACGGTGGCGTCGGCGAACCGGGGCGTGCGCACCGGGAACACCAGGTAGCCGGCCTCGGGCAGGGGCCAGGTGGTGTGCCGGTCGGCGAAGTCGGCGTGCATCGCCTCGTGCCGCTCGCCCGGCACCGAGGTGGCGAGGTCGAGTGAACCGTCCCGTACCTGGTCGTACTGCTCGACCGGATCCCCGACCTGCAGGTCGACCTCGTTCGCCTTGCCCGGCGCGGGCGTCACGCGCACGAGCTTGCCGCCGGTGCCGGGCAGCCAGCCGTTTTCCAGGCGGAACGGGCCGTTGCCGACGGGGTGGCGCGCGAAGCCGTTCCAGTCGCGGGAAGTCAGCACGGACGCCGGCAGTGGCACGAGCCCCGGTGCCGACAGCAGCGCCGGCACCTGGCCGGAGGGGCGGTCGAGGTCGATCCGGATCGTCGCCGGGTCCGGAGCGGAGATCTCCTTGGCGCGCAGGGACTCCTTCAACACGGGTGTGGCGGCCCAGTTCTCCGCCGCGACCGCCTTCCATGTGTCCACATAGGACTGCGCGGTGACTGCCGTGCCATCGTGGAACCGGCCGCCGGCCCGCAGCCGCACGGTCCAGTGCACGCGGTCCGGGCTGGTGATCGACTCGGCGGCGCGCGGGGTGAGGCGGCCGGACGCGGTGTCGTAGTCGGCCAGCGGTGTCCAGAGCGCGCCGGTGACCAGGCGCCCGGCCTGGTCGTCGACGTCGGCGGGCAGCAGCGTGCCCGGCTCCTGCAGGCCGACGGCGAGCGCACCGGGCCGGGCCGGCTCGACGGCGGTGCAGCCGGTGAGGGCGACGGCCGCGGCGGCGAGCAGGACGAGCAGACGCGAACGCATGGTGCCTTACTACCAGTCCCAGGGAACTAAAGACGGTTGTGTCCGGTTAACTGCCGTCTTACAGTGCGACGGTCACGCTGGGCGTTCTGGGAGGTTCGTGTGCGTCGCTGGTGGCTCCGCCCGATGCTGGCTCTGACGACGGTGGCCGCGACGCTGGTCGCCACCGGTCTGCCCGCCGCGGCCTGTGGTGAGGACGACAAGCCGGCGGCGCAGGTCAAGCGCACCGCGGGCGATCCGGGCGCGGTGAAGGGCGTCCGCGCCGTCGGGAACCTGCCCGACGCGCAGGGCGCCATCTCGGCGAACTTCCTGCAGTACGGACGCCGCGACGTGATGGTGGTGTCCGGCGAGTTCGGCCTCAAGGTCTACGACCTGACCCGGAATCCGGCCGCGCCGAAGGCGATCGGGCAGCTGAGCCTGCCGGGCCTGTGGGAGACCGAGGACACCGAGGTGGACGCGGCGCGCAAGCTGGTCTTCCTCTCGCGCGACCCGCGCGCGTTCGGCGGGAACACGCACACCGGCGAGTCCGGCATCTACGTCGTGGACCTCTCGCGGCCGGAGTCGCCGGAGGTCCTGAGCTACGTGCGCGTGCCGGCCGGGCACACGACCAGCTGCGTCGACGGCTGCCGCTACCTGTGGACCGGCGGTCCCTCGAAGGCCGACGACCAGCCCGCCGACTGGGGCGGCCGCCCGATCTGGGTGACCGACGTCCGAGATCCGCGCCACCCGAAGGTCCACCCGGACCCGATCGAGCTGGCCCGCAACGACGGCAAGACGGACTACGTGCACGACGTGCAGGTGGACGCCGCGGGGGTCGCGTGGGTTTCGGGCCGCGGCGGTGTGCGCGGCTACTGGACCTCCGGTCTCCATCGTGACCCGGTGCAGGGCCGGGTCCGCCGTGCCACGGCCGACGCCCCGGTGCCCTACGCCGGCGGCGGCGTGGCCGAGACCGCCGCGCCGTCGAGGTTCCTGCACAACAGCTTCCACCCGGTCGGCCCCGTTGCCGACGGCGCCTGGCGCGGCCACGACCTGGTGTACGCCACCGAGGAGAACTTCGTCGACGGCTGCGCGGGCGACGGCGTCCTGACCATCTCGTCACTGGCCGGCTCCTACGGCGGCGAGGGCTGGCGCTCGACCCCGTCGGCCCCGTTCCGGCTCCAGAGCGTCGGCACCTGGAGCGTCGAGGGCCAGGAAGGCAGCGACCCCGCCTCCGACGACTGCTCCGCGCATTACTTCGACGTGCGCGGCCACGTGCTGGTGCAGTCGTTCTACGCGCAGGGCACCCGGTTCCTGGACGTCAGCGACCCGACCAACCCGCGCCAGATCGCCTACTACCGCCCGGCCGACGCGAGTTCGTGGGCCCCGTACTGGCACGACGGATATGTGTACGTGGCGGACAACGCGCGTGGCGTGGACATCCTGAAGCTCACGGTTTGACCTGCTGGGCAAGGAAAAGCGCGAGCACCGGCCCGCCCCGGCGCCGAAACGCCGGGACGGGCCGCCGGAACTCAGGAACGCAGCCACACCGCCGTGTCGGTCGGCAGCAGCCCGTCCGGCAGGGGCCCGCTGGCCAGCAGGACCTCCGCATGCGCGGGCAGCTCCACCGGCGTGGCCGAGAAGTTCAGCAGGAACACAAAACCCGGCGCACGGGAGAAGGCCAGCACGTCCGGGCCCGCGTCCACCCAGGACACTGCCGGCTCACCGAGGGAAGACCGCAGGGCCAGGCCCCGGCGGTAGAGCGACAGCATCGAGTCCGGGTCCTCGGCCTCCGCTTCCGCGGTGTACGACACCCACTCCGCCGGCTGGGGCAGCCACGGCTCGCCCGCGCCGAAGCCGAACGGTGACGACCGGCCGGACCACGGGATCGGCACCCGGCAGCCGTCGCGGCCCGGGTCGGCGCCCTCGGTCCGGGCCCAGACCGGGTCCTGGCGCAGGCCGGACGGGATGTCCTCGACCTCCCACAGGCCCAGCTCCTCGCCCTGGTAGACGTACAGCCCACCGGGCAGCGACAGCGTCAGCAGGGCGGCCGCGCGGGCGCGGCGGGTGCCGAGCACCCGGTCGACCGGTGTCCCGTGCAGACGGTCGGCGAAGGCGAAACCGGTGTCGCCCGAACGGCCGTACCGCGTGACGTGCCGGGTGACGTCGTGGTTCGACAGCACCCACGCGGCCGGGGCGCCCACTTCCTCGTGCGCCCGCAGGGTGCGGGAGATGACGTCCCGAAAGCGGCCGGGGTCCCACGGGCAGGTCAGGAAGTCGAAGTTGAACGCCGAGTGCAGCTCGTCGCGGCGGAGGTAGCGCGCCGCTCTCGACATGTCGGGCAGCCACATCTCGCCGACCAGGATCTTCTCACCCGGGTAGCTGTCGGCGATCTTGCGCCACGAGCGGTAGATCTCGTGCAGCCCCTCCTGATCGGAGAACGGCGTCTCGTCCCCGTCTTCGACGTCGGGCAGGGCCGGGTCCTTCACCAGCCCGTCGGCGACGTCGACGCGGAACCCGTCCACCCCGCGGTCGAACCAGAACCGCAGCACGTCCTCGAACTCCGCGCGGATGTCCTGGTTGTCCCAGTTGAAGTCCGGCTGCCGCGAGCTGTACAGGTGCAGGTACCACTCGCCGGGGGTGCCGTCGGCCTCGGTCACCCGGGTCCAGGCCGGCCCGCCGAAGCGGGACTTCCAGTTGTTCGGCGGTTCCGACCCGTCCGGCCCGCGGCCGGGGCGGAACCAGAACCGCTGCCGCTCGACCGAGCCCGGCGCCGCGGCCAGCGCCGCCCGGAACCACCGGTGCTCGTCGGAGCAGTGGTTCGGCACGATGTCGATGATCACGCGGATGCCCAGCTCGTGCGCCTCCGTCATGAGCTGCTCGGCCTCGCCCAGCGTGCCGAAAAGCGGCTCGATGTCGCGGAAGTCGGCGACGTCGTAGCCGCCGTCGTCCATCGGCGACGGGTACCACGGCGTGAACCAGATCGCGTCCACGCCCAGCCCGGCGAGATAGTCCAATTTGGACCGCACGCCGGTCAGGTCGCCGACGCCGTCGCCGTTCCCGTCCGCGAAACTGCGGATGTACACCTGGTAGATCGCCGCGCTGCGCCACCAGGCCGAGCCTTCGGTGGTGGACAGCTGCCCCGAAGCGGTCACTGCGTTACCCCTCCCTTGTGGGTTTCGAGAGTTCACATCAGCCCTTGATCGAACCGGCGGTCAGCCCGGCGAGGATCTGGCGCTGGAACACGAGGAACAGCGCGATCATCGGGATGCTCGCCAGCACCATGCCCGCGACGAGCAGGTTCAGTGGCAGGTCGATGGCCACCCGCTGCAGCATCACGCTCAGCGTCTGCTTGCCGGTGTCCGGGAACACCAGCAGCGGCCAGATGAAGTCCTTCCAGGCGGCGACGATCGTCAGGATCGACACCACCGCGAGGATCGGTCGCGAGATCGGCAGGATGATCCGCCACAGCGTGCGGACCGGCCCCGCCCCGTCGAGGCGCGCGGCCTCGATCAGCTCGTCCGGGATCTGGTCGAAGAACCGTTTGAGCAGGTAGATGTTGAACGCGTTGGCCGCCGCGGGCAGCCAGATCGCGGTGGGCGAGTTGATCAGGTTGAGGTGCAGCAGCGGCAGGTCGGTCACGGTCACGTAGGTCGGCACCAGCAGGGCCGCGGCCGGCAGCATCAGCGTGACGAGCATCAGCCCGAGCACGACGTTGCCGAACTTCGGCCGCAGCTTCGACAGCGCGAACGCCGCCGGGACGTCCACCGCGAGCTGCACCAGCCAGGCGCCGCCGGCCACGATCACGGTGTTCAGCAGGTACTTCCCGAGGTTCATCTGGCTCCAGGCCTCGGCGAAGGACTCCGGGTGCCATTGTTGCGGCACCAGCGTCGCGGGCGTCCTGGCCAGCTCCGCCGGGGTTTTCATCGCGCCGGTCACCGCCCAGTACAGCGGGAACAGGAACGCGATGGTGAACGCCACGAACGTGCACACGAACACGATCACGTACAGCGTCTTGCCGCCGCGGGTGCGCAGCTGCGACGGCGAGACCAGTGTGCGCCCGGATGGTGCTTCGGCGCGCTTCTTCTTGCGTGGCAAGGTAATTGTCACCAGAACCTCCTAAGCGTCCGCTCGCCGGGTCATCCGCACGTACATCGCCGAGAACACCCCGAGCGCCACGAACAGCAGCAGGCTCATCGCGCTGGCCGAGCCGAAGTCGTTGTAGACGAAGGCGTAGCGGTACAGCAGCAGGAGCACGGTCACGGTCGAGTCGTCCGGGCCGCCGCCGGTCATCACGTACGGCTCGGTGAAAACCTGCATGGTCGCGACGATCTGCAGCAGCAGGAGCACCAGCAGCACGAACCGCGTCTGCGGGAACGTGACGTGCCGCAGCCGCCGCCACATGCCGGCGCCGTCGAGCTCCGCGGCCTCGTACAGCTCACCCGGGATGGTCTGCAGCGCCGCCAGGTAGATCAGCGTCGTGCTGCCCATGTTCGCCCAGGTGGACACGAACACCAGCGACAGCATCGCCGTGGTGCTGGAGTCGAGCCACTGCGCGCCGGGCAGGCCCACCGCGGTCAGTGCGGAGTTGAACAGGCCGGGGCCGGGGTCGTAGAACCACTTCCACATCAGCGCGGTGACCACCGGCGGCAGCATCACCGGCAGGTACACCGCGAGCCGGAAGTACGCCCGCGCGTGCCGGAGCTCGTTCAGCAGCACCGCGGCCAGGAACGGCACGGCGAAGCCGAAGACGAGCGCGAACCCGGTGAACAGCAGCGTGTTGCGCCACGCGACCCCGAACAGCGGGTCCTCGAAGAGCCGCACGAAGTTGTCGAAACCCACCCAGGTCGGCGGGTTCACGAAGTCCACCTGCTGGAAGCTCAGCAGCACCCCGCGCACGATGGGGTACCAGGAGAACATCGCGAACACCAGGACGGCGGCGCACAGCAGGCTGTACGCGGTGATGTTGTCCTTGATCTTCCGTCGTAACCGTGACCGGCGGCGCTCGGCCGCTGTCGCGACGGGCCGACTGGCCCGCGGGGTCGCCGCGGGCCAGTCGAGAACGTCACTTGACCTGGGCGAGGGCACTGTTGACCTTCGACGTCGCGGAGGAGAGCAGCTGGTCGACGTTCGCATTGCGGTCGGTCAGCACCGCCTGCATCACGCTGTCGAGGGCCGCGTAGATCTGCTGCGCGTTCGGCGGCTCGATGCTGCCCTTGATCCGGTTCGCGGTGTCGACGTAGGCCTGGTAGTTCTGCGCCGGCACGTTCGCGTACTTCTTCTTCACGGCCAGCTGCTGGTCGCGCACGCCGCCCTGCCAGATGTCCGGCGTCGGCTCGGTCGGCAGGCCCACCGGCTGCTGGCCGTCGGCGTACTGCTTGACGTGCTTGTCGAAGCGGTCCGGGTTGAGGTATTTCCACTGGATCCACTCGAGCCCGGCCTTGATCTTCGCGGCCGACGCCTTCGGGTTGACCATGTAGCCCTCGCCGCCGAGCAGGGTGCCCTGCCCGCCGGGCATGCCCGCGATCCCGTAGTCCTCGTACTTGCCGTTGAACTGCTTGACCAGCACCGGCACGTTGTCCGGGGCGGCCATGTACATGCCGAGCTGGCCGGCGCCCATCAGCTGCTGCACGTCCACGTCCTGCAGCAGCTGCTTGCTGCCCATGGAGTTGTCGTCCCAGCGCATTTGGTGCAGGTAGTTCAGCGCGGCGCGGGCCTTGGCGTTGTCGACGTCGGCGACCCACTTGTCGCCGTCCTTGCGCGCGACGTCACCGCCCATCGAGTACAGCCAGCCGGTCATGTGCCAGCCACCCTGGTTGTTCTTGCTGTAGTCGGCGTACCCCACGACGCCGTTCCCCAGTGCGGAAATCTTCTTCGCGTCGGCGCGGACCTCGTCCCACGTCGTCGGCGGCTGGTCCGGGTTGAGCCCGGCCTGCTGGAAGAGCTTGCGGTTGTAGACGAGCCCCATGGTGTAGTTCGCGGTCGGCAGCCCGTAGAGCTTGCCGTTCGCGTCCCGGAAGTTGTCCAGTAGTTGCGGCTGGATGTCGTTCACGTGCGGGACGCTCTTGGCCGCTTCCGTGATGTCGGCGGCCTGATGCCGGGCGATGATCTGCGCCGGGTCGGTGAAGTAGACGTAGTAGACGTCCTCGAGCTGGCCGCCGGCGAGCTTGGCGGAGAACGTCTTGGGGTCCATGAACCCCTCGTGGGGGACGATGTCGATGTTCGGGTGGGACGCCTCGAACTCGGCCACGTCGGCGTCGAACACCTTGCGTTCGAACGGCTGCGTCTGCGGCGGTTGCCCGGTGACGGTGATCTGCACCTTGCCACCCGCGGCACCGCTGTCCGTCCCGCCGCCACAGGCGGCCAGGCTCACGGCCAGCCCGCCCGCGGTGAGCAGGGCGAGCACGGTTCTGGGAGTGCGGTGGGGCTTCGGCGCTCGGGACCAGGGACTGCTCATCTCAAGCCTCTTCTCGCAATCGCGACGGCTGTGTTCGTGATGGCGGTCACTCTAAAGTGTGAGACCAGAATCCCGCAATAACCCGACGAGAAGTTGCAAGTTACGAACAGGACGCGGCCCGGTTGGAAGGCTTATGTCCCTTCAGGGTCCTGGACGCCCTGAAGGGGGCCTTCAGGAACTTGTGGTCCCTCAAGGCCCCCTTCAGTGACTGACCGGGGTTACGCGGTGCGCACGGTGTGCCGGGCGGTCGACCCCCGGACCACCAGCTCCGGCGCGAACAGCAGCTCCTCGGCCGCCACCGTGCCGCCGTTGATCCTTTTGACCAGCAGCTCCACCACCGCGCGGCCCATCGCCTCGATCGGCTGGCGGGTGGTGGTGAGCGGCGGGTCGGTGCAGTTCATCAGGGCCGAGTCGTCGTAGCCGACGACGGAGATGTCGTCCGGCACCGAGAGGCCCTGCCGCCGGGCGGCGCGGATGGCGCCGAGCGCGAGCAGGTCGCTGGCGCACAGCACCGCGGTGGCCCCGCGCGGGTACAGCCGGGCGGCCGCCGCGTGCCCACCCTCGATGGAGAACATCCCGTGCTCCACCAATTCGTCGAACACCGGCAGGCCGAGCTTCGCCGCGTACGCGCGGAACGCCTCGAGCTTGCGCTGCGACGGCACGTGGTCGACCGGCCCGAGGACCAGGCCGATCTTCTCGTGCCCGAGCGAGGTGAGGTGTCCGACGACCTGCTCGACGGCCACCGCGTCGTCGCAGGAGACCTGCGGCAGGCCGAGGTGGTCGACGGCGGCGTTGATCAGCACCGTGGGCAGCCGGCGCTCGACCAGGTGGTGGTAGTGCGTGTGCACGGCGTCGGCCTGGGCGAACAGGCCGCCCGCGAACACCACCCCGGACACCTGCTGCTGCAACAGCAACTCCACGTACTCGGCTTCGGACACCCCGCCGGCGGTGCGGGTGCAGAGCACGGGGGTGAACCCCTGCTGGGCCAGTGCGTTGCCCATGATCTCGGCGAGCGCGGGGAAGATCGGGTTCTGCAGCTCGGGCAGCACCAGCCCGACCAGGCGGGCTCGTTCCCCGCGCAGCTGGGTCGGCCGCTCGTAGCCCATCACGTCCAGCGCGGTGAGCACGGCGGCGCGGGTGCTCGCGGAAACCCCGGACCGGCCGTTGAGCACCCGGCTGACCGTGGCTTCGCTGACCCCCACCTGATGGGCCACTTCGGCAAGTCGACGCGTCATGTCCGAAATTTTACTGCAATCGGACGCAAAAGTGCGACTCGGTCGGGTTAGGCGCTTGGCGGCACCCGCGGCGCTGGGGGTGGAGCGGGTGCTGAGCGTGCTCGATGGCGCCGTGCCTGTCGAGGGCTCACTGGCTTCCACGCTGTCACATTTGCGCGTCGATCCACATTGGACGGAACTCGCGGAACGGCGACGGCCGGGCGCGAATCCGTTTGACTGCAAGGATTATCTGCTTCGTGCGCGGAGGCGGGTGCGGTCGGCGGGTTGACCTTTGTGGGTGACGAACAAATGTTCTATATCTTGGTAAGGTGGTGGAGTGATCGTCAATGCGGGTAGTGAGGCGCGGCAGCGTACCGATGAGTGGAGGTGTTCCGATGAGCAGTTGGCCGCACGTCTGGTGGCGGGCGAGGAGAGACTTCGCCGCGACTACGCGGAAATCCTGGGTCTCGTCGGCGAGCTTGAGCGGCGGGGCTCGGCCCGGACGTTGGGGTACACCGATACCGCGGTGATGCTGCGGGAGACGTTGCGGGTCTCGTCGCGTGAGGCCGGTGCGCGGATTGCGCACGCGCAAGCGACGATGCCGTCCGCGGCGCAGACCGGGGCGTTCCAACCGGCTCCGCTGGCGGCGACCGGACACGCGGTGGCTGCCGGGGCGATCAACCGGGAGCATCTGCAGCTCTTGGTGGCCCTGTTCCGTGGCTGTCCCGCGGAAATCGGTGCCGAGCAGCGAGCCGCGGACGAGGCCACTCTGCTCGGCCTGGCCGCGCAAGCGACTCCGGAAGCGTTGCGGGCCGCGGGAAGGCGGCTGGCCGCCTACTGGGACCAGGACACCACCCCGCCGGACGACCGGCGGCGGCGCGAACGGCATCCGCGGCGTCGGTTCGACCTCACGCACCGGCCGGACGGCAGTGCCAAGTTCACCGGTGAGCTCGACCCGGACACCACCGCCGTCCTCGACGGCCTCCTCGGGCCGCTGGCCAAACCCCATCCCGACACTGAGACACAGGGGCCGGATCCGCGTACCGCGGCTGAGCGCCGCGGCGACGCGCTCGCCGACATCATCGGCCTCGCGGCCCGTTGTGATGATCTGACAGTGCAGGGCGGTGAGCGGGCGGTGCTGATCGTGACGGTCACCCTGGCCGAACTCGAAGGCCGCCTGACCGATGCACTGGTCACCGTTGCCGGTGTACGCAGTCTGGACGCGTTACGCCGCGACGCTTGTGAAGCAAAGGTAGTTCCGGCCGTGTTCGGCTCGGACGGCCAGCCGCTGTATCTCGGCCGTACGGTCCGACTGGCCACCCCGGCGCAGCGGCGCGCGCTGGTCCTGCGGGACAAGGGCTGCGCTCATCCGGGCTGTGATCGCGGTCCGAAATGGTGCACCGCCCACCACCTGATCCCGTGGCAGCACGGCGGAACCACGGACCTGGACAATCTGGTCCTGCTCTGCCCCCGGCATCATCGGCAGATCCACCACAGTGGCTGGACCGTCCGGATGCGGGACGGGTTGCCCGAGTTCCGGCCACCCGGCTGGCTCGACTCCCGGCGCACGCCGCGGCGTAACCATGTCCATGACACCGCCACACGACATCGCCGGCGCGCCTGGCAAGGACGTGCCCGGCATCGAGACGTCTCATGTGGACGGACAACTGCGGACCCGCCAGGCCGCGGATCCGTTTCGGGTGTGGGTGATGAATGAAGAAGGCCTCCCCGCCCGGGCCGCCACTCGGGCGGGGAGACCTCCGTCCTCAGGCGGCCGCGACCTCCAGCTCGGAGATCTGCCCGGCTGGCCAGCCGGTGTTGCCCGTGATGGTCAGTCGCACGAAACGCTGCGTCGTGGTGCCGAAGCTCGCCGACGCGGTGTTCGAGGAGGACGGGTCGAACGTCCAGCCGCGCGAGGGCACCAGCGTGGTCCACGAGGTGCCGTCCGGGCTGCCCTGGACGGTGAGCGTCTCGGTGCGGGTCGCCCAGTCAGCGGACGGCGGGAGCTTCAGCGTCACCTTGTTGACGGCCGACGCCGACCCGAGGTCGACGGTCAGCGCCTGGGGGAACGCGTTGTTGGTGCTCTCCCAGTAGCTGCTCGCGTTGCCGTCCACCGCGTTGCCCGGCGGGAAGCCCCCGACCGAGCCGGACGCGGTGGTCAGCTTGCCGCGGGCGATGTTCGTGCCCGACTGCGGCGGCAGTGGCGGACCGGAGTTCGGCGCCGGCCACGAGGAGCAGTCGCCCCAGGTGCCGGTCCAGCCGGTGTTGCCCGAGCCGCTGAACGTCATCTGCGGGGTCGAGGACGGGTACGGGCAGTTGTACGTGCCGGTGACCCCGACGCCGGACGCCGTCAGGTTGCTGATCGAAACGCTGCCCTGTGTCTGCGACTGGGCCACGAACGTGCCCGTGCCGCGCACGGTCACGCCGTCGATGGTGATGCCGCTGACCACCTTGCCGGCGCCGTTGCCGTCGATGAACTGGATCGCTTCGTACGGGCTGTCGATCGCGGTGAAGCCGTTGACCTTGATGGCCACGCCGCTGATCGCCTGGTCCCGCGCGTCGAACCACAGCGCGCCGACGCCGAACTGCCAGTTCGGGTCGAGCGCCCCGGCCCGCAGCGCGGTGTTGTCCGACAACGTCACGGCGCCCGAAAGCGGGACCGAGCTGAACCGGTTGGCCACCAGGTAACCGCCACCGAGCGCGTTGGTGTCCTGCACCAGGTTGCCGCTCACGGTGTTGTTCGATCCGCCGTACAGCGCGATGCCGTTGGCCAGGTTCGGCTGCACCACCGTGTTGCCGGTCAGCGAGTTGCCCGAGTCGGCCTGGCCGTTGGACCACAGCGCGAGCCCGTCGTCCCCGTTGTTGCGCAGGTAGTTGTTGTGCAGCGTCGAGTTCGTCACGGCGCCGTCGAAGTTGACGCCGTCGGCCTGCGTGTCGAGGATGCGGTTGTTCTCGATCGTCAGGTTCGACGACGCGCCGCTCATCAGCCACAGGCCGCACTTGGTGTTCTGGATCCACAGCCCGGACACCGTCGAGCCGGCCCCGAGCACACCGTGGAAAGCGTTGTCCGGGCTGCTGTCGTTGCGCTCGGAGACCGAGCCGAACACGGCGAAGTCGTAGAGCTTGATGTTCCCGGACGCGCTGCCGTTGTTGAAGATGTTGTTGCCGTGCAACACCGTGTACCACTGCCCGGCGCCGCGGACGGTGGTCTGGTCGATCTGCAGCGCCGAGCCGATCTCGAACCGGCCCGCCGGCACCCACAGCTCCTTGCCCTGCGAGCGCGCGGCGGACAGGCCGTTGCGGAACGCCTGCGTGTCGTCGGAGGAGTCGTCCGCCGTGGCACCGTAATCGGTCACGGAAAGCGCGTTCGCCGGTTTCGTGCCCGCGCCGGCGACCTGTTCGAAGTCGGCCAGGTCGATGGTCGCCTTCCCCACGTCGCCCGAGTCGAGCTGCACCTTGACCTTCGCGCCCGCGTTGGCGTTCTGGCCGAACAGCAGCCGGGCGTCGTCGAAGAAGTGGTGCGTCTTCGCGCCCGCGATGCCGGGTGTGTCGGTGTAGGAGTACTGCGAGGTGACGGACAGGCCGCTGCCGAGTTTCGTGCCGCCGACATAGACCGACATCCGGCCGGAGCTGCCGTCGGGCACGCTGTAGTGGACGTTGATCGAGTTGGCCGCGGCGGGCAGGGTGAACTCGACGTACTGGCCCTGGCCGAGGGTCACGGCCTGGCGGCCGGAAGCCTCCGACGCGAGGCTCGCCTGGGTGTAGTCGGGCCCGATCGCCGTGCCGGTGGTCGCGGAGCATTCGGCCTCGACGGTCCGGAACGGCGTCGAGGCGCCGCCCGGCGCGGTGGCCGGGCAGGTCGCCGCGGCCGCCGGGCTCGCCGAGCCGACCGCGAACACGGTCAGCCCGGACGAGACCAGCGCGGCCGCCAGCAGCGCCGCCCGGCCACGGGGCCGGGATGAAAGGGGGAACATCTTCGGGGCACTCACCTTTCTGGGGATTTCCGGGGAGTCAGGACGCGTAGGCCTCGAGTTCGGACAGCTGGCCGGCGGGCCAGCCGGTGTTGCCGGTGAAGGTCAGCCGCAGGTAACGCGTGCTCGCGGCGGTGAAGGTGACGGTGGCCGTGTTGCCACTGCCGGGGTTGAACGTGTAGCCCGCGGAGGGCTTCAACGTGGTGTAGCCGGAGTTGTCGGCACTGCCGGAAACGGCGAGCGTCTGGGTGCGGGTGCCCCAGTCGTTCGACGGCGGCAGCTTCAGCACCAGCCGGCCGACGGACACGGCACTGCCCAGGTCCACGGTGATCGTCTGGGGGAACGCATTGTTGGCGCTTTCCCAGTAGGTGCCGGTGTTCCCGTCGACGGCGTTGCCCGGCGGGAAGCCGCCCTGCGAGCCGCTCGCGCTGGCCGCCTTGTGCAGTGCGACGTTCCCGGTCGGCGGCTGGGTGGGCGTGGTCGGGGTCGTCGGCGTGGTGGGCGGGGTGGAGGTGCCGCCGCTGTCGCCGTCGTAGACCGGTGTCGGCCAGGAACCGCAGAACGTCGTGGTCCAGCCGGAGTTGCCGCCCTGGTCGGCGAGCCCGGTCATCGCGTCCGGGCCCATGCAGTTGTAGATGCCCGCGCGGCCGATCTTGGTCGCGACGACGTTCTTCACCGTGCCGGTCGGCTTCGCCTGCAACTGCCAGGCGAAGGTGCCCGCGCCGGTGATCCGCACGCCGTCGAAGTGGACGTCGCTGGTCGCGCTGTCGATGAACTGGATGCCCTCGTAGTTGTTGTCCAGCAAGTCGTTGTCGACGACGTCGACCCGGCCGGTGATGGCCGAGTCGCGACCGTCGAACCAGAGCGCGCCGACGCCGAACTGCCAGTTGGAGTCGAGCACGCCGGTGCGCATCGCGGTGTTGCGGGTGACGGTGGTGGTGCCCGAGAGCGGCACCGCGCTGAACCGGTTGGCGACGTGGATGCCGCCGCCCTGGTCCTGGTTGTCGGCCACCACGTTGTCGGACACGGTGTTGTCGTGGCCGCCGTAGACCGCGATGTTGTTCGCCAGGATCGGCAGCAGCACGGTGTTGAACGAGAACGTGTTGTTGTGGTCGGCGTCGTGCTCGGCCCACATGGCCAGCCCGTCGTCGCCGGTGTTGCGCAGGAAGTTGTTGGTCACCAGCACGTTGCTGATGCCCTGGTGCAGGTTCAGCCCGTCCGCGGTCTGGTCGAGGATCCGGTTGTCGCGCACGGTGAGCCCGTCGAACGGCCCGTCGAGCCACAGCCCGACCTTCGTGTGCTGGATCCACAGGTCCTGCACCACCGAGCCGCCGCCCAGCGCGCCGCCGATGCCGTTGGACTGGTCGCAGTCCACCCGCGCGTCGACCTCGCCGATGATCGCGAAGTCGTACAGCTTCACGTTGGTGCTGCTGCCGGGAACCGCCGGATTGCCGGGGTAGGTCGGGGTGCTGCAACTGGCCGGCTCACCCTTGCCGAAGATGCCCGCGCGCGAGCCGTGCAGCTCGGAGTACCACGGGCCGGCGCCGCGCACGGTCACCTGGTCCACCGTCACGTGGTGGTTCAGCACGAACGTGCCCGCCGGGATCCAGACCTCCTTGCCCTGGCTCTTGGCCGCGGCGACGGCGGCGTCGAAGGCGGCCGCGTCGTCCGTCGCGTCGCCCGAGGTGGCGCCGTAGTCGGTGACGGACAGGGAGTTCGCCGGCTGCGTCTTCGCCGCGGCGACCTGCTCGAAGTCGGCCAGGTCGATGGTCGCGGGGGTGACGTCGCCGGCGTCGACCTGGATCCGGATCTTGGTGCCCTGCGGGTAGCTGGCCGGGAAGAGGGTGCGGACCTCGTCGTAGAAGTGGTGCGCCTTGCCCTGGCCCGGGTCGTTGCTGAACGGGTAGCCGCCGTAGTACCAGCCGTAGCGCGAGGTGAGGTCGAGGTCGCGGTTGTGGGCGCCGTTGACGTAGACGGCGATCTTGCCGTTGATCCCGGTGCCCTGCGCGCTGTCGGGCAGGCTGTAGCGGAAGTCGAGCGAGTTGGACGGCGCGCTCAGGGTGAACTCGACGTACTGGCCCTGGCTCGAAAGCGTCACCGCCTTGCGCCCGGACGCCTCTCCGGCGAGGGTGCCCGCCGCGCGGTTGGGGCCGATCACAGTGCCGTTGGTGGCCGCGTTTTCGGCTTCCTGCTCGACGAACGGGACGGTGGCGCCGCGGCCGGCGACGGCGAGCGCCGAGCCGGACGCGGCCGGGGCGGCCGCCGCGGGTAGGGCAGCGGGCGAGGCGGCGAGCGTCAGCGCCGTCAGCCCGGCTGCCGCCAGCACCGCGCTGGTCAGGGCGGCGATTCTGCGTTTTCCGGAGGCCGGTGGGCGGTTTTCGGGCGCGCTGAAGACACCTGGGGGAGTCACGGGAGCAGCACTCACCTTTCTTGGGCTCGTGTGCACTGGTGGGGACAGTGTGAGCCGGATCATACGAATTTCTGACGGGGTACCGCAATACTTGGACGGACTTACGCAAAATTTCGACAACTATCGTCGATCATGAACAACGCCGTGGCGTTCGGCCCAGTCCCGGTGAACGGCTACCTCGATCAGCGCCTGGCCTGGTCATCTTTCACCTTCTCCCTGGTCTGTGAAGGCCTTCTTCGTCGCGGCCCCGCCGGATGGCGGGGCATTCCCGCCGCGTGGCTGAGGCGCGATCGGCCGGCCGCGACGAAGATCGATCCCGACCGGTGTTGCCCCTGGAGGTATCGAGATGACCGCGACCGACCCGTCGACCCGCCCGCAGACCGGCCCGCCGGTGCCGTACGACCCCGAGCTGGCGGCGGCGCTGGCAGTGGTCCGCGCCGAGATGCCCCGGCTCGACTCGTTCGAGTCGCTTGCCGTGGTGCGCGCGGCCGTCGCCTCCCGGCAGCTGCCGCTCGAGGACCTGACCGAGGACGGCACGATCGAGCTGTGGGAGGTCGAGGCCGACGGCCCGGACGGCCCGATCCCGGCGATCGTCGGCCGTCCGGCGGGCGTCACCACCGCGGTGCCGGTGCTCTATTGGCTGCACGGCGGCGGCATGGTGCTGGGCGGGAACCGCGGCCGGGACCTGTTGTTCCTCAAGCAGTACGCGCTGGAACTCGGGCTCGCGTTCGTTGCGATCGACTACCGCGTGGCGCCGGAGCACCCGCACCCCGCGCCGGTGGAGGACTGCTACGCCGGTCTGGAGTGGACGGTCGAGCACGCGGCGGAGTTCGGCATCGATCCGGAGCGCGTGCTGGTCGGCGGCGCGAGCGCGGGCGGCGGGCTGGCGGCCGCGGTGGCGCTGCTCGCGCGCGACCGGAGCGGCCCGGCGCTGCTCGGCCAGCTGCTGCTGTATCCGATGCTGGACGACCGCAACAACACCCCGTCGGCCTACCAGATGGCCGGCGCCGGCAGCTGGGACCGGACCGCCAACAACGTCGGCTGGACCTCGCTGCTCGGCGATGCCCGCGGCGGCCCCGACGTCTCGCCGTACGCCGCCCCGGCCCGCGCGACGGACCTTTCCGGCCTGCCGCCCGCTTTCCTGGACGTCGGCAGCGCCGAGACCTTCCGCGACGAGGTGATCACCTACGCCGCGCGGCTTTCGCTGGCCGGGGTCCAGGCCGAGCTGCACATGTGGCCCGGCGCGTTCCACGGCTTCGACGGGGTGGCGCCGCAGGCCGCGCTTTCCCAGCAGGCCCGCGAAGTCCGGGTGCCGTGGCTGCGGCGGGTGCTCGGCTGAGCCCTCGGGGTGTGCCGGTTTCTCACCGGCACAAACACTCACGAGCGTTTCGGGCGGCATGATGGGGCGATGAGGGACCTCGTCAGCCACCTCGCCGCGCTGGACCCGGACGCGGCGGCCACGGTCAAGGTGATCGCGTATTTCGACCAGCTGGTCGAGGCGGGCGCGGGGCTGGAGCCGATCGTCCGCGGGGCCGCCGTGCTGGCCGGCTGCCCGGCCCGGCTGGCGGACGGCGAGCACCGCGTCCGGCTGCGCGTCGAGCCGGACGGCCGGGTCGTGGCCGCCGAAACGGAACCGGACCCGGCCTGGCCGAACGCCCCGGTCCGCGCCGACGGCCCGCCCGCGCTGTGGCTGGAACGCCCCGGCCCGGGCGGTGTCGTCGACGCGATGGTGCTGGAACGCGCCGCCGCCGCGGCCCGCGGAGTCCTGGACCGCACCCGCGGCCGCCCCGCTTACCCGGACCCGGCCTCGGTGGAGGCGGTCCTGGACCCGACGGTCGACGAGAAGACCCGCCTCGGCCTGGCCCGCCGCCTCGGCCTGGGCGACACCGCCCGCGCCGTGGCCCGGCCCGGTGGCCACGCCGAGCTGGCTCCGCCAGGCGACTGGTCGGCAAGTCCGGCCAGGCCGGGCGCGGCCGCCCCGTCCGACATCCCGCAAGCCGGTCTCGGCCCCGTCGTCCCCATCCGCGACCTGCCCGCTTCCTGGGCCGCGGCCCGCACCGCGTTGCGTTTCACCGCCGCGGGCACCGAGGCTGATCCCGGCCCCCGGGTGGTGGACTTCGCCGATCTCGGCGGGCTGGCCGTCCTCGCCGGCGCGGTGGGCCCGTCGACTCCGCCGGTCGGCGACGTCGTGGCTGTCGAAAAGGCGCGGGCCGCCGCCCCGTGGGTGCTGGAGACGCTCGTCGCGGTGGCCGGCGCCGCCAGTCTGCGCGCGGCGGCCGCGGCCCTGACCCTGCACCACTCCACCCTGCAGGAACGCCTCACCCACGCCGAACACCTGCTCGGCTGGCCGGTCCGCACCCCGCCCGGCCGGCTACGGCTCCAGCTCGCCCTCGCGCTCCGGCGACTGCACCGAAACCCGTAAAAAGAGGGGCTTTCCCGCCGCAGCAAGGAAAGCCCCTCTCGAAGAAGCCCCTTACGGAGTCAGCAACGGCAGCAGCGGCTTACGCACCGCCGTCGCCACCCCGTCGGACGCGTTCGCCGCGGCGATCCGCTCCGCCGAAGGCGTGCCGTAACCCGTGGTCCGCTGACGCAGCGGACGGCCCAGCGGCTCGACCATCGCGCGCATGTCGCTGATGGTCTTGTACGAGCCGTTCGCCGCGCCGGCCATCCGGCTGATCGTCTCCTCCATCAGCGTGCCGCCGATGTCGTTGACCCCGCCCTGAAGCACCGCGCGGCTGCCCTCTTCGCCCAGCTTCACCCAGGAGCTCTGGATGTTGTCGAACGTGCCGTGCAGCAGCAGCCGGGACAGCGCGTGCACCGCCCGGTTCTCGCGCAGCGTGGTGCCCGCGCGGGCGAGGCCGGCCAGGTAGATCGGCGCGCTCTGGTGGATGAACGGCAGCAGCACGAACTCGGTGAACCCGCGCCGCCCGTTGCGCTCCATGCCCTCCCGCTGCAGCCGGGCCAGGAGCTTGAGGTGCGCGACCCAGTGGCTGGGGTTGTCCACGTGCCCGTACATCATCGTGGACGTGGTGGGCAGGCCGATCTCGTGCGCGGTGGTGACCACCTCGATCCACGCGGACGTCGGCAGCTTGCCCTTGGTGAGCACCCACCGCACGTCGTCGTCGAGGATCTCCGCCGCGGTGCCCGGCAGGGAGTCCACTCCGGACTCCTTCGCCCGGATCAGCCAGTCCCGGATGGACAGGTTGGTCCGCGAGGCGCCGTTGACGACCTCCATCGGGCTGTAGGAGTGCAGGTGGATGTCCGGCTGCCGCCGCTTCACCTCGGCCGCCAGGTCGAAGTACGCGGTGCCCGGCAGGTCCGGGTGGATGCCGCCCTGCATGCAGATCTCGGTGGCGCCCGCGGCCCACGCCTCGTCGACGCGGTCGCCGACCTGATCCAGCGAAAGCGTGTACGCGTCGGCGTCCGTGCGTCGCTGCGCGAAGGCGCAGAAACGGCAACCCGTGTAGCAGACGTTGGTGAAGTTGATGTTCCGCGTGACGACAAACGTGATGTCGTCGCCTACCACCTCTCGGCGGAGGTCGTCGGCCAGCTTGGTGAGCGCGTCCAGCTCGGGGCCGTCGGCGTGCAGCAGGGCCAGCGCCGCATCGTCGGACAGGCCGGCCGGGTCCTTTTCCGCACTGCGCAAGGCTTCCAGCACATCGGTGTCGAACTTCTGCGGCCCCGACTTGATCTTGCCGGCGAGCTCGTTCCAGTCGCCGTAGACGGAGTCGAAATCGCCGCGACGGTCGTCGGTACGGCCGGTCGTGTCGATCTCGGTGTGCAGGTCGGTGCGGCCCGACTGCTGCCAGCCGCCGTCCGGCTCCTGCCACGGGATGCCGACCGGCATCGCGCCCTCACGCGCCAGCCCCGTCGCCGGGTCGACGAGCGCGGCCACGTGCCGGGTGATGCGCGGGTCGAGCCACGGCTCGCCGATGTTGACGTACTCGGGGTAGATCGTCAGCCGCTCGCGAAGCTGGTAGCCGGCCTTCTCGGTCTGGCGCGCCAGCTGGTCGATCTGCGGCCAGGCGCGCTCGGGGTTCACGTGGTCCGGGGTCAGCGGCGAAACGCCGCCCCAGTCGTCGATCCCGGCGCGGATCATCAGGTCGTACTGGTTGCCGATCAGGTTCGGCGGCGCCTGGATGCGCATCTTCGGCCCGAGCACGAGCCGCGCGACGGCGATGTTCGCCGCCAGCTCTTCGAGGTCGGCGTCCGGGGTGGCGCGCATCTTCGTGTCCGGCTTCGCGCGGAAGTTCTGCACGATGACTTCCTGGATGCCGCCGTACTCCCGCGCGGTCTTGCGGATGGCGAACAGGGCCTCGGCGCGCTCCTCGTGCGTCTCGCCGATGCCGATCAGCACCCCGGTGGTGAACGGCACCGAGCTGCGCCCGGCGTCCTCCAGCACCCGCAGCCGGACGGCGGGTTCCTTGTCCGGCGAGCCGTAGTGCGGGCCGCCCTTCTCGCTCCACAGCCGGGTCGCGGTGGTTTCCAGCATCATCCCCATCGACGGCGCGACGGGCTTGAGCCGCTGGAAGTCCTGCCAGCTCAGCACACCGGGGTTGAGGTGCGGCAGCAGGCCGGTCTCCTCCAGCACGCGGATGGCCATCGCGCGGACGTAGGAGAGCGTGTCGTCGTAGCCGTGCGCGTCGAGCCAGTCGCGGGCGGCGCTCCAGCGGTCCTCCGGCCGGTCGCCGAGCGTGAACAGCGCTTCCTTGCAGCCCATCTCCGCGCCCTTGCGGGCGATGTCGAGGACCTCGTCGGGGGACAGGAACGGCGACTCCAGCCGCCCCGGCACGGTGACGAAAGTGCAATAGCCGCAACGGTCTCGGCAGAGCCGGGTCAGCGGGATGAAGACCTTGCGGCTGTAGGTGATGATGCCCGCGCGGCCGGCTGCTTCGAGGCCGGCGTCACGGATCCGGGAGGCGTGGCCGGACAGCGTCGCCAGGTCTTCGCCGCGGGCGTGCAGCAGCACGCCTGCCTCGGCGACGTCGAGCGTCTTCCCGTCCCGGGCCCGGGCGAGCGCGCGTCGCATCGCCGACGGGGTGGGGGCGGTCAGGTCAGGGTCGGGTGCCATTCCCGCCACGCTAGGTCCGCGTCCGGCCGCCGACCAGTGCCCCGCTCGTCACTGCCTCACCCGTTCGGGACCGAAGATCGTCCGCCCAGGTCAGCGGCCCGGGAAGGTTGTCGATCACCGGCTGCGCGTGTATTACCTAAAGTGTGGCATCGGTGATCGGGAAGCGGATCGGCGGCCGGACCTACTACTACCTGGCCGAGTCCGCGCGGGTGGACGGCGAGCCCCGGGTGGTGGGCCAGCGCTACCTCGGCACGGCCGAGGAGATCGCCGGGGCGCTGGCCGGCGGCGGGTCGGCCCCCGGCGGCGCGCGGCACCGGACGTTCGGCGACATCGCCGCGGTCTGGGGCACGTTGCGGCGGCTCGACCTCGTCCGCCGGGTCGACGCCGTGGTCGGATCCCAGCGCGCGAAGACGACGCTCGGCCTGCACCTCGCGCTCGCCGTCCTGCATCGCGCGACCGCGCCGGGCACCGCGCTCGGCGAGTGGTGGTCGGGCTCCGCCGCGCAGGATCTGGTGCGTCCGCGTCCGCCGAAGGCCGCGGTGACCACGGAGGCGCACTGGCGCGCGTTGCAGCGCCTCACGCCGGAGCGGATCACCGCCATCGAGACCGCCATCGCGGAAGCGGTGCTCGACCTGCTGGGCGACGACGGCACGTCGGCGCTCGCGGTCGACGTGCCGCAGTTCGCCGCCTTCACCGCCGCCGACTGCACGCTGCCCTCGGCGTGCCAGGACGCCTTGGCCGGGCTGGGTCTGGTGGTGACGCGCGACGGCGCGATCCCGCTCTCGTCGCGGGTCTACCGGCGCGAGGGCGGCGCGGCCCCGACGTTCGGCGCGCTGGCCGGGGAATTGGGCGAGCGGTATCCCGCCACCGGTCTCACGCTCGTCTTCCACGCGGGCCAGGCCGCGCAGCTGGACCTCGGCGCGCGCAGTGGTTTCGTCGGATCGCTGCCGCTGGCCGACCACCCGGAGCTGCTGACCCAGCCGGCGTCGCTGCGCCGGCGCGTGGACCCGGAGCGCTTCGCCGGCCTCACGGCGATCGACACCCGGGCCGTCGTCGACGGCGTGCGACGGCGGGTGATCCTCACCCACTCGGCCACGCTGCACGCGGCGCAGTCACGGGCGTTCGCCGACGAGCTGAGCACCGCCGTCCGCGAGCTGGACGGCCTCGCCGCGGCGCTGGCCGCGGGCACCCACCGCGGCGATCGGGCACAGGTGCGCTCCGAGATCGCCCGCGTCACCCGCGGCCGCCGCGCCGAACGCGTGCTGACCACCACGCTGAGCGGCACGCACCCGGGCGAGCTGCGGCTGACCTGGCAGGTGGACCAGGCCGCCGTCACCCGCCTCGTCGACGAGTTCTTCGGCAAGCAGATCCTGGTCACCGACCACGACTGGCCGGTGGCCGAACTGGTCACGGCCTACCGCGCGCGCACCCACCTGGAATCGACCTTCCGCTGGCTCACCGGCCCGGCAGCCGTCGGCCCGACGCCGCGCTGGGAGTGGACGCGCCACCGCATCGCCGTGCACACGCTCGTCTCGGTGCTCGCCGCCACCGTCACCCACGTGATGCGGCGCGAGGCGGACAACGCGGGCATGAACCTGTCCGTCGGCGAACTGCTGGACCAGCTGTGCGGCATCGGCGAGACGGTGCTGCGCTACCCGTCCACCGGCGGCCGCCCGCGCGCCCGCCGCATCCTCACCGACCGCGACCCGGCGCAGCAGGCGCTCTACGAGCTGTTCGGCCTCGCCGAGTTCGCGCCGGATCAGCTCTCGCGGTAGATCTGCAGGGCGGCGGAACTTTGCACCACCGGCATGATCTCGATGACGTTCACGTTCACGTGGGGCGGCTGCGCGGACGCCCAGTGCACCGATTCGGCGACGTCCTCGGCGGTCAGCGGCGTGGTGCCGGCGTAGACGTTGCCGGCCTTGGCCTCGTCACCGTCGAAGCGGACCTTCGAGAAGTCCGTGCCGCCGACCATGCCCGGCTCGATGTTGGTCACGCGCACGCCCGTGCCGTGCAGGTCGCTGCGCAGGTTCAGGCTGAACTGGTGCACAAACGCCTTGGTCGCGCCGTAGACGTTGCCGCCGGGGTAGGGGTAGGTGCCCGCGATCGAGCCGATGTTGATCACGTGGCCGCGGCCGCGCTCGACCATGCCGGGCAGCAGCGCGCGCGTGACGTGCACCAGGCCGGTCACGTTGGTGGCGATCATCTGGTCCCAGTCGGCCAGCTGCGCCCGGTGGGCGGGCTCGAGCCCCTTCGCCAGGCCGGCGTTGTTCACCAGCACGTCCACCTGGCCCCACTCGTCGGGCAGCTCGTCGATCACGGACGTGACGGCCTCGGCGTCCTGCACGTCGAGCACGACGGGCAGCACGGCCTCGCCGAGCTCCGAGGCCAGCGCCGCCAGCTTGTCCGCACTGCGGGCCGCGGCGACGACCCGCGCGCCCTCGGCGACGAACCGGCGCGTGATCGCGGCGCCGAAGCCGGCACTCGCGCCGGTCACGAATACGGTCTTCATGGGGTGGGTCACCGTTCTTCCCCTGAGGCCGGCCGGAGCCGGAGAGTGTCCAGGAACCGGCCGAACACGTCGTTGAACTCGGCCGCTCGCTCCAGGTTAGGCAAGTGGCCCGCGCCCCGGATCACCGCCAGCGCGGAACCGGTGACGAGCCGGTGCATCAGCTCGCCGTCGGAGACCGGGGTGAACTCGTCCTCGCTGCCGACGACCACCAGCGTGGGGACGCCGACCTGGCCGAGCACCTCGCGGTAGTCCGGCCGTTCGGCGCGGGCCCGCAGCGCCGCCGCGGCTCCTTCGGCGGGAGCGTCGCGCATCATCGTGAGAACGTGCTTCGCGACCTCGGGCCTGTTTCGCAGCGTCTCGGCGGACACCATCTTCGGGAGCAGTTCGTCTGCGTAGCGAGCCATGCCCTCGACGAGCACACGGTCGGCGGCGGCGTTGCGCGCCACTTTCCCGTCGGCTGTCTCCTCGGTAGGGAAGGTGTCGGCGAGAAGGAGCGCACTGACGCGGCCAGGGTGATCCCGGACGGTCTGCATGACGATCTGCCCGCCCATGGACAGGCCGCCGAGCACGAACTCGGCCAGGCCCAGGTGATCGGCGAGCGCGATGAGGTCCCTGGCGAAGCCGGCCAGGTCGGCGACCGCGGGCCCGGTGCTCGCGCCGTACCCGCGGAGATCCGGGACGACCACGTGATGGCCGCGCCTCGCGAAGTGCTCCGCCTGGGGACGCCACATCGAGCGGTCGAACGGGTGCCCGTGGACGAGCAGCAGGGGAAGGCCGGTGGTCCCGGCGTTTGCGGGGCGGTGGTCGTCGTACGCGATGGAGGTGCCGTCACCGAGTCGGAGCTGTGCCATGCCGTCGACGCTAATCAGAGCGATCTGTCGGTGCAATGGGACGCAATGTAGTCGGAGCAATGTTCCCGAGTGGCCGTTTGCGGGTAGGTTCGGGGGGCGTGAGCGGCCGATCCGGGCTCCGCTTGGCTGGTTCGCGGGGTTGACCTGCGAAGATCCAGTTAAGGGACCCCCCTGTTTTCGGGGGTTTTTCGGCATGTAAAGTTCTCCAAGTCGCCAGGGAAACCGGGTGGCTGCCGGGACACGAACCAAGCTCTCACCGGAAGGTGATGGAGTGGGTGTCTCACCAAAAACTGCTAGGAATGACTGCTTCGGTTGAGGCTGGGCCCGGTTGGG
>DASXYS010000022.1:0-3137 GCA_036502365.1 Amycolatopsis sp.
TTCTTGCGACTACTGGCGTATTGCGATCACGTGAGCGGCTGATTACAGTCTGAAGACAGCAAGAGTTGAAACGTTTAAATCCCCGTTGTCCCCAGTCCGTCGTTAGGGAGCCCCGCATGCTGCCCTCGCACCTCTGGCGAACGACCGCCGCCGCGCTCGCCGCGGTACTGGCCCTGTCCGCCGCCTCCGCCCCACCGGCCGGCGCCGCGCCGCCGGTCCAGCTCACCGGCGCGCACTGGGTCTGGTACCCGGAAGGCTCGCCCAGCGTCGCCGCGCCCGCCGCGAACCGGTACTTCCGCAAGACGTTCACCGTGCCCGCGGGCGCGGTCAGCGACGCCCGGTTCGTGGTGACCGGCGACGACCTGGTCGACGTCTGGCTGAACGGCACGCCGCTCGCCTCCTCGGCCCGCACCGAGGGCGCGTGGCGGACCGCGCTGTCGGTCGACCTGCGCCCGGCGCTTCGCCCCGGCGCCAACACGATCGCCGTCTCCGTGCGCAACACCGGCGGGGCGGCCGGGCTGCTCGGGCACCTGCGAGTCACCACCGGCGCCGGCGCGACGGACCTGATCACCGATGGCAGCTGGAAGACCGCGAAGACCGTGCCCGAGGGCTGGGAGCAGCCCACCTTCGCCGACGCGGGCTGGGCGAGCGCCCGTGACCTCGGCGCCTACGGCACCGGTCCGTGGGCTCGCACCATCGCGGTCCCCGACCCGAACGCGGCGTCACCGCTGATGGTCGTCAGCGGGACCGTCGATCGGCAGAGCAGCCCGCTGGGCATCGATCCCGCGCAGGCGCGGTTCGGCTGGCAGCTGGGATCCGAGACGGCGGCGGAACGGCAGTCCGCCTACCAGATCGTGGTGTCCGCGAAGGGCCGCGACGTCTGGGACAGCGGCCGCGTCGAGTCCGCGCAGCAGGCCGACGTCGCGTACGGCGGGCCTGCGCTGACGTCGCTGACCGCCTACACCTGGCGGGTGCGGGCGTGGGACAGTCAGGGCCGCGCCGGCCGTTGGAGCGGGACGCAGCGGTTCGAGACCGGTCTGGCCGCCCCCGCCACCGAGTGGACGGGTGACTTCATCGGCCGCGCCGGCACCGGCCCGGACCTCGCCGGAGCGAGCTGGATCTGGTACCCGGAGGGCGATCCGGCGGGCGGGATCCCGCCGGCGACGCGGTTCTTCCGGCGCACCCTCGACCTCGCCGCGGCGCCGTCGAAGGCCACCCTCGTAGTGACCGGCGACGACAGCGCCACGGTCTGGGTCAACGGCGTACAGGTCAGCGCGTCGCCCCGGGTCACGGATTCGTGGAAGCAGGCTGCCGTGGTGGACCTCGGCGGGAAGCTGACCGCCGGGACCAACACCATCGCGGTGCAGAGCGAGAACACCACGCAGAGCCCGGCCGGGCTGATCGCCAAGCTGACCGTGGCGGGCGGGCCCACCGTCGTCACCGACGGCGGCTGGAAGGCGAACCAGACCGGCCCGGACGGCTGGGAGAAGAGCGGCTTCGACGACAGCGCGTGGACCGCGGCGCGCGCGGTGGCCGCCTACGGCACCGGCCCGTGGGGCACAAACGTGACCATCAGCTCCCCCGCGCCCTTGCTGCGCAAGGGTTTCACCGTCACCAAGCCGGTCGCCACCGCGCGGCTGCTGACCACCGCGCTGGGGCTGCAGGAGACCCGGCTCAACGGCGCCAAGGTCGGCCAGGACGTGCTCGCCCCGGGCTGGACCGACTACACGAAACGCCTGCAGTACAAGGTTTACGACGTCACCGGGCAGATCCGCCAGGGTGAGAACGCGCTCGGCGCCTCGCTCGGCAACGGCTGGTACTCCGGCAGCCTCGGCATCGCCGGCTCCCAGCGTTACGGCACCCAGCCGTGGTATTCGGCGCAGCTGGAGCTGACCTACACCGACGGCAGCAGTTCCGTCGTCGCCACCGACGGCAGCTGGAAGACGATCGACGGGCCGATCCGCGCCGACGACCTGTACCAGGGCGAGACCTACGACGCCCGCCAGGACGTCGCGGGCTGGGACAGCCCCGGCTTCGACGACCAAGCCTGGGCGAATGCCGGGGTGCGGACCGGAACGAAGCCGAACCTGGTGTCCCAAGTGGACAACGGCGTGACCGTGCAGCAGAACTTCCACCCGGTCGCGATCACCCAGCCCAAGCCGGGCGTCTGGGTGCTGGACATGGGCCAGAACTTCAGCGGCTGGGACCGGCTCTCGGTGACCGGGCCGGCAGGCACGACCGTGACCATGCGCCACGCCGAAGTGCTCAACCCGGACGGCACGATCTACACCGACAACCTCCGCGCGGCCCAGGCCACCGACCGGTTCACCTTGGCGGGCACCGGAAAACCGGAGACCTACGAGCCCCGGTTCACCGTGCACGGCTACCGGTACGTCGAGCTGACCGGCCTGCCCTCGGCGCCGGCCGAGGACACCGTCACCGGGCGGGCGATGTGGACCACCGGCGCGCAGACCGGCACGTTCACCTCGTCGAACCCGATGGTGAACCAGTTGCAGCACAACATCCTCTGGGGTGAGCGCTCGAACATGCTGTCCATCCCGAGCGACTGCCCGCAGCGCGACGAGCGGCTGGGCTGGACCGGCGACATCGGCATCTTCGCCGGCACCTCGACGTTCAACCTCGACGTGCACAACTTCCTCGGCAAGTTCGCCGACGACCTGGTCGACGCCCAGCACGACGACGGCTCGTTCACCGACGTGGCGCCGGGTGTGCTGAGCGGCTCCGGCACGGCGGGCTGGGGCGACGCGGGCGTCATCGTGCCGTACACCCTGTGGCAGCGCTACGGCGACACCGGCGTGATCACCGAGCATTTCGACGCGATGGTCAAGTGGGTCGAGTACCTGCGCGGCACGTCGGGCAGCGACCTGATCCGTGACCACCCGACCTTCGGCGATTGGCTCAACGTCAACGACAACACCGCGCAGGACGTCGTCTCCACCGCGTTCTTCGCGTGGTCGGCGCGGCTCGTGTCGCGAATGGCGGCCGCCACCGGGCACACCGCCGAAGCGACGAAGTACGGCACGCTGGCCGATCAGGTCGGCGCGGCGTTCACCGCGAAGTTCGTCGCCGCGGACGGGACGGTCGGGGCCAACACCCAGACCGCGTACGTGCTGGCG
>DASXYS010000023.1:0-7769 GCA_036502365.1 Amycolatopsis sp.
CGGTGAGGCCGTCGAGTTCGTCGAGGGTGAGGTCGGTCTGGTTCTCGTAGGCGGTACGGATCGCCGCGAGGCGGGCCTGTTGGTCGTCGACCGTGGAGTTGATCTCGCCGGAGCCCACGTAGCGGTCGTACTGGGCCACGAGGCCCGAGAGAGGGCCCCCCTGGCCACCCAGGGCTGCGAGGACGTGGAGGGCGGCCAGCATGCCCGTGTCGGCGTTCCAGAAGTCCTTGAAGTAGTAGTGCGCGGAGTGCTCGCCGCCGAAGATCGCGCCGGTGCGCGCCATCTCGGCCTTGATGAACGAGTGCCCCACGCGCGTGCGCACCGGCTTGCCACCGTGCTCGGCGACGATCTCCGGCACGCCCTTCGAGGTGATCAGGTTGTGGATGACCGTGCCGCCCGGCTCCTTGACCAGCTCGCGCACGGCCACCAGCGCCGTGATCGCGCTGGGCGAAACCGGCTCGCCGCGCTCGTCGACTACGAAGCAGCGGTCGGCGTCGCCGTCGAAGGCCACGCCCGCGTCGGCGCCGACTTCGCGGACCTTCGCCTGCAGGTCGACGATGTTGGCCGGGTCGAGCGGGTTGGCCTCGTGGTTCGGGAAATTGCCGTCGAGCTCGAAGTACATCGGCACGATCTCGATCGGCAGCCCGTCGAAGACCGTCGGCACGGTGTGCCCGCCCATGCCGTTGCCGGCGTCGACCACGATCTTCAACGGCCGCGAGCCGGACAAGTCGACCAGGTTGCGCAGGTAGGCGGCGTAGTCGTGGAGCACGTCCTGCTCGGTGACGGTGCCGCGCTTGCCCTCGAACGACGGCACACCCTGCTCGACGCTGTCGCGGATCTCGGCGAGGCCGGTGTCCTGCCCGACCGGGGCGGCGCCGGCGCGGCACATCTTGATGCCGTTGTACTTGGCCGGGTTGTGGCTCGCGGTGAACATCGCGCCCGGCAGGTTGAGCGAGCCCGAGGCGAAGTACAGCTCGTCGGTGCTGGCCAGGCCGATCGAGACGACGTCGATGCCCTGCGAGGTCACGCCGTCGGCGAACGCGGCGGACAGCTCCGGCGAGGAGTCGCGCATGTCGTGGCCGATCACCACGGCCGGCGCCTCGGGCTTGATGAGAAGGGCGAACGCGGCGCCGAAGTCACGGACAAGGGCCGCGTCGAGCTGCTCGCCGACCACGCCGCGAATGTCGTAAGCCTTCACGATGCCCGAAAGGTCTGGCACGCCGTCTCCCCGCCGATAGTCTCGTCCCGGCGCCCGACGCGCCGCGCGGAAAGCCTACCGGCGGGAGCCGGGTTCAGGCGCGCCCGGGGAGCACGCGGAGATGGCCGCGCCTGCCGGACGGGGCGTCGGGCTCCGGCGGAGGCGCCGGGCGATCCGAGCGGCCGGCCTCGCGCACGGCCTCGGCCAGCGCCGTGAGCTCGTCGTTGGAGGGGTCGGGAGCGGCGAAGGCGCCCTCGTGGCGCACGACCTCCCAGCCCTTGGGCACGGTCAGCCGGAGTGCGTGCGCTTCACAGAGGTCGTACGAATGCGGTTCGGACGCGGTGGCGAGGGGGCCGACGACGGCGGTCGAATCGCTGTAGGCATACGTGAGCGTGGCGACAGCGGGCTCGGGGCAACCCGTTCGCGAACATTTCCGTACGCTCCGCACGATCGAGAACGATAGCGCGTCGTGGCAAGGGGGCACCGGCGACACGCGCGTGGGGCCGGTGACCGCATAGACTTACCCGGTGGCGACGGCTCGTGATTACCGACAGCGGCGGCGGCTGCGCAGGGACCGGCACGGCCGGGGCCTGCGCGGGACGCTCTATCCGGCGTCCCTGCCCGCTGCCGCGAGCCGGGCGGAGCGGTTCGACGCGCTGGTGCTCGACGCGCTCGAGCCGATCGAGGCCCGCTGGCGCCACGAGCTGACCACGCTGGACGTGGCGGTCGACGACGTCCCGGAGGTCAACGCGGACAGCCGCGCCCCGGTCGACGGCGTCCTGCACGACGGCGCCGTGCCGCTGTCGCGCCTGGTCCCGGCCGGGGTCGACCGGGCCGGCCTGCCGACGCGCGCCCGGATCGTGCTCTACCGGCGCCCGCTCGAGGCCCGCGCCAAGGACCCCGGCGAGCTGGCCGACCTGGTGCACGACGTGCTCGTGGAGCAGGTCGCGGGCTACCTGGGTGTCGAGCCGGACGTCATCGAAGGCGACTGAGTTATCTGAGTCGGCTGAGTTATCTGAGTCGGCTGTGGCGTCGGCCGGTTCACGGCACGCGGCGACGCCGGGGCGGCACCGCGGTCAGCGCGGTGAACAGCACTGCGGCGAGCTGCACGAGCAACAGCAGACCTCGTTCGGTGCCCGGGAAAGTCACCGAAACCTCCGACGGGGACGGCGGGATCGAGACCGCCACCTGGTGACCCCAGGCGGGCACGATCGGCACCGCCTTGCCGTTCACCGCCGCCTGCCAGCCCGCTTCCTGCTCGGCGGCGAGGACCAGCAGCCGTCCGGTCGGGCCGTCCGAGGCGCGGACGCGGACGTCCGGCAGCCGGGCGTCGACCGGAGACACGCCGGGGGACGCCCCGGGCGCGCCGCCGCCCGTGACCGCCTGCTTGGCCAGCTCCGGGGAGATCAACTCGACCCCGCCGGACTTCGCCACGAGCTTGAGCACCGGGCGGCCGTCGGACACCGGGGCGGCGGTGGCCACCAGGTCGCCCGCCATGGCGACAAACGGCCGTAAATCCGTGCCCTGCGGGAACACCACGTACTGCACGCCGGACGCCGAGGCGGCGGCGAAGGCGCGCTTCACCGCGTTCGCGTCGCCCTGCCCGAGGTCGCGGCGCCAGCCGGCGAGCCGGTCCGGAGTGCCCAGTGTCGGCGCCAGCTCGTCGTCGCCGAACAGCGCGAGCCGCCCACCGGTCTGGCGCGGCGGCTCCCCCGGCCGGCTCAGGTCGAGCACCGCGCGCCCGGTCGCGGCGACATCCGCCGCCACCTCCGGCGCGAGCTGGGCCGGCGGCTGCGCAGTCAACGGGCCTTCGTGCCCGGTCACGACGGCGCCCGCGCCGAGCGCCGCCAGCACCACCACGCCGGCGATCCCGGCCACCTTCGGCAGCCAGGGCGCCGGCATGCCGGACGAGCCGCCGCGCTGCCAGGTGGCGAGCACCGCCCACAGCAGTCCGGCGCCGACCACCAGCAGCGGCACGCCGGTGTAGCCGGTCGCGGCCGCGCCGCCGTGCAGGGGCGTCACCGGGATCTGCCGCACAAGCACCACGCCGAGCACACCCAGCGCAGCGAGCGCGAGCCCGCCGGCCACCCGCCGCGTCGGCCGGACCACCAGCGCGACGAGCGTCGCCGCCAGCACCACCACGCCGATCGGCCACGCGCCGGGCCCGCCCGGAGTGAGCCCGGCCAGGTCAGTGCCGGACGCGGGCGCGGCCGGCCCGCCGAGGCCGTGCAGCAGCAGTTCGGGGTGTTTCAGCAGCACCGTGGGCCACGGCAGCAGCAGCACCAGCGGCAGGATCACCACGATGCCGACCGACGCCACTCGGCGCGCGAGCCCGGTCGGGGCCGGCAGCACGACAAAGCCGATCAGCAGGCCGGCCAGTGCCAGCGCGTGCGCGAGCGGTGAGAACGCGCCGAGCAGCGCGACGCCGAACGCGGACAACGCCGAGACGTGCAGCCACCGCGTGCCCGGCCGCGTCAGCAGGCGCGTGATCCCGGCGACCACCAGCGGCAGCACGAGGTGGACCACCACCACGTCGAGCCGGCCCTGTGCGACGGACGCCGTGGCGGCCGGCAGCAGCGCGTACGTCGCCGCGACGACCGCGCGCACCCAGCGCCGCACGGGAAGCTTGCGCGTGGCCGCGTACGCGCTCAGCCCGGCCAGCGGGATGTCGCCGATGAGCAGGATCGCCACCAGCGCGGCGGGGCCGCCGATCGGCGTGAAGATCGCGCCGATGGTGCCGAGCACCGGCAGCGTGGCCGGCGCCGGCGCGCCCGTGCCGCCCCCGGTCGCGTGCCACGGCGAGAGGTAGGCCGACCAGATCTCGCCGAGCCCGCCGACCGGCAGCAGCCCGCCGCCAGTCAGGTCGAGCCCGAGCCGTCCGGCGTTGACCGCCAGCGCGAGCGCGATCAGCACGACGGCGAGGACAAACGGCGGCGCGAAAACCGTCGCGGCGAGCACCCGCCGGCGGTTCACCTCCACGAAGACCAGTTCCGGCTCGGCTGAAGCCGGGGCCGGGCGCGGCACCGGCGACGGCCGGGCGGCGTCCTCGGTGTCCGGCGGCTCGGCGCTCGCACTGTCCTCAGTGGCCGGTGCCTCCGCCTCCGGCAACGCGACGGCGACAACCGTGCCGGGCCGCCGCAGCCCGGAGCCGCGGGCACTCAAGCCCCGCAACGCCCCGGCGGGCAGCGCGTCGGGCCCGACCGGCCGGCCGGTGGACGCGGCGAGCGCCTCCGGCGGGATCCACGCCGAGTCCTGCTGGATGCCCTCGGGGACCGTGCCGAGCGCCATGTCGCTCTCCACGCCCTTGCGCACGAGGCCGACCACGCTGGCGCGCACGGCGTTGCGGAGCCGCGTCAGCCGTCCGGTGAAGAGCCCGCGGACCGTGCCGGGGCGCGCGATTTCCCGCCGCCGGGCCCGCGCCGCCCGCAGGTTTCCGCGGCCACGGCACAGATATCCGAGGGCCGACAGCTCCGCGCCGGCCTCGGAGGTCCGGCGCAGCACGAAGAACACGAGCGCGCGGAGCACCAGCAGCACCGGCAGCCGGACCAGCCCGAACCAGAACGAAAACGGCGAGCAGTTCACCAGGAACACCCGCAGCCCGTGGGCGCGGTTCAGCGCGGCGAGCGACGAGGGCACGGCGTCGGGCGAGCGCTGCCCCGTCGTGAGGGCGCGCGCGTGCCGCAGCCGCGCGGCGGGCACGGACAGCACGAGCGAACCGGCCGCGTTCGCGCGCCAGCCGAAGTCGAGATCCTCGCGCAGCAACGGGAACTCCTCGTCGAAGCCGCCGAGGCCCTCCCAGAGTTCCCGCCGCACCAACGATCCCGCGCTGGGGACCGCGAGCACCTCGCTCGGCCCGCCGTCGGCGGCGGCCATCTGCTGACGGTGCCCGGAGGCGTCCGTGGACAGCCCGGCCTCGACGACGAGGCGCGGGTCGGCCCAGTCGAGCCCGAGCGGGCCGAGCACCTTGGCCGACGGCGTGACCTCCGCCGCGTGCAGCAGCTGTTCCAGGCAGTCGGGCTCCGGCGCGCAGTCGTCGTGCAGGATCCACAGCCACGCGCCGGGGTCGCCCCAGCGCTCGACGGCGTGCTCGACCGCGGCCGCGATCGCCGCAGCGAAGCCGGTTTCACTCGATAGAGTGACAACGCCGGACAGCACCGGCGGCGCGTCGGAGCCCTCCGCGACGCCGTGGGGGTCGGCCGCCTCGGCCAGCAGCCGGGCGGTCCGGTCGGTCGACCCGGTGTCGACCGCGAGCACGTGCCGCGGCCGGATCGTGCTGCGGCGCAAGGAAGAAAGCGCCAGCGGGAGCCATTCTTCGCCGTCGTGACAGACCACAATGGCCAGAACTGGCAGCGTCCGCACAGCGGACGGAGCGACGGTGCGGGTCAACAACCACTCCTGGACAGGCGGCGGACGGGTGCGGCCACCCTACGGCCTCACCTCGTCGCCCGGCGTCGACCCACGCCGTTCACCGGGACCGGTTCCACCGTGTGGTCCCGGGCGCGGGCTTGCTTCTTGAACGGGCGCGCCAGGGGTGTGCCGTCGTCGCCGGCACAGCGCTCCCACCGGGTTTGCCGCCGGCCGGAACCCCATCGCGTGGCATTTTGCTCAAAAGTGTCACTCTCGCCTGGTCAAGGCGCTACCCTCGGCCCGTGTTTTGCCGGTTTTGCCGCATCACGCGGCCGCTGCTCCCGATGCTTCGGCCGTTCTCACCGACCTGAAAGGTGCTCCATGTCCACTCGCGCGCTCCCCTTGTACGTCACGGGTTTCGCCCTGCTGGTCGCCGGCTGTTCGAGCGGGGGCACCACCTCGGCGGCGCAGACGTCCTCGAACGCCACCCCGCCCCCGGCCACGACCTCCGCCGCGCCGACCTCGACGGAGCCGGTCACAACCACGCAAGCCGCCCCGTCGACGAAGAAGCCGGACGCCGGCGCGGTCGAGCGCTACGAGACTTTTCTGCACGCGGTGGGCAACCAGGACGTCACCACGGCCTGCGAAATCGCCGCACCTGCCGCCAAGAAGGCGGAGGACGAGGGCATGGGGCCGTGCGAATCGACGTTCCCGATCACCTTCTCGATGTTCAGCCCGGCGCAGCGGAAAGCCCTGCAGGGCGCCACCGTGGACCGGGCCCGCATCACCGGGTCCTCGACGAAGGTCGACATCCCGGCCAAGGCGGTCAAGTCCAGCGCCAAGTTCACCGACAGCGACCTCGGCGACGCCGTTCTGGAGCTACGCAACGGAAACTGGTACGTCACCGACTGACCGCCCCGGCCCAAAACCCCGCCCGGGCAACAATTCCCGGCCACGACCGACCGCACTCCACAACGCGAGGCGACCACCCCGGGGGTCCGGGGGCGTGCCCCCGGGCGGGGTCTGGGGGTTGCACCCCCAGAAGACACGGCCGCGGCGAGATGGTTCACGCACTCCGTGAACACATCTCACCCGTCGCCGCGGGGCCCCTCAGATGACGCGTTTCTTCAGCTTTCGCCGCTCTCGCTCGGACAGGCCGCCCCAGATGCCGAAGCGCTCGTCATGCGCGAGTGCGTACTCCAGGCACTCGTCCTTGACCTCGCAGCCCAGGCAGATCCGTTTGGCTTCACGGGTGGAGCCGCCCTTCTCGGGGAAGAACGCCTCCGGGTCCGTCTGCGCGCACAGGGCGCGCTCCTGCCAGTCCTGCTCCTCTTCACCGGCATCGAAGAGGTCGGTGAGATCCCCCAGCTGCTGCTCCGGGTTCTCTCCCCAACCCACGACGTGCCCCCACTCCTTGTTATCCGCTTCCAACCGCACGTCCGCCTCCTCGCTCCTACGCACTCCCCAGGCTGGCGGTGGTGAAACGACACCCGCTGTCCCCTCTCGACAACGAATGACATCACTGTGATTACACCCGTGTAGTGCGATCAGGTCAAGCGGAGTAGCGAGTTCGGGGGATACCTCTCGCCCGCTGCGCAAGGGGACACGCCGGAGACTTCACACCGGGCATACGGAAGACTGGTGGGGTGCAGAGATCAGCAGTGCGCCCGAGCCCGGTCTTCTTCGGCATCCTCGCGGTGGCCGTCCTGGGTGGCTTCCTGGCCGCCTACGGCGATTCCGCGTCCCTGGTCGGGAGCAAGGACCCGATGTTCATCGCCGGGGTGGTGCTGCTGGTGGCGGGGGGCTGGATCGCCTCGCTGACGCTGCACGAGTTCGGCCACGCCGTCGTCGCCTACCGCGGCGGCGACGGCGGCATCGCCGACAAGGGTTACCTCACGCTGGACGTCCGCCGGTACACCGACCCGGTGCTGTCGATCGTGCTGCCGCTGGTCTTCCTGCTGATCGGCGGCATCCCGCTGCCGGGTGGCGCGGTGTGGATCAACCGGGGCGCGCTGCGCACCCGGGCCACCTCGATGTGGGTCTCGCTGGCCGGCCCGCTGAGCAACCTCGGCGTCGGCGCCGCGCTCTGCCTGGTGATCGCGCTGGTGCCGATGGCCCAGGGCCTCTTCTACGGGCTGTCCTACCTCGCGCTGCTGCAGGTGATGACGTTCCTGATCAACATCCTGCCGATCCCGGGCCTGGACGGCTGGGGCGCGCTCGAGCC
>DASXYS010000024.1:0-13944 GCA_036502365.1 Amycolatopsis sp.
CGGTCGAGGCTCAGGGTCTCCGCGGCGTCGGCGACGGGGTCGCCCACGAAATCCTCCGACGACCACGACAGGGCGCGCGAACGCCGCTGCCACCAGCGCTCACGGCGGTCACGGGCCAGCTCGGGCGCCTCCTCCACCAGCGACGCGCCCGCCAGCACCTTCAAGTGGTGGCTGATGTTCCCCACGGCCTGTCCGGTCTTCTCCGCGAGCACGGACGCGGTAGCCGGGCCGTCGAGCTTGAGGACGTCGAGCAGGCGGCGGCGCAGCGGGTGCGACATCGCCGCCAGCACCTGGGAATCGCGGATCTCGTGGACTTCGCGTTCGGTCATACACACAAGAGTAGTTGCACAATGAATCTTGTACAACACCTCTTGAGCAACCCCGGCCCCGGTATCCTGGCCACCATGGGCTTCTTCACCTGGATCATCTTCGGCGCGCTGGTCGGCTGGATCGCGAACATCGTGGTCGGCGGCGCGGACCGGCGCCGGCAGGGCTGCCTGGTCAGCGTGCTGGTCGGGGTGCTCGGCGCGGCCCTTGGCGGCTTCATCTACCAGCTCGCCACCGGGGTGCACCAGCGGTTCGGGTTCGACTTCCCCAGCTTCGGCGTCGCCATCCTCGGCGCGATCGTGCTGCTGGCGATCCTGCGGCTGGTCAGCGCCGCGGGCCGGAACCGCGACCGTGACCGTTTGTAACGGTTTGCCGACGATCGGTCAGCAAACGCCGTGAACCACTAAGCTGAGTCGTTCCGCACGCGGGTGCATGCGTCGTCGGGGGATGCATGCACCCGCGCTGCGTGGCGCAGGACCAGCACCGCCCGGGCCGGGTCGATGAGCATCGGCAGCGGCACCGAAGCGACGTCCCGGCGCCAGGCGCACAACAGCTCCGTCAGCGAATCCGGTACGGACATGGTCACCTCGGCAGGTCGGCCCGGGTACCAGCCCCGAGCGGCGTCAACTACCGAGAGTTATCGAGAATTTCGACTGAACGTTAACGGATTGTGGCCGTTCCCACCCGTGCCGGGGAAACCCTTGCGGGGGGTCCGGCACCTCGCCCACCAGGGGCGGGCGTGTCCGCCCGCCGACGAGCGGTAGCGTGGTGAAGCCCGAATCGGACGTATCCCGTCCCCTCCATCCCTCCGATGACGAACAGCGGGGAAACCGACCCATGAGCGGCAAGCCCACCGGCAACCCCCTCGCGCACGCCGTCCAGCTGGCCCGGGAAACCGTGCCGCCGATGCACCCGGCGGGCCGCCCGTTCGTGTTCGGCGGCCTCGCCGCGACGCTCGTGCTGCGCCGGTTCTCCAAGCGCCTCGGCGTTGTCGGCGCGCTCGCCACCGCGGCCACCGCCGCGTTCTTCCGCGAGCCGAAGCGGGTGCCGCCCGCACGCGACAACATCGCGGTGGCCTCCGCCGACGGGCTGGTCTCGCTGCTCGAGGAGGCCGTGCCGCCGCCCGAGCTGGGCCTGCCCGCCGAGCCGCGGATGCGCGTGAGCGTGTTCCTCTCGGTGTTCGACGTGCACGTCCAGCGCGCGCCGGCCGCCGGGGTGATCGAGAAGGTGGCCTACCGGCCGGGCAAGTTCCTGTCCGCGGACCTGGACAAGGCGAGCGAGGACAACGAGCGCAACTCCGTGCTGATGCGCACCGTCGACGGCCACGAGCTCGTCGTCGTGCAGATCGCCGGGCTCGTCGCGCGCCGCATCCTGTGCGAGATCCGCGAGGGTGACAAGGTGGCCGCCGCCGACACCTACGGCATCATCCGGTTCGGCTCCCGTGTCGACCTGTACCTGCCGCCCGGCAGCCGCGTCCTGGTCTCGAAGGGCCAGCGCACGGTCGGCGGCGAGACAGTGATCGCCGAACTCCCCGCGCTTGGAGAAGGCTGACCATGGTCCGCGTGACCACCCCGGGCATCCGGTTGCTGCCGAACGCCATCACCGTGCTCGCCTTGTGCGCCGGGCTTTCCTCGGTGCAGTTCGCGCTCACGAACAACTACGCCATGGCGATCGCCTCGATCGGCATCGCCGCCGTGCTGGACAGCCTCGACGGCCGCATCGCGCGCCTGCTCGACGCCACGTCGAAGATGGGCGCGGAACTCGACTCGCTGTCCGACGGCATCTCGTTCGGCGTCGCGCCAGCGCTGGTGCTGTACGTGTGGCAGTCCGGCGGCGACCGCATCGGCTGGGTCGCGTCGCTGATCTTCGCGGTCTGCATGATCCTGCGGCTCGCGCGCTTCAACACCCTGCTCGACAGCACCGACCAGCCGGCCTACGCGGGCGAGTTCTTCGTCGGCGTGCCCGCCCCGGCCGGCGGCCTGGTCGCGATGCTGCCGCTGATCATGACGCTGCAGTGGGGCCAGGGCTGGTGGTCGCAGCAGTACGTGGTGCTGGTGTGGACGATCGCCGTCGCCGCGCTGCTGATCAGCCGCATCCCGACGCTGTCGCTGAAGACCGTGAAGGCGCCCGCCAAGGCGATCGCGCCCCTGCTCGTCGGTGTCGGGCTGCTGGCCGCGGCGATCATCCAGTTCCCGCTGGTGGCGCTGGCCGCCGCGCTGGTGCTGTACCTGCTGCACATCCCGTACGCGGTCTACCGGAACCGCTGGCTGGCCGCGCATCCCGAGGCCTGGACGGTCCCGCCGCGCGAACGCCGCGCCATCCGCCGTGCACGCAGCCAGCGCCGGCTCCGGCTGCGCCCGGCCTCCCGCCGCGTCGCGGGTGCCGCCATGCGCGCCGTTCGCTTGCCCCGCAACGGTTCTGACTTCGTCCGCGCCACCCGCGCCCACCGCGATCGCGACCACGGCACCAATCCCGGCCCGGCCTCCGGTCCCACCCAGCGCCGTCGGAGCTGGCGGCGCATCGGGATCCGGCGCAAGTAAGGGCTTGTGAGTGTTTATGACGGTTAGAACCGGCATAAACACTCACGAGCGGGCGGCGGAAACCCGCAATCCGGCCAGCAGCAAGGCAAGCTGCTCCTGGAAGTCCTGCACGCAGTCGACTGACTCCAGGGCGGGCAGGACCCGGACCAGGTTCGGGTGGTCACGCGGGTTGACCATACGCGCGAACCAGTCGTCGACCGGTTCTTCGCGTTCGGCCGGGGCACCGGCCAGTCCGACGGAGTCCGCGAGGGCCGCGCCGAACGTCAGTCCCATCAGCGAGCGGTAGCCGCGGGCGGCGGCGGCTTCGTCCAGGCCGCCGTCGAGCAGGGCGCCCACCAGCGCGTCCATCACCCGCAGCGCGCCCGGCGAACGCGGGTTCGCCTCCTCCGCCGCCAGCGTCCGCACCACGGCCGGATGCCGCGTGAACGCCGTGTACAGCCCCTCCGCGAGGTGCCGGACGCGCGTCTCCCAGCCCCAGCCCTCGGCCGGCAGCGGCACGGATTCGAAGACGTGCGCGGTGATCCCGTCGAGCAGGTCGCCCTTGTTCTTGACGTGGTTGTACAACGACATCGCCTCGACGCCCAGCTCCGCCGCCAGCTTGCGCATCGACAGCGCGCTCATGCCGTGCTCGTCCACCAGGCGCAGGGCCGCTTCCAGCACCTTCTCGCGTGTCAGCGTCTCCCGGACCACGTCGTTCAGCTTAGCTTACGTCGTAAGTACTTACGGTGTACGCTTACGACGTAAGCATCAGCTCTGGAGGGAATCCGATGGACACCGAGACGCTGCTCACCACCACCCGCTCCGTCCGGCGGAAGCTGGACCTCGACCGGCCGGTGCCGCAGGAGGTCATCGCGGACTGCCTGCGCGTCGCCCAGCAGGCGCCGGCCGCGGGGACGCTGCTCACCGCGCAGCGCTGGATCGCCGTCACCGACCCGGCGGTCAGGGCCGAGATCGCGCCCTTCGTCCAGCGGGCCGCCCGTGCCGCCGAGGCGCAGTACGGCGACCTGGTCGACAGCAGCATGCGCACCTCCGCACGCCACCTGGTGGACCACATCGGCCAGGTGCCCGCGCTGGTGATCCCGTGCATGCCCGGCCCGCCGCCGGCGTCGGCGGCCGAGCAGTCGGCGTACTACGGCTCGATCTACCCGGCGATCTGGAGCTTCCAGCTCGCCCTGCGCACCCGCGGCCTGGCGAGCTCGCTGTGCTCCTACCACGTCGTGGACCACGAGGAGGACGTCGCGAAGCTGCTCGGCATCCCCGAGGGCTTCACGCAGATCGGGCTGATCGCGGTGGCCTACTCGAAGCAGGCCGAGTTCTCGCCCGCGCCCCGGCCGCCGGTCGAGGACATTCTGTCGTTCGACGCCTGGGCGGGCCCGCGTCGCTAGGGTGAGCAGCGTGAGCGACCCGCAGATCACGCTGACCGTCCGGCACACGCCGTCCGCGCTCGACTCCCGGCGAGGGGTGGTGCGGCTGCACCCGGAGGTGCTCGACGCACTGGGCCTGCGTGCCTGGGACGCCGTGCACCTCACCGGGGCCCGCCGGAGCGTCGCGCTGGCGGCGCCGGCCGACGAGGCGGGCACCCCCGGTGTGGTGCTGACCGACGACGTCACGATGTCGAACCTCGGCATCACCGAGGGCGCCGAGATCGTGGTCTCGCCCGCCGATGTGGCCGCGGCGAAGACGGTGACGGTCGCCGGCTCGCGGCTGGCCAGCGCGTCGGTGCCGCCGCAGACCCTGCGGCTGGCGCTGACCGGCAAGGTGGTCACCCTCGGCGACGCGGTTTCCCTTCTGCCGCAAGATCTTTCGCCCGCGCCGGGCTCGGACGTGATCGCCGTCCGCGGCCAGCTCTCCCGTGCGATCGGCGCGACCTGGACCAACGAGCTGCTCACCGTCACGGCCATCGAGCCGGCCGGCGTGGTCGCGATCGGACCGTCCACTGTGGTCAGCTGGCGGGGCGGCGCGCGCACCGGCGAGCCGGCCGGTGGCGAGCCTTCGACGCGCAGCGCGACGGCACTGGTCCGTAGCACGGCCGTCACCGCCGCCGAGGACTACATCGACGCGGAGGTCATCGAGGAGGTCGTGGCCGCCGAGTCGGCAGAAGCGGCCGAGCCGGTGCCGCCGGTGACCGACCTGGTCGGCGCGGAAAGCGCGGCCCGCAAGCTCGCCGAATGGTTCGACCTGGCGTTCCACCGCCCGGACCTGCTCGCGCGGCTCGGCACCACGGCCCACCTCGGCGTGCTGCTGTCCGGGCCGGAAGGCGTCGGCAAGGCGACGCTCGTGCGGTCCGTGGCCAAGGCCGAGAAGGTGCGCGTGGTGTCGCTGGCCGCGCCGAACATCGCCGTGCTGGAGCCGAATGCCGCCCACGCCCGCCTGAAAGAGGCGATCACCCGGGCGACCGACGGCGACGGGCCGGCAGTGCTGCTGATCAACGACGTCGACGCGCTGCTGCCCGCCACCCAGCCGCCGCCCGTGGCCACCGTCCTGCTGGAGGAGCTGCGTGCGGCACTGCGTCATGAGGGCCTGGCCCTGGTGGCGACGACCCAGCGCGCCGAGTCCGCCGACCCCCGGCTGCGCACCACCGAGCTGCTCGACCGCGAGCTGGGCCTGCCGTTGCCCGACGCGAAGACCCGCACCGAGCTGCTGCGGATCCTGCTGCGTGACGTGCCGGTGGAACCGGGCGCCGATCTGGGCGTGCTCGCCGAGCGGACGCCGGGGTTCGTCGCCGCGGACCTGATCGCGCTGCGCCGGGACGCGGCGCTGCGGGCCGCGCTGCGCCAGCGTGAGGCCGAGGAGCCGCGCATCGCCCAGCAGGACCTGCTGGACGCGCTGGCCACCGTCCGGCCGATCTCACTGTCCACTTCGGACAACCTGGCCACCGGCGGGCTGACGCTCGACGACGTCGGCAACATGGTCGACGTCAAGCAGTCGCTGACCGAGACGGTGCTGTGGCCGTTGCGCTACCCGGACTCGTTCGCGCGGCTGGGCGTCGACCCGCCGCGCGGCGTGCTGCTGTACGGGCCGCCCGGCGGCGGCAAGACGTTCCTGGTGCGCGCGCTGGCCGGCACGGGCGCGCTGAACGTGTTCGCGATCAAGGGCGCCGAGCTGCTGGACAAGTGGGTCGGTGAGTCGGAGCGCGCGGTGCGCGACCTGTTCCGCCGCGCCGCCGACGCCGCGCCGTCGCTGATCTTCCTGGACGAGATCGACGCGCTCGCGCCGCGGCGCGGCCAGTCCTCCGATTCCGGCGTGGCCGACCGCGTGGTCGCCGCCCTGCTCACCGAGCTGGACGGGGTGGAGCCGATGCGGGAGGTCGTGGTGCTGGGCGCCACCAACCGGCCCGAGCTGGTCGACCCCGCGCTGCTGCGGCCCGGGCGGCTGGAACGGCGCGTCTACGTGCCGCCGCCGGACGCCGAATCGCGGGCCGCCATCCTCATCGCCAGCTCGAAGAACACCCCGCTGGCGTCCGATGTGGACCTGAAGGAGCTGGCGTCCACGTTGGACGGTTACTCCGCGGCCGACTGCGCCGCCCTGATCCGCGAGGCCGCGCTCACGGCGATGCGCGAGTCGCTGGAGGCCCGTGAGGTGACGTCCGCGCACCTGGCCAAGGCCCGCGAGGCCGTGCGGCCGTCGCTGGATCCCGCACAGCTGGCCACGCTGGAGGCCTACGCCCAGGCGCAGCAGGAACGCTGAAAAAGCCGGAGGGGGCCACCTGGTTCGGTGGCCCCTTCCGGCTTTTGCACTGTTCAGCTGCCCTTGTGGCCGCTCTGGTAGTCCTTGGTGATGATCACTATCACGCCGGGGCTCGAGTTCTGGATGCCGTCGAACCGCGGCTGCGCCTGGAAGCCGAACTCGGTGGCCAGCTGCTTCGCCGCCGCCTCCTCGTCGGTGCCGGGGCGGAAGTAGGCCGTGGTGTGGTCGATCACGCCCTGGGAGTAGTTGCCGACCTCGGGCACGTTCCAGCCCGCGCTGCGGAAATCGTCCGCGGCCTGCTCGGCCAGGTGCTTGATCAGCGAGTTGTTGTAGACCCGCACGGTGACCCACTTGTTGGACGCCTGCTGGCCGGTCCCCGGCTGGCCACCGGGCTGGCCCGGCTGGCCGGTGGGCTGGCCGCCGGGCGGGACGGCCGAGGACGAGCCCGGCGCGGCCGACGAGGACGGCGGCACGCTGGGTGACGAAGGCGCGCTCGACGAGCCCGGCGCCGAGGACGACGGGCCGCCGGACGAAGGCTGGGACGAGGGCCCGGCCGAGTTGCCGGTACCGGCGGTGTTGTCGTTCGACCCGCCGCTGGTCGCCAAGGTGACGCCACCGATCACCGCGGCGACCACGGCCACCCCGATCAGGGCGACCGCCGCGGCCCGCAGAGGCCGGGACAGTCCCGAGAAGAAGCTCATGACAGCTCGATCCCCAGCCGCCGGGCGCCGCGTTTACGCTGCCGTGCGGCCCGCGTCTTGCGGAGCCGCTTCACCAGCATCGGATCGGCCTCCACTGCTTCGGGTTTCTCCAGCAGCGTGTTCAGCAGCTGGTAGTAGCGGGTCGAGGACAGCGAGAAGCGCTCACGGATGGCGTTCTCCTTGGCGCCGGCATGACGCCACCACTGACGCTCGAAGGCGAGAATCTGCATCTCGCGCTCGGTCAGGCCACCCACGGTCTCCGGCCCAGTCTCCGGCGGCGACGGCTGGTCCTCAGCCATCGACTCCGCGGCGTCCATGCGGCTCCTCGTGCTCGGTTTCGGCTGTCCTTCCGCGGCCGCCATTCAACCACGGAACCCAGTCTCGACATGGGCATCCGACCCGGCGCGTCACGGTCCGATCCAGGTGTAGCAGAAGGGTCCGACTAAACTCGCCGCTCGTGACCGTCCACGCCATCCGCATCGCCGGCGACCCGGTGCTGCACCAGCCGACCCGCGAGATCACGCAGTTCGACGACGAGCTGCGCACCCTCGTCGAGGACATGTTCGAAACGATGTACGCCGCCGAGGGGGTCGGCCTCGCCGCCAACCAGATCGGCCTCGATCTGCGGCTGTTCGTCTACGACTGCCCGGACGACGACGGGGTCGAGCACCGCGGCGCGGTGGTCAACCCGAAGCTGGAGACCTCCGAGATCCCCGAGACGATGCCCGACCCGGACGACGACTGGGAGGGCTGCCTGTCGGCCCCCGGCGAGTCGTACCCGACCGGGCGCGCCACGTGGGCCAAGGTGACCGGCTTCGACGTCGACGGTAACCCGATCGAGGTCGAGGGCACCGGGTATTTCGCCCGCTGCCTCCAGCACGAGACCGACCACCTCGACGGCTACCTCTACCTCGACCGCCTGGTCGGCCGCTACGCCCGCGCGGCGAAGAAGATGCTCAAGAAGAACAAGTGGGGCGTCCCCGGCCTGAGCTGGACGCCGCCCAGGGAACCGGCCGACGCCTGAGCGGACTCGTGAGTGTTCATGACGGTTCTCACCGTCATGAACACTCACGAGCGGTCAGCAGCCGAGGAAGTGGCAGCGCACCACCGCCGGCTGTTCGATCACCGAGCCGTCCTTCACCGCCCAGGCGAGGCGGACGTACTGCGCGTGCGTCCAGGCCAGCGGCGTCGCCGAGCCGGTCGGGGTGCCGGGCGCGAAACCGGGCGTGCCCGACGGCGCGTTCTCGTCCCAGACCTGCTCCGGCATGGTGTCCGCGGAACTCGCCACCCGGCCGAGGTCGCGCAGCCGGCCGGCCGCGGCGGCGCCGTCACCGGCGGCCAGCTCGTACTCGCCGCGCTCGCCGGCCAGCAGGGGCCAGAGCCGGCCGAACGTCGTGCGGCTCTCCGACGGGAACGTGTAGTCCCACGGTGAGCCGTCGGCCAGCTCGCCGTAGCCGTCCTTGGTGTAGCGGTGCCAGAACTGGCCGTTCGGCGTGGTGTACGAGATATCCGCGTCGGTGACCTTGATGCTGTTGCGGATCACCGGGTCGTCCGGCGCGTAGACGCCGAGCCGCACCAGTTCGAGGAAGCCCGCGTCCGTCACCGCTCGCTGGTCCATGGTGACCGACGAGTTGCCGAGGTTGTACTTCGTCCCGGCGTTCGCGTCGCCGTCCTTGGTCAGCCGCACGAAGTACGGGTCCTTCGACAGCGGCCCGTTCGTCGTGATGGTCTGCTTCGCCAGCCCGGCCTTGAACGCGTCCGCCGCCGCGAGGTACCGCTGCGCGTCGGCGGCGGCGCCGTTGCGGGAGGCCAGATCGGCCGCGCACACCAGGCCGGCGATCACCGCCGCGATCGTCGACGGCGAGTACCCGTCCTGCTCCTCCCAGCGTTCCTGCTGGGTGTACGGCGACGCTTTTCCGTTGTCCGCACGGTAGTTCAGCAGGAAATCCGCTGCCTTCTTCACTCCCGGCCACACATCGGCGCGCCCGAGCTGCTGCGCCAGCACGATCGGGAACGCCGTCTCGTCGAGCTGCACGGACGTCCAGTACGGCTTGCCGTCGACGTTGCTGTTCTGCGGCAGGTGCCCGTCCGGCAATTGCTGGGTGCCGAACATGTAGTCGACGGACCGGTTCGCGGCCGCGCGGTCGCCGGCGGCCAGCAGGCCGGTGGCGATCTGGTAGAGGTCCCGCGGCCAGACCAGGTGGTAGGTGCCCGACGGCGAGTACGCCGGATCGTTGTTCCCGAATCGCCACGGCATGCTCGGCGACGCGATGAAGGCACCCGGGTGGTGCTTGTCCTCGCTCGCCGCCAGCGTCAGCACGGACGCGGTGTAGAGGTCCCGCTCGCTCCCGGTCTTCAGCGACGACGGCGGCCGGCTCACCGTCCGCAGGTACCCCTGCCAGCCGCGGTCGTACGCGCGTTCGGTGTCGCGGAAGCCACGCCGTGACGACGCTTGGGCATTGGCCGCCGCGACGGAGCTGTTCGCGCCCATCCCGAGGGTGAGCGTGACGTGCCGCGACCGCACGCCGTCGGCGGCCGTCTGCCCGGTGAGGACGACGTTTCCCTTGTCGGCGCTGGCATACGGCGTCAGCCTGCGGGTCTTGGTCAGCTGCGTGACGCCGTCGGACGTGCCGTCGTAACCCACGCTCGTGCTGGTGAACGACGGCGCCGCGGTCAGCGCCGCCGCGGTATTCGCGTCGTTCGCGGTGAGCAGCGGGCCGGACGCGCGGGCCGAGTCGTCTGAGCCGTCGTTCGTGAGGTCCGGATCGGCGACGGCGTACAGCTGGTACGGCCGCCCCGTCAGCGACGTGAAGTCGACGTCCACCAGCACACTCGCGCGGGCCGGGTCGGTCACGTACGTCTTGCTCAGGCGCCAGCGGTGCTGATCGTCGGTGATGGTCTGTTCGTAGGTCAGGCTGTCCGAGCCGACGCGGCGCACCTGCTGCGCACGGGCGGACGAGTCGACGGTCGCGAAGCTCCGCCCGTCGCTGACCACCAGTTCCAGCGAACGGACGCTCGGCGTGGACAGATCGGGGTAGTAGACCTCCGACATCCGCCCGGCCTGCAGGGTGAACCAGATGTCGCTGCCGGCCTCGCGTGCGGTGCCGAAGCCGGTTTTGTTCGCGGGCAGCCAGCTCGGGTGCGTGCCCGGCGCGCCGGGTGCTTCACCCCCGCCGCTGCTGCCGGCGGCGGTCGCGGCGGCGGGGACCAGGCTGGTCACCAGCAGCGTCGCCAGCGCCGGGAGTAAGACTTTTCGCATATCAACCCCAGGTGAGACGTAGCGCGCACAGTTGCGCAAAGCCCTGCGATTGTTACGTCGATCCCTGGCGCTCGCATGGTCCGATCCGGTGAAGAAGCCACCAGCCGGCGAAGCGACAGCCTTGTGCCGCCCGCGCCGCCGTGGCATGGTCGGTAGCGCAACCCCAACTCAAAAAAACGCGGGAGCTCGCGCCTTGGCGGGCTGAGAGGGTGACTGGTGTCTGTCTGTGGACACCCGGTGTCACCGACCGCATGAACCTGACCGGGTAATGCCGGCGTAGGGAGTGAACGTCGTTGACGACGCTGGAGAACAAGGCCGCCATCACGCCTTCCGTGACCACGGGGCCGATCACCGGTTCGCACAAGGTCTATCACCGGACGGAATCCGGTCTCCGGGTACCCGCCCGGCGGGTGGACCTGTCGAACGGTGAGCATTTCGACGTGTACGACACCTCCGGCCCGTACACCGAGCCGGACGCCAAGATCGACGTCCACAATGGACTTCACCCGCTGCGCACCGGCTGGGCCGACGGGCGCACGCACAACACCCAGCTGGGCTGGGCGAAAGCCGGCGTGATCACGCGGGAGATGGAGTTCGTCGCCGCGCGCGAACGCTGCTCCCCCGAGCTGGTGCGCGACGAGGTGGCGCGCGGGCGGGCGGTGATCCCGGTCAACCGCAAGCACCCGGAGTCCGAGCCGATAATCATCGGCAAGAAGTTCCTGGTGAAGATCAACGCCAACATGGGGAACTCGGCCGTCTGGTCCTCTGTGGAGGAAGAGGTCGACAAGATGGTGTGGGCCGCCCGCTGGGGCGCCGACACGATCATGGACCTCTCCACCGGCAAGCGCATCCACGAGACGCGTGAGTGGATCATCCGCAACTCACCCGTGCCGGTCGGCACTGTGCCGATCTACCAGGCGCTGGAAAAGGTCGACGGCGACCCGGAAAAGCTTTCGTGGGAGGTGTACCGCGACACCATCGTCGAGCAGTGCGAACAGGGTGTCGACTACGTCACCGTGCACGCCGGCGTGCTGCTGCGCTACATCCCGCTGACCGCGCGCCGGATCACCGGCATCGTCAGCCGCGGCGGCTCGATCATGGCCGCGTGGTGCCTGGCGCACCACCAGGAGTCCTTTCTGTACACGCACTTCGAGGAACTCTGCGAGATCCTGCGGAAGTACGACGTCACGTTCTCCCTCGGCGATGGCCTGCGCCCCGGCTCCATCGCCGACGCGAACGACCGTGCCCAGTTCGCGGAGCTGGAGACACTCGGCGAGCTGACGCACCTCGCGCGCGAGCACGACGTGCAGGTGATGATCGAGGGCCCCGGCCACGTGCCGATGCACAAGATCAAGGAGAACGTCGAGCTCGAGGAGCAGCTGACCGGAGAGGCGCCGTTCTACACCCTCGGCCCGCTCACCACGGACATCGCGCCGGCCTACGACCACATCACCTCGGCCATCGGCGCCGCGCAGATCGGCTGGTACGGCACGGCGATGCTGTGTTACGTCACGCCGAAGGAGCACCTCGGGCTGCCCAACCGCGACGACGTGAAGACCGGCGTGATCACGTACAAGATCGCCGCGCACGCGGCCGACCTCGCCAAGGGCCACCCGCACGCGCAGGAGTGGGACGACGAACTGTCCAAGGCTCGGTTCGAGTTCCGCTGGAACGATCAGTTCAACCTGTCGCTCGACCCCGACACCGCGCGCTCGTTCCACGACGAGACGCTGCCTGCGGAACCGGCCAAGACGGCGCACTTCTGCTCGATGTGCGGGCCGAAGTTCTGCTCGATGCGGATCACCCAGGACGTGCGCAAGTACGCCGAGGAGCACGGTCTGTCCACTGTGGAAGCCATCGAGGCCGGCATGGCGGAGAAGTCGGCCGAGTTCGGCGAGCACGGCAACAAGGTGTACCTGCCCGTGGTCGGGCCATGAACACCACTCCTCGCACCGCCCTCACCATCGCCGGTTCCGACTCCGGCGGTGGTGCGGGCGTGCAGGCCGACCTGCGCACGTTCTTCGCGAACGGCGTGCACGGGCTGGTCGCGCTGACCGCCGTCACGGTGCAGAATTCGTTGGGCGTGCAGGGTTTCACCGAGATCCCGGTGGACGTCGTCACCGCGCAGATCAAGGCCGTCGCGTCGGACATGGGTGTGCACGCGGCGAAAACCGGTATGCTCGCCACTGCCGAGATCATCCAGGCGGTGGCGAAGACGCTCGACGAGGTCCACATCGGACGGGGCACGGACACGCCGTTTGTGGTCGACCCGGTGGCCGCGTCGATGACCGGGCACGCGCTGCTGCGCGAGGAGGCGCTCGAAGCGATCCGCACCGAGCTGTTCCCGCGCGCCACGCTGATCACGCCGAACCTCGACGAGGTACGGCTGCTCACCGGCATCACGGTCACCGACACGGCCACGCAGCGCGCGGCGGCCGAAGCGCTGCTGGACTTCGGCTCGCTGTGGGTGCTCGTGAAGGGCGGCCACATGCGCGACACCGACACCTGCGTCGACCTGTTGTATGACGGCACCGAGCCGATCGAGCTGACCGGCGCCCGCATCAACACGGAGAACACGCACGGCGGCGGCGACACGATGGCGTCGGCAATCACGTCTTCGCTGGCGAAGGGCGCCGACGTGCCAACGGCCGTCGCGGAGGCGAAGCGCTTCATCGAACGGTGCGTCGCGGAGGCGTACCCGCTCGGCGCGGGGGTGGGCCCGGTCTCGCCGTTCTGGCGGCTCGCGGATTGAGCGGCCAGACTGGGGCGGTGACCGACGAAACCAGCACCCGTGCCCTGTGGGACAGCCTGCCCGAAGACCTGCGGACCGAGGTCGACCGGCTGGTCACCACGCACCAGCCGGCGTCCGTGATCAAGCTGCTCCGCAAGTCGGGCCTCACCCCGTCCCCGGGCATCGCCGAAAGCCGCGACCTGGCGGACCTGCGGGCCCGCGAGCTGAACGTCGGCCCGCGGTTCGGCTGACCCGTGACGAGGGTGCGGGAGTCGGCGCGCGGCATCGTGTTCGACGGCGGCGGTCGATTGCTGCTGCTCCTGCACCAGGACGACCAGCCACTCGACCCGCGGGAGCCCGACCTGGTGCGGTACTGGGTGACGCCCGGCGGCGGGGTGGAACCCGGCGAAACGCACGATCAGGCGCTGATCCGCGAACTGTACGAGGAGACCGGCCTCACCGGCGTGGTCATCCGCGCGTGCGCGTGGCGGCGCGAGCTGGAGATGCTGGTGCCGGGGCTGGGGCCGCTGCTCAGCCGCGAGCGCTACTACCTGTGCCAGGTCGACGAGACCCGGTTGACCCGCGCGCACCTGACCGCGAGCGAGAACCGCGTCATCAAGGACCAGCGCTGGTGGACGCCGGATGAGCTGACCGGGTCGGCCGAGGTGTTCCGGCCGCCCGGGCTGGTCGCGCTGGTCC
>DASXYS010000025.1:0-19105 GCA_036502365.1 Amycolatopsis sp.
CTGTGATCGTGATTGCCATGGGCTTGCTGGTGACTCCGGCAAGTGCGGACCATAACTCACTTTTACGCAGGCGAATACCACATTTGATGCGACGGACTCGAACGGGCGGTTCACTGGCCGAGCAGTGACCAACCCCGGCCACACGCAGTACACGCTCTACGGGTCATGCAGCTTCCGGGTGGTGAATAATGGAAATGCGAATCTGCGATTTTCATTCCACTACTCGATGTTCTGTGGGCCGTGTGGTTTGCCCCAGTCCGATCCCGGTCGGAATGAACTATCGACAAGTTTCGAAATCAAGTACGCCGCCTGACCTGCATCCTCAAGCCAGGAAGTCCAGCCGTTCCGGTAGTACCGGGTGGGCGAAGCCGGTCCCGGCCGCCCAGCGGGCCACCTCAGCGGCAGCGGAGTCGGTGAGGCGGTTCAGCTCGTTGCCCTGGGAGCCGGCGACGTGCGGGGTGATCAGCACGTTCTCGCAGGTCCACAGTGGATGGTCGGCGGGCAGTACCTCGGGGTCGCTGACGTCGAGGATGGCCTGGATGCGGCCGGCGGTGGCGGCGTCGGTCAGTGCCTGCTGGTCGAGCACCGCTCCTCGGGCGGTGTTGATCAGAACAGCGCCGGGGCGCATCGAGAAGATCAGGGCGCGGTCGACGAGGCTGCGGGTGGCCGGCAGCAGCGGGGTGTGGACGCTGACCACGTCGCTGCGGGCGAACAGCTCGGCCAGCTCGGCGGGCTGGGCGCCCAGCCCGCGCGCCTCCGCCGCGGAGACGTACGGATCGTGCAGCAGGATGCGCAGGTCGTACGGGCGCAGCAGCTCGATGACGCGGCGCCCGATCAGCGACGCGGACAGCACACCCACGGTGCGGCGGTAGTTGCCCAGCCCGGAGAGCCCAGTGAACTCGCCGGGCCGGGACCGCGCCGCCCGGTAGCGTCGGGCCTGTTCCAGTACCTGCTTGCCGGACAACAGAATCATCGCGACGGTGTACTCGGCGACCGGCAGCGCGTTGGCGGCCGCGGCCGAGGACACCTCGATGCCACGGTCCCAGCAGGCCTGCGTCACGAGACCGCGCACGGAGCCGGCGGTGTGCACGACCGCCCGTAACCGGGGCGCGGCGGCGAGCGCCGCGGCGTCCAGCGGCGGGCACCCCCAGCCGGTGATCAGCAGCTCGGTGTCCCGCAGCACGGCCGCGGCCGCCGGTGTGGTGAAGTCGTGGAGTACCGGCGCCAGGTCGCAGGACTCGGCGAACGCGGCCCGCGCCGCGTCGGTGAGTACCGCGGCGGCCGCGTCGGGAGCCATCGCGAACGCGGCCCGTGGGCGCCGCACGCCGGTCACTTCACCGCTCCGGCGGTCAGGCCGGAGCGCCAGAACCGTTGCAGCATCACGAAAGCGATGATCAGCGGCAGGACGGCGAGCAGTGATCCCATGACCACGACGGGGTAGTACTCGGGCGAGACGAGGGCCTGGCTGTTCCAGGTGTACAGCCCGAGGCTGAGCGGATAGAGGTGCTGATCCGACAGCATCACCATGGGCAGGAAGAAGTTGTTCCAGATCGCGGTCAGCTGGAAGAGGAAAACGGTGACGAAGCCGGGGCCGAGCAACCGCAGCGAGACCCGCCGGTAGGTGACCAGTTCGCCGGCGCCGTCGATCCTGGCCGCCTCCAGCACGTCGTTCGGCACGTACCCCTCGCTGAAGATCCGGCCGAGGTAAACGCCGAACGGGTTGAAGAGCACCGGGATGAGCACCGCCCAGACAGTGTCCACCAGGCCGACGCCGGACGCCGTGAGGTACAGCGGCAGCGCGAGGACCGTCTGCGGCACCATCACGGCCGCGAGGACCAGGCCGAAGAGTTTTTCCTTGTGCCGGAAGCGGAACTTGTCGAACGCGTAGCCGCAAGCCACACTGATCAATGCGCTCAGCGCGGCCCCGACGACCGCGTAGAGCAGGCTGTTGAGGTACCACTGGCCGTACAGCCCGCCGTCCATGGTGAACAGGGCGTGCAGGTTCGCCCCGACGGAGAAGTTGCCGAGGTCGAGGATGTTGCTGCCGAACAGGGCGTCGCGGTTCTTCGACGCGGCGAGCACCAGCCAGAGCACCGGCAGCACGGTGTACAGGACGGCGATGCCGACCACGGTGGTGGCCGCGGTGCGGCCGAGCAGCCTCGGGCGCACCAGCGCGGATTCGGCGCTCATCGGGCGGTCTCCTCACCGGTGCGGTTCGTCCAGCGGGTGACGCCGTAGGACAGGGCGATGGTGCAGACCAGCAGGATCACCGAAGCGGCCGCGGCCAGGCCGTAGTTGTTGCGGGTGAAGGCCGCGTCGAAGATGTACATGCTCGGCGTGTAGCGGGAGCCGATCATCGGGGTCGACTGGCTGAGCAGCGTCGGCTCGGTGAACAGCTGCAGCGCCGCGATCAGGGTGAACATCGCGACCATCACGATCGCCGACCGCACCAGCGGCGCCTTGACCTGCACCGCGGTCCGGACTCCGCCGGCACCGTCCACAACGGACGCTTCGATGATCTCGCGCGGGATGGCCTTCAGCGCGGCGTAGAAGATCACCACGTTGTAGCCGAGGTTGCTCCACACGGCGATGTTCACTATCGACGGCAGCACGGCGTGCACGCCGAGGAAGTCGAGGGTGATGTCGCCCTTGGCGAACAGGGCGATGATCGGGCTGATCCCCGGCGTGTACAGGTACAGCCAGATGATCCCGGCGATGATGCCGGGCACGGCGTGCGGCAGGAACAGCCCCAGCTGCGCCACGGCCCGCAGCCGCACGGCACCGGAGTCGAGCAGGAGGGCCAGCGCCAGACCGCAGACCACCATCAGCGGGAGGTAGATGACGCTGTACAGGGCCACCGTGCCGACGCTGCCGAGGAACGTCGGGTCGGTCAGCACCGCCGCGTAGCTGCGCAGTCCGACGAAGACCGTGCGCTCCGGGCCGATCCCGAGCCCCGGCCGGTCCGCGCCGAAGAAACTCAGCCACACGGCGATGCCGACGGGGATCAGGAAAACGGCCACCAGCAACACGAAGAACGGCGCCATCAGCACCGCGGCCGCGCCGGATCCGTGGCCGCGGGTGCGCCCGCGGACGCGCTTGGCCGGCGCCGGTTTCGGCGGCTTGCCGGTCCGGGCCGAGGTCAAGGTCGTGGCCATCGGTGTCACCTGCCTTCCTCAGCTGCTGTGCTGGGTAGTGGCCAGGCCGAGCGCGTCGAGGTCGGGCATGGTGCCGGCCTGTGCCGCGCGTACGGCGTCGATGAGGGTGCCCTGGCCGGCGCCGGCCTTGGCGAAGCCGTCCTGCATGAGCCGCTGGGTGGCGGTCATGCGCGGGCCCCACACCCAGCCCGGGCGGATCTTCGCGGCCTCCTGCCGGAACAGGGTGAAGATGTCCTGCCCGCCGTAGTAGGCCCGGTCGAACGCGGCGCGGCCGACGTCGAACAGGCCGGGCGCGGCCGGGTAGGAGCTGCTGATCCCGCTGGAGAGCCGGGCTTTGAGCGCGTCCGGGTGCGAGGCCTGCCAGGCGATGAATTCCATTGCGGCTTCAGGGTTTTCGCTGTCCTTGGTGATGGCGAACGCGGAGCCGCCGTGGGTGCCGAGCGCCGGGGGCGGATCCCACTGCGGCAGCGGGGCGATCCGCCACTTGCCCGCCTGCCCCGGCTGCGCGGACCTCTGCGAGCCCGCGCCCCAGGCACCGGCGAGCCGGGCGAGCACGAGCCCCTGGCCGATCTGGGCGTTGGCCTGCTGGCTGTCGACGGCGTTGACGAACACCAGGTCCTCGTCGATCAGCTGCTGCCAGTACGCGGCGACCTTGCGGGTGGGGGCGTCGGCCAGCGACACGTTCCACGCGCCGGTGCTGGTGTCGAACCACTGCGCGCCGGCCTGCCAGCAATACGAGGAGAACTCGTTGGCTCCGTCGGTGGCGAACAGGACCAGCCGCCGCTGCTGGGATCGGCGGCGCACGGTACGGGCCGCGCCGGCGAATTCGTCCCAGGTGCGGGGGAGGGCGAGGCCGTACTCGGCGAACAGGTCGGTGCGGTAGTGCAGCACCATCGGCTCGATGTCCAGCGGCACGGCGAAAGTCCGGCCGGCCAGCGAGGTGAGCCCGATCGCCTGCGGCAGCAATGCCTGGCGCAGCTCGTCGGACACCAGGTCGGTGAGGTCCCGCAGGATGCCGTCGATGGCGAAGCCGGGGATCTGGGGAATGTCGACGGTCACCACGTCCGGGCCGTTGCCGGCGCGGGCGGCGTTGCTCAGCTTGGCGTAACCGCCCTGGCTGCCGCCGGGCAGCTGCTGGAACTCGACCTGGATGTGCGGGTGGGTCCGGTTGAACTCGTCGACCACCTGCTGGCTGCCGCGGATCGCGGCCCAGAAGGTGAGGCGGACCGGACCGCCTTTGCCGCTGCCGGTGCCGCCACCGGAGCAGGCACCCAGCGCGGCGGCCATCGGGACGGCGGCCGCCGCGGCGAGCAGGGACCGGCGGCTCAGTCGAGCGGGCATCGTTGCCTCCTACGACTTTGGTGCGGGAAAGACCAGGTGTTCGATGCGCGGTACGGCGTCGGCGATGTCCTGGCCGGTCAGGGTCAACGGCCGGCCGGGCAGCAGGTCGACCAGGTTGTCGCTCCAGGCCACGGATCGGGGCGCGGGCAGCCAGACGCCCTTGGCCGGGCGCTGGGCGGTGAGCCGGATGGCGTTCCGGTCGAGCACCGTCACCTCCAGGTCCGGGTCGGCGAGCGGGTGCTGCCGATGCGGTTCCGGCCAGCGGGTGTGCGCGGCCGGCACCGCGGTGCCGGCCTCGAGCCGGGCCTGGACCACGACGTCGGCCGGCAGATTCGGGAGGGCGCCGAGTTCCACGGCGCGGCCGGCGGGCAGCAGGCACTCCGCGCGGTGCACCACTTCGGTGCTCGACGCGTCCAGGCCGGAGATCTCGATGACGAGTTCGGCGCTCAGGTCGTGTGGCGTGTCGTTGACCGCCCACGCCTCGCCCCCACCAGCGAGACCGACGGCGACGGGGGCAAGGGCGCGCCGGAGGGCGTAGTAGGCGGGTTTGCGGAAGCCGAGGTGATCGATGAGCGCCCAGCTGATCGCCGGCCAGCAGTCGTTGAGCTGCCACACCAGCGCACCGGAGACGACCCGCCGCCCGGGGCCCTGCCACTGACGGCGCCAGGCGTGGATGGCGTAGGTGACCGCCTCGGCCTGGACGAGCTGGGTCCGGTAGCGGTAGGCGTCCAGCTCCGCGGCGGCGCCGAAGTTGTCCGCCACGTAGGAAGCCAAGCGGCTCGGGCCGCCGACGGCCTTGTTGCGGTGCTCCAGCGCGCGGGAGCCGAGGTGCCGCTCGTCCACCGGGATGCGCGCGTCGAGCGTCTCCGGCGCGGGGAAGGACTGCATCCCGAACTCGCTGACGAAACGGGCCGGGAATCGCGCGTAGTCCTGGTACCGGGCCTGCTCGCCGTGCCAGACATCCCAGACGTGCTGGTCGCCGGCCGTGTTCTCGTCCGGGTAAGGGCTGCCGGGCCAGTACGGGGTGTGCGGGTCGGCCGCGGCCACGATCTCGGGGAGTAGCTCCTCGTAGTAGGCCCGGGCCGGGAAAGCGCTTTCTGAGGAGTCCGGATAGCGGCTTTCTTCCCGGGCCAGTGAGTAGTCCTCGTTGTTGCCGCACCACAAAACGATGCTCGGGTGGTGCTGCAGCCGGGCAACGGCTGCCTCGGCTTCGGCCGTCACCGACGCGGTCATCCAGTCCGGCGCCGGGTACTGGCCGCAGGCGAACATGAAGTCCTGCCAGACCAGCAGGCCCAGCTCGTCGCACAGGTCGTAGAAGAGATCGGGCTCGTAGATGCCGCCGCCCCAGACCCGGATCATGGCCATATTGGCGTCGGCGGCCGCGCTGAGCAGGTCGTGGTAACGCCCGGCGGTGATCCGCGGGGTGAAGGAGTCGGCGGGGATCCAGTTGGCGCCGCCGCAGAACACCGGCCGGTTGTTGATCTCGAAGTGGAAACCGGTGCCGTGGTGGCCGTCCAGCGGTTCCTGCACCAGCCGGACCCGGCGGATCCCGACGTGCTGCTCGCAGTTGTCCAGCTCGGCCCCGTCCCGCAGAACGGTGACGGTGAGGCGGTAGCGGTCGGCGGCGCCGTGCCCGTGCGGCCACCACAGCCGCGGCCGGACGACGTCGAAGGACAGCTCCTCGTCCAGGCCGGCGTCGGTCTTGGCGAGCAGCGCCCCGTCCGGGCCGGACAGCTCGGCCCGGAGCGAGAGTCCCTCCCGTTCGGCCGTGTCGAGGCGGACGTGCACCGGCACCCGGGCCCGCGCGAGGTCGTCGGTCACCTCGATCGGACAGGTCACGGAAGTGATTGCGGCGTCGTACGCCTCGAGGCGCACCGCCTGCCACGGGCCCGCGGTGATCAGCGTCGGGCCCCAGTCCCAGCCGTAGTGGTACCCGGCCTTGCGGACCCACATGCGGCTGGCGTCACCGGTGCTCCAGTCGCCGAGCACCCCGCCGGCGGACTCCCGCTCCTTACCGCGCCGCCACGCCGACTGGAAGCTGATCTCCAGCTCGTTCCCGGACGGCCGGAGCTGCTCCCGCACGTCCACCCGGTGCGGGACGAACATGTTGTCGCACACCAGGATTTCGCTGCCGTTGAGTGTGACCGTGGCAAAGGTGTCGAGACCGTCGAGGCACAGCGCGACCGAAGCCGCCTCGCCGAAGCCGTCCGGCCGGTCGAAGGTGCACCGATACGTCCAATCGCGCTCGCCGACCCACTGCACGTCGGCCTCGTTCGTGCCGGTGTGCGGGTCGGGGATGCGGCCGGCCGCGAGCAGGGCCTCGTGCACGGTGCCGGGCACGGGGGCCGGCAGCCAGTCTTCGCGGCCGGTTTCCGTTACGCCCCAACCGTCCAGGGACAGAACCTTGCGCATGGATCTTCCTTGCCGTCAGAGCACGGTGAACGTGCTGGTGCGGTCCAGGCCGGTCGCGGCGGTCCAGGCGGCGGCGTTCGCGATCGTCTCGGCGCGCTGGTACTCCAGCTTCGTGCCGGCGAGCAGCGAGACGCGGTTCTTGTCGACGACCATCCCGGCCGGCGGCGCGGTGTGCGCGAAATAGGTGTAGTTCTGTGCCGCGTCGTAAAAGGTGTTGTCCGTGATCGACAGGCCGCCGCAGGGCAGCTCGGTGTCGTAGAACAGCAGGTGGGTGCCCTTGCCCGCGGTGTCCGGCCGGACCCCCGCGCCCCACGAGTAACCCGCCTGCCGGCAGTCGTTGCCGGCGAACGAGCAGTCGGTGAAGCCGTAACCCGAGCCGGTTCCCGTGCCCTGGCACCACATTTCGAACGACTGCGTGCAGTTGCGGATGGTGCAGCCGGTGACGTGCACGCGGGTCCAGCCGGTCTGGGCACCGGTCTGCTTGCCCTGACAGGTGACGGCCACGTCGTACGCGTCGTAGATCTGGGTGCTGGTCACGGAAATGTCGCTGCCGCCGATCCAGATCTCCACCCCGTTGCCGTAGCGGGTGTTCGCCGGGCCGCTCAGCAGCTGGGAGCCGCCGATCTCGTGGATGACACAGCCGGAGACGGTGACGTTGCTGATCAGCCCTGGGGACCGGAAGCCGTGGCCGCCGCTGCCCACCAGTTCCAGGTCGCGCACGGCCACCGAAGACTGGGCGGTGACGAGGTTGCCGTCGACCGCGGCCCGGACAACGCCGGCCAGCGCGGGATTGCCGGCGAGTCGGACGTACAGGTACTGCGTGTTGTCGCTGTAGAAGTCCCAATCGCCGGCGAGTGCGTCGAGGGTGAAGCGCTTGCGCGCGCGAACCACGCCGTCCACCCGGAGGAAGCCGACGTTCACGTTGGCCGAGCCGGTGTTTCCGGTGTATGCGCCGGAATTGGCGCTCAGGTCGATCCGCCAGGTCTGGCTGTCGTACTGGGTCCAGCCCGCCGCGATGGTGCACACCTTGTAGCTGGTCAGCTGGGGGAGGGCGCCGGTGCCGTACGCGCCGAACGCGAGCTGCCGCGTGGTGTCCGTCGACGGCGGGATGGCGTCGAGGGCGCCGTAGAAGGTGTCGCCGCGGCGGAACAGCACCTGGTCGCCGCGGGTGATCCCGCCGTCCGCGAGCGCCTTGTTCACCTGCTCGACGCTGCGCCACGCGCTGGTGGAAGCGAGCCCGTCGGCCCGGTCGGAGCCGGCCTGGCTCACGTGGAAGGTCCGGCCCGTCGCCCGGCTGCCGGTGGCCGACGCCGAGGCGGTGCCGACGGCCGCGCCGGCGAGCGGAGCGGCCAATGCCGCCGCGAGAAAGGTGCGCCGTTTGAGCGGCGTGCCGGTGGAGCGAAACGAGTCCATGCCGACCTCCGGTCTGTCGTCGACCGCCGAGTTGTGCTCGGCATCACATCACCGAACCGGTTCAGTAGTCAAGCCCGTCCGGGTGCGTCCTTCGCCCTTGCCGTCGTGCCGCGCGGGATCAGCCGGGCCGGTTCGGCGGTGACCTCCCCGGCCGGCCCGCCGCCGATCACGCCGATGAGCAGCTCCGTCGCGGCCCGCCCGTATTCGACGACGTCCACCGACACCGCGGTCAGCGGCGGATAGGCGAACTGGCACAGCGGGGAATCGTCCCACGCCACGATCGACAGCTCGCCGGGGACGTCGACGCCCATCTCCCTGGCGACGCCCGCCCCGGCGACGGCCATCACGTCGTTGTCGTAGATCAGCGCGGTCGGCGGGCTCGCCTCCGCCAGCAGGCCGCGGGTGATCTCGGCGGCTCGTTCCAGCGTGTAGTCGGCGTAGACCGTGCGGGCGGTGCCGGTGATGCCCAGCCGCCGGAGCGTGGCGCCGAAGGCCCGGCCGCGCTGGCGGATGTGCAGGAACTCCCGCTGCCCGGCGACGTGCACGATCCGCCGGTGCCCGAGCGCGGCGAGGTACTCGACCACCGAGGTCATCGCCGCCGTCTCGTCCTTGCGCGCCACGGACAATCCGGCGTGGCGCCGCGGATCGCCCATCACGGTCGCGGGCAGGCCCAGCTGCTCCACCAGCTCCAGCCGGGGATCCTGCACACGCAGGTCGAGGATCAGCAGGCCGTCGACCCGCCGCTCGGACGCCCACTTGCGGTAGATCGCCATCTCCTCGTCCAGATCGCCGACGACCTTCAGCATCAGCGCGAACCCGGACCGGGACAGCTCCAGCTCGATCCCGGAGGTCAGCCGCATCAGGAACGGCTCGACGCCGAGCAGCATCGCCGGGCGGGCCAGCACCATCCCGATCACCTGCGACCCGGACCCGGACAGCGCGCGGGCGGCGGGGTTCGGCCGCCAGCCCAGTTCCTCGGCCACGGCGAGGATCCGGCGGCGGGTCTCCTCGGAGACGCCCGGCTGGCCGTTCAGGGCATAGGACACGGTGCCCTTGGCCACGCCGGCCCGGCGGGCGACATCCGTGATCGTGGGGCGCTTCATCGGCACCTTCCCTCGCGTGCTGAACCGGTTCGGTAACTGTAGCCCTCGGTCCGATTCAATGCTCGTGAGTGTTTATGCCGGTTCTAACCGTCACAAACACTCACGAGGCCACCAGCCGGCCGGGAGGCGGCGGCAGATCGACCTCGTCCCGGCTGCCGTCCGGCCACGTGACGGCAGTTGCCGATCCGTCGCTGGTGACCCGTAACCCGGCTGAAGCCGCCGGTCCGGCCGTCACCTTGGACAGGCAAACCAGCACCGCGATCATCTCGCCGGCGGCGGCGTCGACGGTCAGATACGGCGTGGCCGAATGCGGACCGAGCGCGTTCGCATCGGTGGCTTCGTCAATCGCGCCGACGACGGAACCTCGCAGTGCCGCCACGGTGCTGGCCAGACCGTCACCGCGCCACGCCCAGGCCACGTCGGCTCCGGTCGCGCGCTGGAGTGGTTGGGTGTCCGCGAGGCAGTAGCCGCCGATCCGCACGCGCACGGAGTCACCGGCCACACCGTCGACGCGGACGATCCGCACTTCCAGCGGCCCGTTCACCAGCGACGCGGTGGTGACCCACGGACCGGTGCGCCACGAGGGAACCGGCGGATCGTCCGAGTAGGGCCGTGGCGGCGTCCCCTCCGGCCAATGGGCGCGGTGGCGGGACACCGCGATCCGCGAACCAAGATGCAGCCGGATCAGCGGGCTGCGATGAGCGGGACGGCCGGCCGCGTCCAGCACGGCGACGTGGGAGTCGACGGGGTCGGTGCGCGCCGCCTCGGTGGCGTCGGGCGCGGCGTGGCTGGCGTAGCCGATGCGGGCGTACAGCGGGTCGTCGGCGCCGGGGCCGGCGGGATCGGTGTGATCGCTGCCGTGGTTGACCACCCGCACCACCCCGTCGACCGTCGTGGCGGACACCAGCCAGCCGGGCGCGGTGAGCGTGCGGTGCACGTCGCCGGCCTCGACGGCCAGCGGCTCCTCCCGCTCCGTCCACACTGGATGGTCCGGCGGCAGGACCAGTCCGGCGAACCCCTTGCTGGACCAGTACGGCGACCCCGGTCCGGAGTAGACCTGCCGCATCAGCGGGAATTCCCCGTGCCACCCGAGCACCTGCAGCCCGCGCTCGTCGAAGCAGCCGGCGTCGAGGAAGTGCCGCAGCACCCCGCTCGCCAGCCGCCGGGTCCGGCCGGGGGACAGCGGGGTGGCGTCGAAGGCGGCGCCGGTCCAGAACGGGGCGAGCATCGCGTACCGGTAGGTCAGCGACCGTCCCTGGTAGACCGGGGCGCCGTCCGGGGCGACCAGGTGCTGGACGTCGTCGAGGTAGCGGCGCAGGCGGTCACGGTAGCGCTGGACAACAGTGTCGTCACCACCGATCCGGCAGTACCAGAGCGCGTAGAACTGCATGGCCCAGCCGCAGTAGTAGTCGAAGTTGCGCAGCTCCGGCGCGCCCGGCTCGGCGCCGTCGGCGTACCAGCCGTCCACCTGCCAGTCCTCGGCTCGCTCGATCGCGTAGCCGATGTCGTGCTCGCTGTACGGCGCGCCGACCGAACGCAGGAACGCCGAGGTGACGGCCCGGAACCACAGCCAGTTGTTCTCCGGCACCCCCACGCCGAGCATCCCGGACATCCACTCGACGATCCGCTGCCGCACGGCGTCGTCGAGCCGGTCCCAGATCCACGGCCGGCTCTCGTGCAGCGCGATGGCGAGCGAGGCGCACTCCACGCGGGCCTGCGGGCGGTCGCGCACGTCCGGCCAGCGCTCCGCGGAGGCGGGGTCGGTGCCGGCGGCCAGCCCTCGCGCGTACCACTCCGCGTGGCTGCCCGACTCCGTGTCACCGGACTGCGCGAGACGGAAACCGGCGAGCAGGAACGTGCGGGCGAAGCCCTCCAGGCCGTCGCTGTGCCGGCCGGAGGCGCTGGCCGGTCCTGGCAAGTGCAGCAGAGCGTGCTGCTCGGTGGCGTACGGGCGAACGGCGGCCAAGGCATTGTCGGCGACGGCTTCCCAGTGCGCGCGGGTGAAGCCGGTGTACGGGGAGAGGCTGCGGTCGTCCGCGATGGGGAGGGGCATCCTCGCTCAGCCGATCCAGCTCAGCAAGGTCGCGGCGTCGCGGCGCAACGCACCGGGATCGTCGCCGGCCACGAACTCGAGCAGCGCGTGCCGGGTCACCCCGTCCGCGGCCAGCTCCGCCAAGACCGGCTGCCACAGGTCGCCGCGCTCGGCGAGCGGCAGCCGTTCGGCCGGGCTCCAGCTGAAGACGTGCACTGAGGGCGCTTCGGGGAGGAGCGCCCGGATCTGCGTCATGGCCGACGAAGCGGATTGTCCGCCGCTTGGCTGCCAATACGGCACCACGGCGGGATGATCGAGTTCCGTGAGAAGTCGTTGTGTCGACTCGAGTGTGTCGGTGAGGGTGCCGGCGTGGTACTCCAGCGCGAGCCGCAGGCCACGTTCCCGCGCGGCGTCGGCTGCCGCCCGTAACCGGGTCACCACTTGGGCCCGGTGTGGTGGCTGCGATTCCGCCGAGCCGAGCCGACCGGCCCAGACGCGCACCAGCGGCGCACCCAGCCGCGCCGCGGTGTCCAGCACGGGAACGGGGTCGGTTTCGTCTGCCCGGTAATAGGAACCGTAGGCGGCGACGGCGATGCCGGCCGCGGCGCACTGGGCGCGAGTGCGTTCCGCGGCACCGAAATCCCCGGCCGGCACGTGCACGTCGCCACCCCATTCGACGGCGGGCAAACCGCATTCGCCCGCGAGATCGATGATCTCGGGAACGCCGCGATCCCGGAACGTCACCGAGACCAGACCTGGAACGATCATCGTCACCGCCCGCCGTGACAGTAAGCGCTTTCCGTCGGCGACCAACCTACACCTCCGCAAGGGTAGCGGGCCATACAGAGAGCGCTTACTATCCGAAGGAAATCCTCGGAGGTGGTGTCGTGGGCGCAGAGGTAGTGCGCGTGGCGATGAACGGCGTGACCGGGCGGATGGGCTACCACCAGCACCTGCTGCGTTCCGTGCTCGCGATCCGCGAAGACGGCGGGGTGACGCTCACCGACGGACGGCGCGTGCAGCTCGAACCGGTGCTGGTGGGCCGGAATCCGGCCAAGCTGGCCGAGCTGGCCGATCGGCACGGCATCGCCGAGTACTCGACCGACCTGGACGCGGTGCTCGCCGATCCGACGATCAACGTCTATTTCGACGCCCAGCTCACCGGGGTCCGTCGCGATACCCTGCTCGCCGCGATCCGCGCCGGCAAACACATCTACGCCGAGAAGCCGGTGGTGGAGACGGTTGAGGACGCGCTGGACATCGCCGGACGCGCGGAGGCCGCCGGGCTCAAGACCGGCGTGGTGCACGACAAGCTCTACCTCCCCGGTCTGCGCAAGCTGCGCCGTCTCATCGACAACGGCTTCTTCGGCCGGGTGCTGTCGGTCCGCGGCGAGTTCGGCTACTGGGTCTTCGAAGGCCGTTCTCCCACCGCGCAGCGGCCGAGCTGGAACTACCGGGCCGAGGACGGCGGCGGCATCGCCCTGGACATGTTCGCGCACTGGGCGTACGTGCTGGAGAACCTGTTCGGCCGGGTCGAATCGGTCTCCGCCCGCACCGTCACGCACATCCCCGAACGGGTCGACGAGCAGGGCGTCGCGTACGCCGCGACCGCCGATGACGCCGCCTACGCGATCTTCGAGCTGGCCGGTGGCACGATCGCCCAGATCAACTCGTCGTGGTGCGTGCGGGTCGAGCGCCAGGAGCTGGTGGAGTTCCAAGTGGACGGGGTCGAAGGCAGCGCCGTCGCCGGGCTGTGGGGCTGCCGGGTGCAGCACCGCAGCGTCACGCCCCGTCCGGTGTGGAATCCGGATCTGCCGGCCACCGAGTCGTTCCGCGACCAGTGGACCGAGGTGCCGGACAACGCCGAATTCGGCAACGGTTTCCGCGCGCAGTGGGAGGAGTTCGTCCGTCACGTCGTCGACGATCCCGGTGCCCCGGCCTACCGGCACGACGTGCGTTCCGGCGCCCGTGGCATCCAGCTCGCCCGGGCCGGCCTGCGATCGTCGGCCGAGGGCCGCCGGATCACGCTGGAGCAGCTGCCATGACGGCCGCCCGCACCCTCCTGCGGCTGCCGCAGGCCGACGGCAGCGTGCGCGAGTACCGGCCTTCCGTGCCACGGGAATTCCCGCGCCCGGCCGGGCCACTGCAGTCCCGGATCGCTTACGCCGCAGCGCATGTGGCCGCGTCGGCGTACGGCGAAAACTCGCCCGAGGCGCCGGCGGTGCTGGACTGGGACGCGACTTTGGCGTTCCGTCATCACCTGTGGTCCTACGGTTTCGGCGTCGCCGAGGCGATGGACACCGCCCAGCGCGGCATGGGGCTGGGCTGGGCCGCCACCCGGGAGCTGATCACCCGCTCGGCCCGTGAAGCGGCGGCCGTGGGCGGGCTGATCGCCGCGGGCGCCGGCACCGACCACCGGCCGGAAGCGTTGTCACTGAACGAGATTCGCGCCGCCTACACAGAGCAGATCGAGACGGTGCGCGGTGCGGGTGCGAACGTGATCCTGATGGCCAGCCGGCAGCTCGCCGCGACCGCCCGTGATGCCATGGACTACCACGAGGTCTACGCGCCGCTGCTGGCCGCGGCCGACCGTCCGGTGATCCTGCACTGGCTCGGCCCGATGTTCGACCCGGCGCTGGCCGGCTACTGGGGCAGCACCGATCCGGACGAGGCGGCCACGACGCTGCTGGCGCTGATCGCCGAGCATCCGTCCAAAGTGGACGGTGTGAAGGTGTCGATGCTCGACGCCGGGCTGGAGCGGCGAGTGCGGACACGGCTGCCGGCCGGGGTGCGGCTCTACACCGGCGACGATTTCCACTACCCCGAGCTGATCCGCGGCGACGGCGAGCGGCACAGCGAGGCGCTGCTAGGGATCTTCGCCGCGATCGCGCCGGCCGCGTCGGCCGCCTTGCAGGCACTGGACCGCGCGGACCTCGCGGGATTCGACGCGCTCGCCGGCACGGTGCCGCTCGCCCGGCACCTGTTCGCCGCGCCCACCCGTTACTACAAGGCCGGGATAGCTTTCCTGGCTTGGCTTTCCGGTCACCAGCCGGGCTTCACCATGGTCGGCGGGCTGCAGAGCGGACGGAGTGTGCCGCACTATGCCGAAGCCTACCGGATGGCCGACGAGCTGGGGCTGTTCCCCGATCCGGACGCCGCCGCGGCCCGTCTGCGGGCCTTCCTGACCGTGGCGGGGGTGGCACAGTGACCGCCGGGGCCGGGCTGTCCCGGCTGTCACTCAATCAACGCACCATTCAGCGCGCGACCCTGCCGGAAGCCGTCGCCGCCTGCGTCACCGCCGGAGTGCCGGCCATCGGGCTGTGGCGCGAGGAGGTCGCCGAGATCGGTCTCGAGGCCGCGGCGGCCTGCGTCGCCGAGGCCGGACTGCGGGTGTCTTCCTTGTGCCGCGGCGGATTCCTCACCAGCAGCACCGCCGCCGACCGCGCTGCCGCGTTGGCCGAGAACAAGGCGGCGATCGACGAGGCGGCGGCACTCGGCGCGCCCTGTCTGGTGCTCGTCGTCGGCGGATTGCCGGCGGGCTCGACCGATCTGGCGGCGGCTCGCGACGGTGTGCGTGCGGCGCTGCGGGAGCTGGCCCCGTACGCGGGAGACCGCGGGGTACGGCTGGCGCTGGAACCGTTGCACCCCATGTATTGCGCGGATCGGGCGGTGCTCTCCACCCTGGCGCAGGCACTGGACTGGGCGGAGGAGTTCCCGGCCGGGCAGGTGGGTGTCGTGGTGGACACCTTCCACCTGTGGTGGGACCCGGACCTGCTCGCCCAGGTCGCCCGCGCGGGCGAGCGCATCGCGTCCTACCAGGTCAGCGACTGGATCACCCCGCTACCCGCCGACGTACTGCTCGGCCGGGGGATGATGGGCGACGGGCACATCGACTTCGCGCCGATCACCGCCGCCGTCACGGCGGCCGGCTACCGCGGTGACATCGAGGTGGAGATCTTCAACCAGGCGGTGTGGGACCTCCCGGCCGATCAGGTGATGACCACGATGTGCCTGCGGTACCGGGAACTGATCGCGCCGTAGCATCACGCCATCGTGAGCGACAAGAGACAGCCGGCGGCCGTGACGCTGGCGGACGTGGCCCGCCGGGCGGGGGTGTCCGCGGCCACCGTGTCACGGGTGCTCAACGGCAACTACCCGGTGGCCGGCCGGACCCGCGACCGCGTGCTGCGGGCAGTGTCCGAACTGGACTACGTGGTCAACGCGCATGCCCGCTCGCTGGCCGGCCGCACCTCCGACATGGTCGGGGTGCTGGTGAACAACGTCGCCGACCCGTTTTTCGGGCTGATCGCGGCCGGGGTGCAGGCCGAGGTGAGCGCCGCCGAACTGCTCACGGTGATCGCCGGCACCGGCGGCGAACCGGACGAGGAGCTGCGGTACGTCGAGCTGCTCATGCGGCAGCGGGCCGAGGCGATCGTGATCGCCGGCGGCCAGACGGGCGGGGCCGGACACGCCGCGCGGCTGGCCGCGCTGGTCCGGCGCGCCGGTGCGGCGGGCACCAGGATCGTGCTGTGCGGGCGTCCGCCGTTGCCGGGCGCCCCGGCCGTCGAGATCGACAACCGCCGCGGTGCCGCCGACCTGACCCGGCACCTGCTCGCGTTCGGCCATCGGCGGATCGCCTACCTGACCGGTCCCGCGGGCAACACGACCACCGAAGCCCGGCTGGCCGGCCACCGGGACGCGCTCGCCGCGGCCGGTGTGGCGGAGGGACCGTTGCGCGAGGGCACCTTCGACCGGGAGGGCGGCCGCCGTGCCGCGACGGCGATCCTGGCCATGGCCGACCGGCCGACCGCGATCGTGGCGGCGAACGACCTGGCCGCGGCCGGGGTGCTGGCCGCGGCCAGGGAGGCGGGGCTCGCCGTGCCGGCGGACGTCTCGGTGGCCGGCTTCGACGACCTGCCGATCAGCCGGGACGCAATGCCGACGCTGACCACGGTGCGGGTGCCGCTCGACGAGCTGGGCCGGCGGGCCGGCCGGATCGCCGCCGGGCAGGCCGCCGAGCCGGGGGGACTCGTGCCGGAGCTGATCGCCCGGGACTCCGTGTCCGCGCCGGCCTCTCGCTAGCGCCCGTGGCTCTGGCCGGTTGCGCCCCAATGTGGCGTTGGGGTGTCGTGAAATCTGGACATACCGTCGCCGCATGCCTACTATCGATAACAACATGTCACTGTCTCCTAGCGGAAAGGTACCGGTCTACGACTCTTACGGGCGTCTGTCACGCGTCCCGGAGACCGGCGAGCTAGAGAAGATCGACACCCAGCACGCGGACAACCATAAGACCATTGAGCGCCACGGCGCGCGGGTGGGGCTTGACCTTGATGACGGTCTGTCCGCGTGGAAGGAAGGCGTCCGTCGTAAGGACTGGGAGAAGCTTCTTCAGCGGGTCCGGGATCGGGTGGTCGATGGCTGTTGTGTGTGGCACCTTGACCGGTTGTTTCGGCGTCCGCGTGACCTCGAAACCTTGATCGATCTCGCGGACAAGGGTTTTAAGATCATCTCCGCACACGGCACACGGGATCTGTCGGACCCTGACGACCGGTTCATCCTGCGTATCGAGGTCGCGCACGCCGCCCGCTCTAGCGATGACACCTCCCGTCGGATCAAGCGCCGGTTCGCGACGTTCCGCGAGTCCGGGCGCACCACGGGCGGGGCGCGCCGTTTCGGGTTCGGCGGGCTGGATGTGGTGGCGCGGGGTCCGGAGGGCGAGCGGGTCCCGGTCCCGGATTCGTTGGTGGCCGCTGAACGGGCCGCGTTGGTTCAGGCGGCTACGGACATGCTCGCGGGCACCACGGCGGCGGCGATCGCTGCCCGCTGGAATAAGGCGGGCCTGTGCCACGTGACCGGTAAGGCGTGGATTCCTACGACGGTGAAGGCCACGATGCGCCGCCCGGCGTTGGGCGGGTACGTCGCCCATGGCGGTGAGATGGTGGGGAGGCTTGAGGGTGAGCCGATCTTGGACGAACGCACGTTTGACCGGTTGCAAGCGTTGTTCGCCAGCCGTAGGAGGGGGCGTCCGACTGGGAGTGCCGCGAACGGCCGTAAGTATTTGGCTACCGGGTTGTTGTGGTGCGTGTGCGGGGTCAAGCTCGCGGCGCATTCGCAGCCGCCGAAGACCTACCCGGACGGGACCGTGCGCGCGGTGTACTACTGCTCGAAAGACCGCCGGGGTTGCGGGAAGGTGTACGCGGACATGCTCGCGGTGGATCTGCATGTGCGGGCGCTGGTGATCGGCCGGTTGTCCGACCCGGAGTACGCCGAGGCGATCGAGTCCGCTCGTCTTGAGGTGTCGGACAAGCTCGCTGCTGTGGAGAAGGAACTCAAGGACTGCTACGAGATTGAGGAAGCGCTCAGCGCGAAACTCGGCGCACGGGCCATGCGGGTGAAGGCGTGGGCGGCGGCGATGGAGCCTTTGCGGCGTTCGATCGACGATCTCGAAGCGCGTAAGGCGAAGCTTCGCGGGGGCGCGCCCGAGGGTGAGCCGATCAAGCCCGAAAGCGTCGAGGTGCTGGGGGCGCGCTGGGATGACGGGGACCACGACCAGCAGCGCGGCATGATGGCGCGGGCGCTGGGGGCGCGGCGCGTGGTGATCAAGCCCTACACGGGCATGGGGAAGCGAGTGTTCGACCACCGCCGTATCGATGTGGTGGACCCGCAGGACCCGAATGAGCCGGACGCGGGACCGGCCCCGCGTGTGAGCCTGGAGAGTCTGCCGGTGTCGATGCCGGACGCGTTCGCCGGTGACAGCGGCACTCAGGCAGCCGCGTAACGCAGAGGTAGACAGACACTGGAGGGGCCACGCGTCACGCGTGGCCCCTCCAGTGTCCTTGTGTCCGGTGCTACTCGCCGCGTTCGGCGCGTTCGGCGTCGATCTGCCGGAAAATCACCCCGATATCCGCGATCTCGTCTGCGGTCATCGGCGGCATCGAGTCGCACAGACCAAGCAGATACACCCACGCGGCGGCGGTGATCCCGGCCGGAGCCGGTCCCCGTAGCGGGGCGTCGTCCGGTGGTGTCCGGGGTGCCGGGATCGGCGGCCCGTCAGGCTCCGGAGCGTCGCCCGGTTCCCACTCGCCCGGCGTGTCATCCGGCGCGGGGCTGTTCTCGTTCTCCTTTCTCTCGGTGTTGGGCATGCATGGTGTCCTCCTTTCGTTGTGGTGTCGGTGTTGGGTTGTGCCGCCCCCGGTAGGGGGAGCGGGGTCGGCTGCTCCCCCACCGGTGGGGGAGGGTGTAACCCCAGGCGAGGCGACACACCGAAACCGGTCGAAATCGGGGTTTCGGGGGTTGTCGGGTGTGTCCCGCCGCGAGGGGGGTTACACGGGTTACATGCTTGGTCAACGCCGGTTTTCGGGGCCTATCTCAGGGGTTACGTGTAGCCCCTCGCGGGGTTACACGTAACCGCCGGTGCGGCCCCGGCGCGGCTAGATTTTCCTCACCCGCCAAGCCCGCCACGCGTTCGCGATCTCGGGCGGCGTGTAGCCCTTGGCGACCCGCTCCCCGATCCTTACCGGACCCGGTGCGATCCCCAGCGGGCGCAGCGCGCCCGCGAGGGTTTCCGGGGTCCACCGGCTGTAGCGAGCGTCGAGCGTTGCCAGGCGTGCGAGGAGGTCCGCCGTCGCGATCTTGGGCAGCCCGTC
>DASXYS010000026.1:0-21325 GCA_036502365.1 Amycolatopsis sp.
CAACGCGTCCAGCGCGGTACCCACCGCACCCATCGCCACCGACGCCCAGTCACCCGACTTGATCGCATCCGACAACCCGGCAGCCGATTCGGCCAGGGAAATGCCCGAATACGCCTTCGTCGAATCCTCCGTCGGCGCAACTAACGGGTTACTCACGCGCGCGACCTGCCCATCTGCCTGATCCAGTATCAGTCGCGGAAATTACCAGACCAGCGCGCCGGCCGGCCCGGAGCACAGGCCGATGACGACCGTTTGTGCCCTGGATCTTGCGCGAGTGCGCCGCTGCCGCAACCGGAACTGTCGAAATCGGACAGTCAGCCCCGAACCGCCTGATAAACCCCGGCGATCATCGCCACGAACGGCACCAAAGCCAGCAGCACCAGGAACTCCGAGACGTCCAGGAGCCGGGACCAGTACGGCGAACGCACGCCACGGGCCACCCGCGTCGCATAGCTCAGGCAGACGACCGCCGCGAGCACGAACACCAGGCCGGCCACGAAAATGGCCATGCGATTGCCATCCGCGAGCAGCCATCCCCCGGCCGTAAGCAGGATCACAACGCCGAAGGCCGCCAGCACCAGGCGTTGCGTACGCCCGGCGTAGGAACGCGAACGCTGGACCCACCCGATGCCCAGCAGCCCCGCCAGCCCGGCCTCCCACGGCCCGCCCGCCGCCGCGAGCGTGATCGCCGACGCCAGCACCACCAGGCCGAGCGCCACCAGCAGCCCGGTCAGCAACGCCTGTGCGTGGGTGGTCCGGCCGACCATGTCCTCGCCGAACGAGGGCTGTTCGTTGGCCCGGAAGGACTCCATGTCGTCCGGCACCCGCGGCAGCGGCAGCCGGCCGAGGCGCAGCGCGAGCATCGGCGCGACCGAAGCCAGCGCCGTCGCCACCACGGCGACGACCGCGGCCGCCGCGACCGGCTTCACCCCGGCCAGCAGCACCACACCCGTGGTGATCGCGCCGAACCCCGCCGAGACCGTCACCGCGACGAACCACGGCAGCCGGTCGGCGACCGACACCGCGGCCAGCACGCCGTAGACGGTCACCGCGGCCAGCCCCGCGGCCAGCGGCCCGGCCGCGAGCGAGAACAGCGGATGCGGCGCCACGATCGACATCCCGGCGAGCAGTGCCACGCCGACACCGGCCAGCGCGCCCGCCGAGCCCGCGCCCGAGTCGCCGTACGCGCGGCTCAGCGCGCCCCCGCCGAGCAGCAGCACCACCGCGAGCAGCCCGGTGCTGATCGGCGCGAGCGCGCTGCCCGACGTGGCGGCCTGCACCAGCAGCCCGCCGCCGAGCAGCAGCACCACGGCCGCGGCGATCCCGGACCGGCGCGCGATCCGCGGGCCCCACGCGTTCGACGCGGACTCCCCGACGCTGGCGATCGAGTCCACCACGTCGTCGAACAGCAGCGGACCCCGCGGGCGCTCCCGCGGGGTCAGGTGCAGCACTTCGCCGTCGCGCACCTGCGCGGCGGCAACGGTCAGGCCGAGCGCGAGCGGCGCGCCGCCGAGCCGGGAGAGCACCCAGCCCGGGTGCTCGGCCGCGGCCTGGCCGGACGCGCCGGCCAGCCGCACCAGCTGCGGCACCAGCTCCGCGAACGTGCTCTGCTGCGGCAGCGCGACGTCCACCCTGGCCCGCGGGGTCACGATCGTCACGCGCCGGGTCGAGCCGGCCAGCGCGGCGGGCGCGCTCACTGCACGGACCTGGACGCCTCGATCACCGGGGCGAACTTCGCGCTGCTCGCCTCGGCCAGCTTCTGCAGGCCCGCGTTCACGGCCTCCAGCACGATCTCCGAGAGGTTGCGGGCGTCGTACTCCCGGATCGCGCGCGGGTCGATGTCGATCGAGGTGAACCGGCCGTCGCCGCGCAGCACGACGTTGACCTCGTTCTGCCGCGAGGCCGCTTTGACCTCCATCGCCTCCACCGAGCGCTGGATGCGCTGGACCTCGTCGGTCTGCCGGCGGACCTGCGCCAGCAGCTCGTCCATGTCCGGCACGGCATAGGGGTCGGTCACGACGGTTCTCCTTCTCCTGCGGGGTTTTTCCGGCGCAGGCGCACGCTGGCGACGAACTGCCGGAAGTCGGGGGCGAGCCGCCGCGCGGCCTCGGGCGCGGCGGTGAAGACGAGTTCCAGCACCACGCGGTCCACCGGCCCGTCGGGACCGGGCACGCTCAGGTGGACCTGGGTCTGCACCAGGTCCTGGCCCTCGCCGGTGCGCATCCGCAGCACCTGCGTCACGCCGGGCGCGGTGGCGTCGCCGATCTCGTGCCGGCTGACCACGTCGAGCAGCGCCATGGTCCGGCCAAGTCGTTCGACCGCTTCGTCGGCGACTTCCAGCATGGGCGCCGAATCGGGCCGTTGCCGCACGCCGAGTGTGATGTTCGGGGTGAAGTCCGCGCCCGGCTCCTGGTGCACGGCGACGAACACCACCCCCGGCGCGCCCGCCTCCGCCGGTTCGAGCGGCGTCCACCCCTCGGGGACGTCGAAGCCCAGCGGGAGCGAAACCGTGTCCGGGGCCATGCCGCTCACCACGAGCCCACGTAGTTGGCGGCGTCGTCCCACGCGTGGCCGACGGCGTCGGCCGCCTGGCTCGCGGAGGAGCCGACCGCGTCGACGGCCGCGCCGCCGTACTCGGTGATGGTGTGGCCCAGCTTCGGCAGGTCGATGTCGATTTTCGCGCCGACGCCCGCGCCGAGGCCGAGTGCGACCCCCGCCTTGAAATTGACCTTGACGTGCCCGGCGTCGTACACGGCCTGCCCGTCGAGCTGCGCGCCGAGGCCGTACTGCAGCGTGCCGTTCGCGCCGACACCGACGCCGGCGACGTCGGCCGCCACCTCGCCCTCGACCTTGCCGCCGACGAACACGTCACCGTGCACGCCGAGACCGTGCGCCCCGAGCTGCGCCGAACCGGACACCTCGCCGCCCGCGAACGCCGTGCCCTTCGCGCTGGCCTCCGCGACGCCCCACTCCTGCTTGCCCTTGATCTCACCGTGCAGCGCCGCGAGTTCCGCGTGCCCGGACGCCTTCGCGTCCCAGCCCTGCGAAGTGATCTTCCCGTCGTACTCCGGGTCGAGGCCGTCCTGCTCGTGCTGCATCTTCGCGTAGGTGATCTCGGTGCTCTTGGTGAGCTTGTCCTTCAGCCCCTCGGGCTCGGGCCGGCCGAAGGGCGTGTCCGCCTTCTTCGGCGCGCGCGTGCCCTCGAGGCCGTTCGCGGTCAGCTTTTTCCAACCGGAGTTGCCGAACCAGGACGGCACGGTGCGCGGGCGCTTACGGCCGTCGAGCGGCTCGCCGTTGAGCCAGTGCAGCGCGCCCATGCCCCACTTGCCCAGCTCGTGCTCCAGCCGTCCGACGCCCTCGGCCGGGAACAGCTGCGCCAGCGCCTCGGACAGCTCGCCGGAGACCTGTTTCGCCGCGGCCACCGCCTGTTCGCCGAGCTGACGGGCGGCGGAGAGGAACGCGCCGACCGCGTTCGCGTCGGCCGCCTTGGCCTGGCTGGTCAGCTGAGCGCCGTACTGGTCGAACTGCGCGAGCACGGAGTCGACGGCCGCGCGCGCCGAGTGCAGGAACTGCGCCGCCGTGGCCAGTCTTTTGGCCTGGTCGGCCAGTTTCGTGGCGTGCTCGTTCAGGTCTTCGGCCAGTTTTTCCGCGGCAGTGGCGTACGCGGTGTAGGCGTCACCGTCCCAGTCGGCGTGAAGTTCCTTCGCCGACTGGGAAATCTCGGTCGCCTTGCCGGTCACTGTCGACGCCTGGGTGCCGCACCGCTGCGACGCGGCGTTCAGCGCCGCCGGGTCGCCCGTGACCCGGCGCTGGTACTCCACCAGCACCTGCCGATAGCTCGACAGCACCGAGCTGACCACACCGGAGGCGTCGACGGCGGCCATGGCCTAGGCGCCCTTCGCGTCGATGTCCACGTGCTGCTGGAAGTGCCGGCCGTTGTAGGTGAGGTCCAGGTTGATGTCGAGGTCCTGGCCCGAGGGCGCCTCGACCGTCGACTGGCCGGTGGACAGGTCGGTGTGGATGACCACCTCGTTCGCACCCGCGGGAGCGACCGGGGCCGTCGGCGCGGTGGGCGCCGTGGGCGCAGTCGTTGACGGGTCGACCGCGATCCAGCTGTTGGACGGGTCCAGCGGGGTGCCGTTCGCGGTGCCCAGCGCGGGCGGCGTGTAGTTCGTGAACGACGGCTGACCGGCCGGAACCCCGTTACCACCACCGGTTCCACCCGCGGTCACACCCGTGCCGCCCGCGGTCGCGCCGCCGCCGGTGCCGCCCGCGGTCCCGCCGCTGACTGCCTGTTGCCCGGACGCGCTGGCCACCGGCGGGGGCGTGATCGGCGCGGTCACCGGGGTGCCGGAAACGGTGGAGTTGCCCGCGGCCCCGGCAGCGGTCGCGGCGCCCGCGTCCCCGCCGTGGAACAGCTTCTCGATCTCGCCGATGATCTGCGCCACCTGGGTGATCTGGTTGGCCAGGTCGACCGCGCCGAGCGCCTTCAGCAGCGCGCCGACCGAGGTGATGAACGCGCGCAGCGAAGCGCTCGTCGCCGTGGACAGCGCCACCGCGGCGCCGTAGGTCCACCAGTTCGACATCAGTGAGGCGACGGTCGGGTTCACCGCGGAGACCACCGCGCGGTAGGCCTCCTGCGCGGTCTTGATCAGCGTGCCGGAGACGCCCAGCAGCTCGGCGCCCTTCTGCACCACGCCGATGATCTTGGTCAGCTGCGAGAGCGAGTCGGTGATCTTCTTCAGCGCCGATTCCGAAGCGGCGCCGGACCAGGTCTTGCCGAGCGCGTCCGCGGCCTTCGTCAGCTCCGTGTAGAGGGAGGTGAACTCGGTCGCCTTGTGCAGCAAGTCCAGCACGTGCTTCGCGATCTGCTCCGGCTGGCCGGTGACGATCTGCGGCAGCACGGTGATCGGGCCGCCCGAGGACGCGGTGGCGTCCATCGCGCTGGAGTTCGGGAAAGTCAGCATCGCACCTACCTTGGTGGGGAATCGGGGGTGATCAGACGACGGCCGCCGGCCGGTACACGCTGACCTTGGCCAGGCCCTGCAGACCGGGGTCGACGAGGCCGTGGTTGTAGAGGGCGCCGCCGTCGCCGGCCACGCCGATCACCGGGCGCGAGCCGGCGGACCGCAGCGGCTCCACCACCACGACGTCGCCCGAGTGGACGCCGCCGGGCACGTCGCCGAAGGTGCGGGCGGTGCCGGCGTAGACCTCGATGAGGCCGACGCGGGCCTGGTTGCCGGCGTCGCCGGCGAGCCAGTCGTTGAAATCGGAGACACCCTGGAAGCGGGTGTCGGTGATCGGGTGGTCGCCGAGCCGGCCGAGGTTGGCGTCGCCGAGGTAGCGCAGCACGTTGCCCACCGAGCCGGGCTCGCCGTGGGCGCCGGCGCTGTCGTTGATCGCCAGCGTCGCCAGTTCCCCGGCGTGCGGGGTGCCCCAGATCGACGACGTGGTGGGGGCCGGGCCCGCGGCGTTCCCATCGTGGCCGCCGTAACCGCCGGCCACGGCCTGGTCTGCCGCCTGGTAGGCGTCGGCGCTGCTCTTGACCAGCCCGTTGATCTGCTGGAGCAGCTGCAGCAGGCTGCGCACGGCCGTGACCTGGCTCGAGTGCAGCGCCGAGCCGGCCGCGGCGACCGCGCTGCCGAAGGTCGCGAACGACGCCGGCTGCACGACGAGCTTCTCCAGGTCGGAGACCGCGTTGATGCCGTGGGCGATGATGCCGCCGACGTTGCCGACGGTCGAGCGCATCGCCTCGGGCTCAGCCCGGTACTCGCCGGTCGTGACCACGGCTCTCCTTCCTGACGCGTTCGGTGCATCCCCCGTGAGGGCGACTCGGACGAGGGTAAGTTCGCGCCCAGGGGCGAGCGGACGGCAAAAGTACCCACCGCGAGGCCGTGAATGGTGGCCAAAATACGGGGCATGAGCCCGACCCGTGACCGCCTCGACCTGCTCGGCGAGCAGCCCGGGGAGATCATGCTGCAGTCCCCGCCGATGCTGCCCAAGAGCGGCTCGGGCGGGTTGATGCAGCTCATGATGTTCCTGCCGATGATGCTCGGCATGGGCGCGATGTCGTTCGTCTACATCGGACGCGACGGCGGGGTGATGACCTGGATCTTCGGCGCGCTGTTCATCACCGCGATGGGCGGCATGGTGGTCATGTCGCTGGGCCGCGGCGGGATGGCGAAGAAGGCGCAGATCAACGAGGAGCGCCGCGACTACCAGCGTTACCTCGCCGGTCTCCGCACCCGGGTGCGGACGATCGCCGACACCCAGCGCGCGACGCTGATCGCCCAGCAGCCGGACCCGGCGGACCTGTGGGCGTATGTGGAGACCGGGCAGCACTGGGACCGCCGCCGCGCCGACCGGCACTTCGCGCTGGTGCGCGCGGCCACCGGGCCGCAACCGCTGGCGGCGCCGCTGCGCGCGCCGCAGACCGTGCCGCTGGAGGACCTGGACCCGGTCTCGTCGACGAACCTCAAGCACTTCATCCGGACCTATTCCACTGTGGAGGGTCTGCCCGTCTCGCTGCAGCTGCGCTCGTACGCGGCGGCCACCCTTTCCGGCCGGCGCCCGGACGTGCTCGGCCAGGTGCGCGCGCTGCTGGCGCAGCTGGTGACCTTCCACTCCCCCGCCGACCTGCGCGTCGCGTTCTGCGTGCACCCGGAGCGGACCCACGACTGGGACTGGGCGAAGTGGCTGCCGCACGCCACCGCCCCCGCCCAGGCCGACGCGACCGGCCCGCGCCGGCTCGTCGCCGCTGAGGCCGCGGAGCTGGCCGGGCTGCTGGGGCCGGACCTCGGCGACCGCCCCGCGTTCACCCGCCGTCCCGGCACTGCACCCGAACTGCCGCACATCGTGCTGGTCGTCGACGGCGGCGGCACCTACGGCGAGCCGCGGCTGCTGGCCGAGGAGGGCCGGCTGGGGATCACCGTGCTGGAGGTCGGCGCCGAGCAGCCGCGGGCCGCGTCGAACGACCACCTGCTGAGCCTGCACGTCGGGCCGGACCAGCTGGGCATGGTCGTGCTCGACGGCGGCACCGAAGCTCGACTGGGCTTCCTCGGCACACCGGACCAGCTCGACCGCGGCGCGGCCGAAGCGCTCTCGCGGATGCTGACCCCGCTGTACCAAGGGGCGACGGTGGTCAGCGAGACGCCGATGTCGGCGACGTTCGGGCTGGCCGGGCTGCTCGGCATCGGCGACCCGCGGGACACCGACACCACCGTCACCTGGGCGCCGCGCGCGGCCCGCGACCGGCTGCGGATCCCGCTGGGCGTGAACCCCGAGGGCCGGCCGGTGGACCTGGACCTCAAGGAGTCGGCCGAGGGCGGTATGGGCCCGCACGGGCTGGTCATCGGCGCGACCGGCTCGGGCAAGAGCGAACTGCTGCGCACGCTCGTCACGGCGCTCGCGGTCACGCACTCGTCGGAGAAGCTGAACCTGGCGCTGATCGACTTCAAGGGCGGCGCGACGTTCGCCGGCATGACCGGGCTGCCGCACACCTGCGCGGTGATCACGAACCTGTCCGACGACCTCGCGCTCGTCGACCGCATGGCGGACGCGCTGAACGGCGAACTGCTGCGGCGCCAGGAACTCCTGCACTCGGCGGGGAACTACGCGTCGGTGCGCGACTACGAGAAAGCGCGCGCGGACGGCGCGTCGCTGCGGCCAATGCCCTCGCTGCTGGTGATCATCGACGAGTTCTCCGAACTGCTCTCGTCACGGCCGGAGTTCATCGACCTGTTCGTCGCGATCGGGCGGCTCGGGCGTTCGCTGGGCATCCACCTGCTGCTGGCGTCCCAACGGCTGGAGGAGGGACGGCTGCGCGGGCTCGACTCCCACCTGTCGTACCGGATCGGGCTGCGGACGTTCTCCGCGTCGGAAAGCCGGGCAGTGCTCGGAGTCGCCGACGCCTACCACCTGCCGCCGGTGCCAGGCTCGGCGTACCTGAAGTCCGACAACGACACGCTGATCCGGCTCAAGGCCGCGTACGTTTCGGGCGAGCTGCCGCCGCGCAGCCGGATCGTGCGCGAGGACGGTCAGCAGCTGGGGGTGCTGCCGTTTCTCCTGACGCCGGTGGAGGTTCCGGTCTCGGCGCAGCCAGCGGTGGCGGCCCCGGAGACCGGCACCGGCGAGACGATCATCGGCGCGATGCTGTCGCGGCTGGAGGGCCGCGGCCCGGAGGCGCACCAGATCTGGCTGCCGCCGCTGGCCGAGCCGCCGACCCTGGACCAGCTGCTGCCGCCGCTGGGCGACGACCCGGAGCGTGGCCTGTGCCCGCTCGGCTGGGGCGGCAACGGGAAGCTGATGATCCCGGTGGCGCTGGTGGACAAGCCGTTCGAGCAACGGCGCGACATGCTGTGGGCCGACTTCGCCGGCGGGGCCGGGCACGCGGTGATCGTCGGCGCACCGCAAAGCGGCAAGTCGACTCTGCTGAAGGACATCGCGGCGATGCTGGCGCTCACGCACACGCCGGCCGAGGTGCAGTTGTTCGTGCTGGACATGGGTGGTGGCGCGCTGGCGCCGATCGCGGGCCTGCCGCACGTCTCGGGCTACGCGACCCGCCGCGACGCGCAACGCTGCCGTCGTGTGGTGGCGGAGCTGACGACGTTGCTGGAACAGCGCGAGGAGTTCTTCGCCGCCAACGGAATCGAGTCGATGGCCACGTTCCGCCAGCGGCGCGCGGAGTTCACCGAGAGCACCGAGGGCCGCGAGTTCGGCGACGTGTTCCTGTTCGTGGACAACTGGACCACGATCCGGCAGGAGTACGAGCAGCTGGAGGAGCAGATCACCGGCCTGGCCACGCGCGGGCTCGGTTTCGGCATCCACGTGATCGTCACGCTGAACCAGTGGATCGGCGCCCGCGCCCAGCTGCGCGACGCGATCGGCACCCGCTTCGAGCTGCGCCTGGGCGACCCCGCGGACTCGTCGATCGACCGCAAGGTAGCGCAAAACGTGCCCGCGGACCGCCCCGGCCGCGGCCTCACCGCGGACAAGCTCCACTTCCTCGCCGCCCTCCCCCGCGTCGACGGCGACCAGCGCCCGGACACCATCGGCGCCGGTGGCCTCGACCTGGTCCGCCGCGTGACGGCCGCGTGGCCCGGCGCCCGCGCCCCCCAGGTGCGGCTGCTGCCTTCGGAAGTCGCGCTGGACGCACTGCCGGCTGCGCCTTCTCGGCAGATCACGCTGGGTATCGCGGAGTCGAACCTGCGCCCGGTCCACCTGGACTTCACGACGGACCCGCATTTCGTGGCCTTCGGCGACGTCGAGTCGGGCAAGAGTTCTCTGCTACGCGCGATCGCGACGGGCATTTCTGCTGCATTCACGCCAGACGAGGCCCTGATCCTGGTGGCCGATTATCGCCGCGCTTTGCTTGGCGTGGTGGACGAACCGCACCTGCTGGGCTACGCGGGCGCGGAGAACCAGCTGACAGGTTTGGTGGACCAGTGCGCGACGGCGATGCGTAACCGTCTGCCTGGCCCTTCGGTGACGCCGGAGCAGCTGCGGAGCCGTTCTTGGTGGCGTGGACCGGATCTGTACGTGCTCGTGGATGACTACGAGCTGGTGGCGGCGGTGGGGCGGAATCCTTTGCTGCCGTTGCTGGAGTTTCTGCCGCAGGCCCGGGATATCGGTCTGCACCTGGTGATCGCGCGGTCCTCGGGCGGCGCGGGTCGGGCGTTGTTCGAGCCTGTGCTGCAACGGATCCGGGAGCTGGGCTCGCCGGGTCTGGTGATGTCGGGGGCCAAGGAGGAGGGGGCTTTGATGGGTGAGGTGAAGCCTTCGCCGCAGCCTCCTGGGCGGGGGACGTTGGTGTCACGCCGGGGCGGGACTGGGCTGGTTCAGGTGGCTTGGACCAAGCCGGCGGACTGAGTGGGGTCAACCGGTGTTGGGGCGCTCCGCTTCAACACCGGCAAGCTCGGGGTCCCGATCACGCGCGTCGTCTCCCATTACCGGGTTCCGGACCGTTCTTTCCGCCCGGTAAGGCACTCACCTCTCGCGCGGCGACAGGCGTCGGCCATTCGGCCTCACTCACCGGTCAACGGGAACACCACGGTCGACGACCGCTCGCTGAAGGCCGGCGTGGTCATCGGAACAGGTTGGGACGTATACAACATGTTCCAGCAGACCGACATCAACGGCGACGGGGTCTCCGACATCATCGCCCGAGGAACCGACGGCACCGGGAAGCTCAACGGGACCACAGACTCACAGCAGGAGCCACCCGGGGAACGACGAGACATGACAGACCAGGGCAGGTGATCTGTGGCGTACTTCGCGCAGTAGGGTGGACTTTGAAGCGGTGATCAACAATTACGCTACAGCTCCCGCTTAACTACGCATTGTTAGTTGTGCCAGCTGTGCGCGGGTACGGCCGACCGGACTTGGGGAACTCACATGTCGTCCACGACCGCAACGGAGTCGGCTGACTCGCAACCGGACGCCGCCGCTGAGGCGCCGCCGAGTCGCAGGCCCGTCCTCATCCTGTCCGTGGTCCTGACCGCCGTTTTCCTTGTCGGCGCCTGGGCAGCCTGGTTCTTCACCATCGATGACGCATTCATCAGCTTCCGCTACGCGAAGAACCTCGCCGACGGACACGGTCCGATTTGGAATCTGACCGGACAGCCGGTCGAAGGGTTCACCGACTTCGCCTGGGTCGTCTGGAACAGCGCCGCCTCACTGCTCGGTATCGCACTGCCGTTGTTTTCGAAATTGACAGCTTTGGTGTTCGGCGCCGCGACATTGGCGATGCTCGTGTCCGCGGGTAAACGCCATGCAGGGTTGAGCGGTGCCGTGGTCGCCGGCAGCGCGTTCGTGCTCTTCGTGCCTACTTACTTCCACATTTCCAGCGGCTTGGAGACAACCGTCTTTGCGGCGGTCCTGCTGCGCATCGCCATCCTCGGCCTCCGTGTCCTGGACAGGCAACGCGTCCGCGACTGGGAACTGCCTCTTCTGATCCTGCTCATCGGCACCCTGCGCCCCGAAGGGGTACTGGCTGCGCTCCCGGCCTTCGCGGTATGGGTGTGGCACGAACACCGTCGTGTACCACCGCGGTGGTACGCCGCAGGCGCAGTACTGATCGGCGCCGGCTACTTCCTCTGGCGCTGGCGGTTCTACGGCCAGCTCCTGCCCAACACCTTCTACGTCAAATTCGGCAACCTCGACTCCGGCCAGCTCTGGACGGTCCACACCGCGAAGATCTTCCTCCCGCTGATCCTGCTGACACTCGCGTTGATCATCCGCCGCACCACCCGATCCGCGGGCCTCCTGCTCAGCAGCACGGTTGCGGTCACCTACGCCACCTACGCCGTGTCCGGCCCGACCATGGACTACCTCGACCGGTTCGCCGACCACGCCTTCCCGGTTCTCTGCCTCGGCGCGGGTCTCGCGATGAAAGGCCTCGTACCCCGGACCATCGCCCCGATCGCCGGTGTCGTCGCGGTCGCCTGGGTCGCGATCGCCGGGGCGACTGCGGCCGACCTGCCACTGATCTCGAACTACGGCCCCGACCTTCAGCGCGCCCACGTTCCGATCGGCAAGGGTCTCGCGCTGGCTGACGTGCCGCCTGCCCAGCGCACGCTCGCCGTCAGCGATGCCGGTGCGATTCCGTACTACAGCGGCTGGAACGCGATCGACTACATCGGACTCAACGACGCCGCCATCTCCCACGGCGCCGACCCGACTGCCGTCGTCACCGCCGCCCGCCCCACCGTCGTCATCGTCACGGCCCCGAGCAGCATGATCCAATCCTCCCGGTACGGCCTGCGCAACTTCGAGGCGACCGCCGGATACCAAGAAGTCGTGTCCGTACCAGCGCGCGACGGTTACTGGGAAAACGTGTTCGTACTCCCCGCCTACGCGGACACCGTGCGCACCAACGTCGACACCGAAATCGCCAAGGCGCGAGGAGCGAACGACCCAGGTCAGTGGGAAGACACCATTCCCCGCTGGCTTTCACGACTTCAGCACGAACTCTTCGGCTAGTGCCGCGTGATTCTGATGGTTCTACTTCGCGTCCGCAGCCAGCCAGTCCTCAGCCAAGGCGAGGGGCCCGGCGAGCACGATCTCGCCGGGCCACCGCGCTGCTTCGGGGTTCAACCCCACAAATCCCCCGATGACATCGGTGAACTACTGGTCACTCAGCTTCCCAGCTGACCAGTACCTGGCCGGCACGGCTTCGATCACCTCAAAAGCGCCCGACGAGCCCACTACCGGCGCAGCCAAGCAAACTATTACGAAGCGCGCCCGAACACTGGAACGGTCGCCCGGTGGCCTCACCCCGAGAGAGGCCACCAGAAGCCTCAGTCAGGAAGCCGTGAGAACCGAAAAAGTGACCTTCCCCCCGTCTCCGTCTTCGGGATCCCCCTTGAGCTGTTCGTAGTCACCAGCCTGGAAACGAACGTCTTCACCAGACCACACCGAAGGAACAGGCGCGGTCTTTTCCTCAGTGGATCCGTTACGAGTGGCGGTGAAGCGCAGGGTCCCGTCGCCCCGGTCGGTGATCGTGTAGCTGAAGGCGGTCCCCAGGCCGACATCGGTGAGCAGCGGGTAGTCGAGGTAGTTGCTGCCGGCGGAGAGTTGCTGGTTGACCTTCACGTGCACGGTGCCATCGGAGTAGTAGAGCATCGTGTACGGGTCGGACTTCCGGTCCTGGTCGCCGTGGATCTGGCCGAGAATGATGGTTTTGCTGGTCTTCGGCACCTGCTCGACGGTCACGGTGGCGGCCAGGGTGTGCGCACCACCGGTGCCGGAGGCGAAGCCGGTGTTGTCGATCAGCTCCGTGCGCGGGCTGCCCGAGTGGCTGGTCGTCGCGCCGGCCGTCGGTGCCCAGAAGTGGAGGCTGCCGTCGTCGGCGCGGGTGAGGTACGGCGGGTCGAGTTCGGCCGGGTTGAGGACTTCGGCGCTGCCGCTGTCCGACTCCACGGGGAGCGTCAGCCGCCAGCCGTCGAGCGAGGGTGGGCCGGCCGTGCTCGCCTCCGCGATGCCGCCGGAGGCGAGAAGCAGTGTGCAGCCGAGGAGAACCGGGAATCGCAGCATGGCCCGGACGCTAACCCACCTCCCCGGGACCCCTCCCCAGGACGAGATCCAGCCTCGGCTACGCCACCTAGCCGAACCAGAATTACTCCGAATGGCCTACAACGTAATTCGGACACGGACCCGACTTCGGTAGGTTACAAAATCACCATCCCCTCTCCTACGTTGGTGAAATCGTTTCGTCCGGGACGATTTCCGTTGAGCCAAGGGGACTTTATGCGTTTGTCGAAGGCGGTAGCTGTCGCGGCCGGGGCGGCCGCGGCGCTGAGCATCGTGTCGGCGGGGACGGCGAGTGCCGGAACCGCCGGGACGAACATCATCGGCGGCACGACCGTCAGCTCCGCGCCGTGGGGTGCGCAGATCTTCTGGAACGACTCCACCGACTTCGGCGGGTTCGAGTGCTCCGGCACGATCATCGCGCCGCAGTGGGTAATCACGGCGCAGCACTGCCTGAACCAGCCGGGCATGCACGTCAAGGTGGGCGACGTCGCGCTCGGGAAGGGCACCGAGGTCGCCGTGGACCAGCAGAAGGCCTCGCCCAACGGGGACATCGCGCTGCTGCACCTGGCGTCCTCTGTGGACACCACGTTCATGAAGCTGGGCACCGGCGACCCGGACAAGGGTGCCACCAACCAGATTTACGGCTGGGGCCGCACCGAGGGCAACAGCCCGCCCTCGGACACGCTGAAGACCGCCGACGTCCAGGTCACCGGCAGCGGCACCGACGCCTTCAACGGCACCGCGATCGCCAGCAAGGGCGTCAGCGGCTCGTCGTGGCACGGCGACTCGGGCGGGCCCCAGCTGGACAACGGCGTGCAGGTCGGCGTCTGCTCCACCGGTGAGAACTCCGGCAGCGACAAGAACGGCACGCAGAACTACGCCAGCGTCGCCGCCAGCCGCGACTGGATCTCCTCCACCGCCGGGGTCTGACCCGGCCCGGACGTGACACCGCCCGCCGCACGCCTTCCCGTGCGGCGGGCGGTTTACTGACGCCATGACGATGACAGCGGCCACCGCGCTGGAGATCCTCGACCGCCTGCGCGCGCGGGATCTCGACGTCTGGCTCGCCGGCGGCTGGGGCATCGACGCGCTGCTGGGCCGCCAGACCCGCGACCACCGCGACCTCGACCTACTGCACCGCGCCGACCAGGAACCCGCTGTACTGCAAGCACTCGACGACTTCCGCGAGACCGAAGACGCCCGCCCTGTGCGCTTCGTCCTCACCCGCGCCGACGGCGCCGAGCTGGACCTGCACCCGCTGCACTTCGGCCCCGACGGCTCCGCCACCCAGGCCGCCGACGACCACGGCGGGACTTTCGCTTACCCCGCCGCCTGTTTCGTCACCGGCGAGATCGCGGGCACGACCGTGCCCTGCATCTCCGTCGCCCAGCAGCTCTACTTCCACCGAGGGTACGAACCACGGCCCCACGACGTCGCCGATCTGCGCGAGCTGCGCGCACAGTTCCACGTCAGCACAGAATTCTGAATCACAGCAACGAAAGCAGCGCCGTCTTGTCCGGCTTCCCCGAAGCCGCAACCGGCACCGAATCGATCACCCGGAACGTAGCGGGCACAGCCGCCTCCCCCAGCTCCGCGGCGACCAGCGCGCGCAGCTCCCCGAAGTCCGGTGAGCCACCCGGCGACGCAACGACAAACGCGTGCATCGCCTCCCCCGTCCGCTCGTCCGGCGCCCCCACCACGTACGCCTGGTCCACGCCGGCCCCAGAAGCGAGCGCGCGCTCGATCGGCCCCACGTAATGGATGATCGCGTTGACGATGACCACTTCACGCGCCCGCCCGGTCAGGTGCAGGAAGCCGTCGGCGTCCAGCCGGCCGACGTCCTGGGTGCGGACCCAGCCGTCGCGCAGCACCGAAGCCGTCAGGTCCGGGTTGTTCCAGTAGCCCGCGAACGCGGTCGGCGTCCGCACGTAAACCTCGGAATCCTCCCGCACCTCAACGGAAACCGGCCCCAGCGGCCGCCCCACCGAGCCCAGCGCCGACGGGTGCCGGGCGACGTCCCCGGCCGTCAGGATCGTCAGCTTCCCGGTCTCCGTCTGCCCGTACCCCTGCTGGAGGCCGGGGCCGATCCGCTCGAACGCCTCCGCCATCAGCCCCGGCGTCACCGGCGAGCCCGCGACGGTCAGCGCCCGCAGGCCGGACAGGTCGACGTCCTCGCCGCGCAGCACGTCGAGCACCTGGTACAGCCGGGGCACGGTCATCAGCGCGGCCGTGATGTCGAGCCGCGGCAGCACCCACGGGAAGTCGGGCAGCTCCGCCGGGATCACGGCCGTGCCGCCGGCCAGCAGGCAGGCCTCCAGGTGCATCACCATCACCGCACTGGTCAGCGTCCCGAACAGCAGGAACCGCCGGTAGGCCTCGCCGGCGTCCCAGCCCGCCGGGCCGCGGTACTCCGGCCCGCGCGCCCCCAGCGCCGCGAAGCTGAACGCCACGCCCTTCGGCACGCCCGTGCTGCCGCTGGTGAACACGACCCAGCCGATGTCCCCGGGCCGCCCCTGCGGCACCGGGTCCTCGTACGCCGGCAGCGACGGGCCGATCGGGAGGATCTTGGCGCCCGTCGCCGCCGCGCGCAGCTCCGGCGTCTCACCGTGCTCGTCGACGACCACGGCGGCCAGATCCGCGACGACCTCTCGCAGGTGCGCCGCCGGCAGGCCCGGGCGGACCCCGACCGCGCGGCAGCCCAGCACCTGGGCCGCGACCTGCGCGGCCCACCCCTCCGGAGTCACGCCGGTCGCGATGCCGACGCCGTCGCCCGGCCCCAGCCCCGCCCCGCGCAACGCGACGGTGAGGCGGCCGATCAGCTCGAGCGTCTCGCCCCGGGTGACCACCCGCGGCCCGTGCTCGAAGGCCGCCTTCCCCGGTTCCCGGGCGAGCGCGTCCAGCAGTGCTTGCGGATAGACCATGTCCACATGCCTAGCGGAGAGTTCTCAGAATTCCGTCAGAGCGAACACCTTCCGCGACCGCAGGGACAGCGCGACGCCTGCGCCGACCACCGCGATCAGCCCGGTGGCGGCGGCCAGCGTCCAGAAGTCCGGCCGGACGATCGACTGGCCGCGCAACGCCTGCCAGGTCACCAGCGCGATCAGCCCGGCGTACCCGGCCGCCCCCGTCCACACCAGCCGGCGGCGCACCACATCGGACGACAGCACCGGGTACCGCCGGGCCAGCGCCGCCAGGCCGAGCGCGAGCAGTGGCAGCGCCTGGATCGCGTGGATGCCCACGAAGTGCGGGATGCGCAGGTCTCCCCCGACCGTGCTCCAGCCCAGCAGCGGCAGCCCCGGTCCGCCATCGGCCAGGCCCACCGTGTGGCCCCCGACTGTCGACGGCTTGCCGCCCGCCGCCCACACCGCCTGCTGCGCCGGAGTGGGCGAGAACATCAGCAGCGCCAGCCCGAGCCCGACGGTCGCGAGCGCCGTCCCCCAGCGCAGCGACGCCGCCAGCGCGCGGTCCGGCAGCTTCTGGAACATCAGCAGCACGACCACGGCCGCGGTCATGCCCCACGCGGTGAACGCGCCCGTCGCCACGTAGTTGTTGATCGCCTGATCCGCCGGCGTCGCCTGGTTGAAGTGCAGCGTGCGGTCCCGGAAGATCACCTGCCACACCAGCATGGTCATGTCGGCGCCGATGCCGGCCGCGAACACCGTGCCGAGCCACCAGCCGACCCGGCGGCCGCGGGTCAGCAGCGACAGCAGCCACGCCAGCGTCAACGCGTACAGCCCCACCGACACCGCGAACTTGAACGGTTTCGCCCAGATCGGCGCGTTGACGAGCGTGCGATCATCGACCAGGAGCCCGAAGGCCGAGGCGATAAGCAGCACCGCCATCGCACCCGCCAGCACCATCAGCGGGCGGTGCAGCGCACGCGCCCGGTAAAGCGTGTTTCCCCAGGAAGTCATGGCTTCGAGCGTCCCGCCGAACGCGCCGCGGGGCACTGGAGAACACCCCCGGCCCCACGGTGGGGACAGCCCTACTCCGAGCGTTGTGGGTAATAGTGCCGTCAACGCGACCGGCAGTTGTGCCGTTTGACCACGACCCCTCGTTTTCTAGCGTGACATTCACAACGCGCGGGGAGGGAAACCTGCCGCGCACCGGGATTTTTCCGCGAGAGGGAAGGAGGTGGCCCGCCGATGTCCAGTCCGGGATTCCAGGCAGATTCAGCTGCCATGACGCGCGCCGTCCAGGGCTTCGAGGAGACGGCGTCCAACGCCAAGACCACCATGGCCAGCTTGGAGTCGGAGCTGACCGAAACGCTGCGCAACTACAAGGGTGACCAGGCCGTCGCGTTCTGGGACCTGCAGCGCCGGCTCCAGGAGAAGATGACCTCCGCGGTCCGTGAGCTGGACACCATGTCCCAGCTGGTCCACACGAGCCACACGAACTACAACAGCGGCGACTCGGACGTGCACCAGAGCTTCCAGAGCGTCAGCCACAGCGTCGAGGGCAATGTCATCCCTCGACTCAACCTTTGAGCCGAGAGGACACGAGAAGATGGCTGACGTCGTCGAAATCAACTTCGCCGCGCTGCAGTACAGCTCGGCGTCGCTGGCCGCCAAGGCCAAGGCACTGACCTCCCAGCTCGAGCAGCTGCACCAGAACCTGCAGCCGATCACCTCGACCTGGTACGCCTCCGGCAGCTCCGCCGGTGAGGCCGCCCGCCAGTCGGAAACCCGGCTGCGGCAGGCCACCGCCGACATCGTCGCGATCATCGCGCAGTTCGGCGGGAAGGTGGGCGACGCCCACGACCTCCAGTCCCAGCTGGAGAACCGCAACCAGGGCCTGTTCGCGGGCTGAGGGCGCGCCCCACGTCGGCCGGCCGGTGCGAGAAAACCCCCCGCTCGCACCGGCCGGCCGGCTTTTCCGGTCTGTACCACCGCCCGCACCCCCACGAGAGGGTCTGGAAAACGATGCCCGACCAGTCGTACTACGTGCATCTGCAATCACTGAAGGACTTCGTGCGGGAGCTGGAGACCCAGATCCACGCGATGTCCAAGCCGAACGACTTCCTGCTCACCCTCGGCGACCACCCGCTGCTGTTCGGGGAGTTCGGCGAGGCCGCTTCGCTGGTCGAGGCGCACCACGCGGCCGTCGCCGAGATGCAGGGGCTGCTGGACCAGGTCCGCGGCGCGATCACCTTCGCGCAGGACGTGACCACCACCGTCGCCGACGGCTACGAGCAGGCCGACCAGAACGTGGCCGGCGACCTGGGCCAGTCGGGCCAGGAGACCGGGCTGCTGGATCCGCTGCTCTCGCTGCTGGGCCTCGGCGGTGGCAGCAACGCGAACTCCGGGGGGACTGAGGGATGACGGACACCGCGCACACCGACTTCGCCGCGTACACGCACCAGCAGCTGTACGCGATGCTTCAGGCCGGCGACCCGAGCAGCGCCCAGGCCGCCGCCGACCAGTGGAACTCCACCGCGATCGGGCTGCACGAGCAGGCCGAGAACCTGTCCAAGGAGCTGTCGGACTTCTCCGGCTCGTGGACCGGCGGCGCGGCGGAGAAGTACCAGACGATGATCACCGACCTGGTCGGCGGCATCCGGAAGGTCGCGCAGACCGCGCAGGGCATGCAGCACATGCTCGAAGACGCCTCGGAAGCGCTCGTCAAGGCCAAAACCGAGATGCCGCCGCCGGTCTCGGTGCCGGACGTCTCCCCCACCGACGTCGCGCTCGCCGTGAACCCGCCGCTGCTGCCGCCGGACTCCTCGCAGGCCACCATGATCGCCGCGGCCCAGCAGCGGCAGCAGGCCATCTCGAACGTCGAGACGCAGCAGCAGGCCGCGAACGCCGCGGGCTCCGCGCACGCCAAGGCGATCGTCGTGATGAGCCGGCTGGCCACGAACTACACCGCCGCCGAGGACTCGATCCCGGTGTCGCCGAACGCGGCCACCCCGCCGCAGCCGCCCGCCGCGGGTGGCGGGGCCTCGGGCGGCGCCGCCGGCAACACCCTGACCGGCCCGGGCCCGGTCGTCGGCACCCCGGTCGGCACGCACCCGCTGCCGGTCGACGGCACTACGCCGCCGGTCGCGCCCGGCACCGGCGCTCCGGCCACTTCGGGCAGCCCGCTGTTCGGCGACATGTTCACCGCCGGCCTCGCCGCGGCCTCGGCCGCCGCGTTCGGCCGGTTCGGCTCGATCATGCCGAAGGTCCCGGGCTGGGCGAACGGCAAGAACCCGGACGACAAGAAGGAAGAGCCGCCCGGCACCAAGCTCGGCGGCGGCGCGGGCACCGAGGGCGGTACCGGCGGCGGTGTCCCGGTCGGCGGGGGCGACGCCCCTTCGCTCGGCGGCGGCGGGATCCCCACCGGAGGCGGCGGCAACGCCCCGGCGGCGCACTCCGGGCTGGCCGGCGACGGCGGCTCGTCGAACGTCCTCAGTGGACTCGCGGGCGGCGCGGCCGGGGCCGCGGGCGCGGCGGCCAAGAGCGCGATGCCGATGATGCCCATGATGCCGATGGGCGGCATGGGCGCGGGCGGGGACCTCGGCTCCGGCCGGCGGATCCCGGCGTGGCTGGTGGAGACGGAGAACGTCTGGGGCCAGCAGGCCCCGGTGGCTCCGTCGGTGATCGGTGAAGAACCGGAAACGTACTGATCGGGAGGGTGGCTCGGTGACTTCTGTTGGCAGCGCCGTGGGTTACCGGGTCGCCCCGGCGAAACTCGACGCGGCGGCGGCCGGACTCGGCACCCGCGCGGGCGCGCTCGCTGCGGCCCAGAAAGCCGTGGCGGGCGAGAAGGTGACCGCCACGGCGTTCGGCCAGGTTTCGGCCTCGGCCGCCGCGGCGGCGACGTTCACGAAGACGATGACCGAGCTGGGCCAGAAGCTCGACGAACAGGTCAAGCGCGCCCAGACGATCCAAAGTGGACTGACGTCGGCCGCCGCCGGCTACCGCCGCGCCGACGAGCAGGTGGCCGCGATGTACCGCGCGCTGCTGCCGGAGGACCCGCTGCCGAAGGCGGGCAACACCCCCGCCGGGGCCGCGACCACCGGCGCGTGGGCGAGCGCGATCGCCACCAACCGCACCAAGGTGTCCGACGCGCTCACCGCGGAGCAGGACCACCTCAAGCAGCTCCAGGCGGGCGGCGACGCCGGCGCCATCTCCGCCTCGCAGCGCAAGATCGCGCTGTACCAGGACATCCTGGCCGGCAACCGGCAGATCCTGCGGTTCGACCCGGCCGGGAACGGGCGGATCGCCGAGCTGGTCGGGAACATCGAGCCGGGCACCCGCAACGTCGGCCTGTTCGTGCCCGGCGTGAACACGCGGATGGACAACTTCCAGAGTTACGCCGACCTCGGCAGGAGCCTGGTCGCCGCCGACCCGTCCTGCCGGACGGCGATGGTCGTCTGGGCCGACGGTCTCTTCCCGCAGAACGCCGTCACCCAGGGCCCCGACGCGAGTTACGCGCAGACGATGGCGCCCGGCCTCAAGTCGTTCGGCGACGAGCTGCGCGGCCAGGTCAACGCCCAGACCGGCGGCGACGCGACCATCACCGCGATCGGCCACAGCTACGGCGGCGCCACCGTCGGGCTCGCCGACCAGCAGGGCCTCGCCGTCGACCGGGTGCTGCACGTGGAGTCGGCGGGCATGGGCCACGGCGTGTGGAGCCCGGCCGACCTGCCGGCGAGCCAGGCCGGCGTGCAGCGCTACTCGATGACCGCGCCACTCGACCCGATCGTGATCGCGCAGGGCAACGCCTGGGGCGCGGAGTGGACGGGCATCGGCCACGGCGCCGACCCGGACACCTTCCCCGGCGTCACGGATCTCGCCACCGGCCACGACGCGGCCGGCGACACGCAGTGGGGCCTCTCGGCGCACAGCGGCGTACTCAAGCCAGGTTCGGACTCGTGGGAGAACATCTACGGGGTGCTCACCGGCGGCCGGCTCACGCCCGCTCCCGTGGCCCCGGCGCCGGAGGTGGTCCTGCCGTGATCACCCGGGGACTGGACGATCTGGCCGTCGACCTGACGGCCGTGATCAACAGCGTCGCCGGCGCGTTCGGCGAAGGCGCCGTCCGCACCGTGGAGGGCGAGCTGGACTGCGACCCGGCCGAGCCCGGCCACCTCGTGTGCTGGCAGTACGGCGTCCGCCTCGAGCAGTGCGCCGCCGGAGAACGGCGGCTGGCCGAGGCCGTGCTGCCGATGCTGGAGTCCGCGGGCTGGCAGGCCCGTGACCGCAGCACCGCGATGGAGCTGATCGCCCGGTTCAGCCGGGACGGCGCGGATTTCACCGTGCACGTCGCGCGCAGCGGCGAGGGTGTCGCGATCGTCGGCTCCACCCGCTGC
>DASXYS010000027.1:0-5937 GCA_036502365.1 Amycolatopsis sp.
ATGGCGGCCGCCACCGGGCACACCGCCGAAGCGACGAAGTACGGCACGCTGGCCGATCAGGTCGGCGCGGCGTTCACCGCGAAGTTCGTCGCCGCGGACGGGACGGTCGGGGCCAACACCCAGACCGCGTACGTGCTGGCGCTCGCCTTCGGTCTGCTCCCGGCAGACCGCGTCCAGGCGTCGGCGGACAAGCTGGCGGCGAAGGTCGCGGCGACCGGCGGGCACCTGAGCGTCGGGTTCCTCGGCGTGGAGAACCTGCTGCCGGTGCTGGCCGACCACGGCCACGCCGACGTCGCGTACCAAGTGCTGCTGCAGCCGGACTTTCCCGGCTGGGGCTACATGATCGGCCACGGCGCGACCACGATCTGGGAGCGCTGGGACGGCATCAAGCCGGACGGCTCGTTCAACGACCCAGGCATGAACTCGTTCAACCACTACGGCCTCGGCTCGGTCGGCGACTTCCTCTACCGCGAGGTCGGCGGCCTGTCCGCGGCCGGCCCGGGCTACTCGGCACTCCTGGTGGCGCCCCGGCCCGGCGGCGGCCTCACCTCGGCGAAGTCGGCGTACCAGACCCCGTACGGCAGCGCGGTCAGCGATTGGTCGGTCTCGGGCGGGAAGCTCACCCTGCGCGTGACGGTCCCGGCCGGGGCCTCGGCCACGGTGAAGGTCCCGACCAGCCGTCCGGACGCGACCGGCTACCCGGCCGCCGCCGTACCCTCGGCGCCCGGCACGTTCTTCGTGCCCGGCGGGTCGTACGTGTTCAGCGCCCCGGCGTGAGCCACTGAGGCCGGAGCCGTCGTCTCGAAGGCGGCTCCGGCCTCTCCATGCTCGGTGTTGTGACCTGGGTCACCACGTGATCATGCAACCTGCCGCGGCCCCGGAGACCTGTATCCGGTGTGGAGCCGGACGCGGACGCGTGGTGGGAGGACGAGTTCGTCGCGTATGTCGCGGCCTCCTCGGCCCATCTGCGCTCGACCGCGTTTGTCCTCTGCGGGGACTGGCACCGCGCCGACGACCTGCTGCAGGTCACCTTCCTCAAGCTCTACCGGGTGTGGCCGCGGCTCGTCCGGCGGGGTGAGCTGGACGGCTACGCGCGGCGGACGGTCGTACGCGCGTTCCTGAGCGAGAACCGGCGGAAGTGGCGTTCGCGCGAGCACCTGCCCGGCGACCTGCCGGACGGGCCGACGGCGGAATCCGACCACGCCCAGCGGCTTTCCGTGCGCGCGGCGCTCGACGGTGTGCCCCCGAAACAACGGGCGGTCCTCGTGCTGCGCTACTGGAACGACCTCAGTGTCGACGAGACCGCCGCCGCGCTCGGCTGCGCGGCGGGCACCGTGAAAAGCCAGTCCGCGCGGGGCCCGGCGACGCTGCGCAAGCTCCTCGACCCCCATCAGCTCGGGTATTTCCCCGGCCTCGCACCCCAGGAGGAGCGGGCATGAACGACGAAGAAGCACGCGTGGTGATCCTGCTCGCCGGCCCGGTGGACGAGCCGCCGCCCGGTGTGGACCCCGAGCGTCTCCTGGCGGCGGGCCGGAGACAACGCCGCCGGCGCAACCTGGCCGTGGTCGGCGGCAGCGCGCTCGCCACGGCGCTGTTCGTGGTCCTGGTCGTGTCGGCGACGGTCAGTCAGGCCGGCCCGGCCCCCACGCGACCGGCGGTCCAGCCGATCGCCACGGCGACCATCCCGACGACGCCCGTGCCGACCACGGCGCCCGGCCCGACCGGCGAAACACCCACCACCGGCCACCCGCCGTCGAGCCCCACCGGCTCCTCCCGGACGACGGCCACCACTCCGCCCCGCGCTACGACCACCGGCGCCCAGGGACCGCCGGCCTCCACCGGCGGCGACCCCACCGGCGCCTCGCCCACCCACACCACGTCCACCGGCCACCGGTGAGCCGGCCTGGCTGCTGACCGGCACGACGCCACCAACCGCGACCGGCCCAGCCATCCGCACAACATCGCCACTGGCCACGCTGGCCAGGCCCGGCCCCCACACGCACCCACAACACCCACCAGCGACCGCCGACCCGGCACCACCACCGCCACCGACCCCACCGGTGTCCCGGCCGGACCTGGTCCGCCGGTATCTTCACAGTTGCCCGCCCCACCAGGAAGACGTGCCTTGACGACACTCGCAGAACCGGCCGCCCCCACCCGTCCGGTGATCCGCTGGTACCAGCGGCCGTATGTCCGCACGATCGGCGTGTACTTGCTCGTGCGCGCGTTCGGCGTCGCCGTGCTCGCGCTGTTCGCGGCGAAAACCGGTCAGCCGCTGATGGACCGCCTCACCGCGTGGGACGGGCAGTGGTACCTGGACCTGGCCAACCACGGCTACTTCGGCATCACGCGCGGCCTGTACGACGCGGCCGGGAACTACGCGCCGAACACCCCGCTCGCGTTTTTCCCCGCGTACCCGATGCTCGCGCGGGTCCTCGCGCCGGTGACGCTGTCGAGCACGTTGGTGGCCGAGCTGCTGCTGAGCGCGATCGCCGGCTGCCTGGCCGCGGTCGCGATCTTCCGCCTGGCCCGGCTCGTCGACGGCCGGGAGCGGACCGGGCTGCTGCTGGTGGCGCTGTGGGCCGGGGCGCCGATGGCCATCACGCTGTCCATGACCTACACCGAGGCGATGTTCACCGCGCTCGCCGCCTGGGCGCTGGTCGGGGTGGTCGAACGCCGGTGGCTGCTGGCCGCTGCGTGCTGCTTGGCCGCGGGCCTGACCCGGCCGACGGCGACGGTGCTCGTCTGCGTGGTCGGGCTCGCGGCGCTGATCGCCTTCTTCCGCACGCGCGACCGCTGGCGGACGCTGGTCTGCATCGTGCTCTGCCCGCTCGGGCTGCTCGGCTTCTGGTCCTGGGTCGCGATCAACACCGGCACCCCCACCGGCTGGTGGGACCTCGAGCGGAACAACTGGTGGACCCGCTTCGACGCCGGTCGCGAGGCGGCGCAATTCGCCTGGGACAAGCTGGTCCCCGGCGCCTCGGTGATGGAGACGATGACCGTCTTCATCCTGCTGGCCGGGGCGGTGCTCGCCGTGCTGCTGTTCAGGTTGCTGCGCCCGCTGGCGCAGTGGTGGCCGCTGGCCGCGTACGGCGCCGGGATGCTGGTGCTGGTCATCGGCACCGCGGGCCTGCCGTCCGCGAAGGTGCGGTTCCTGCTGCCCGGCTTCATCCTGCTGTACCCGGTCGCCCGCGGCCTCGCCGCCCGGCGCCCCGGCACGGCGATCGCCACGGTGGCGGGCTTCGTCGTCCTCGGCAGCTGGTTCAGCGCCTACGCCCTCACCGGGTGGCACTACACGATCTGAGCGCGCGGAAAACGGGCAGGGAAACGGCTTCCCTGCCCGTTTTCCACGTTACCGGGTCAGCTCAGGGTCACCGCCAGGTCGTCGAGGACGAACGACGTCTGCAAGGACGCGTCCTCTACGCCGGTGAACTTGAGGGCGAGCGTCTGGCCGGCGAATGACGACACGTCAACGGTCTTCGCGGCGTAACCGCTGACCTTGTCGAGGTTCGAGTAGCTGGCCAGGGTGGTGGTGCCGCCGGCGACGGTGAGCTTGTCGTAGGCGGTCGACCCCGTTTCCGCGGTGTCGACGTGCAGGGAGTACGTCAGGGTGGCGTGGCAGCCGGCCGGGATGCTCACCGACTGGGCGAGGGTGTCGGTGTGCGACTGGCCGTACCCGTCGAGCCAGGCGTTCCAGGTGCCGCCGTGAGCCGGCTGCTGGGTGCCGTTCTGCGCGATCACGCCGCTGGACGCCGTCCAGCCGGTGGCGCCGGATTCGAAGCCGGGGTTGGCCAGCTTCTGGCCGGAGCAGCCGGTGGTGGTGCCGACCGTCCAGCTGAAGGTCGCGGTCCCGCTGTGGGCGGCGCTGTCCTTCGCGGTCACCGTGACGCTCGACGTGCCCGCCGTGGTCGCGGTGCCCGAGATGGTGCCGGTGGAGGCGTTGATCGACAGGCCGGCGGGCAGGCCGGTCGCGGTCCAGGTGTACGGCGCGGTGCCGCCGCTGGCGGTGAGGGGCAGGTTGACCGCGGTGCCGGTCGCCGTGGACTGGTTGCCCGGGCTGGAAACCGTGACCGTGCCGGTCGCGCTGCACGTCGGGTCACCCGACTGCGCCGGCACGCTGATCGCGTCCCACGCCGCCTTCACGGTGTTGAACTGGGTGCAGCTGCCCGGGAACAGGTTCTTCGCCGCGGTCAGCGTCCAGGTGCGGTACTTCAGGTACGAGCTGGCCGAGGTCTTCAGCAGCATCGCGTTGTAGAAGATCTTCACCGCGTCCTGCACCCCGAGGCCGGTGATCGTGGAGCTGTTGCAGGTGGTGCTGGTCGGCTGCCCGTTGGTCGGGTTGGTGCCTTCGGCCAGCAGGTAGAACCAGTGGTTGCCGGGGCCGGCCGAGGCGTGCACCTCACCGCCCGGAACCGAGCTGTCGTAACAGTTCTTGTCCCCGAGCGCGGACGGGTTGTACATGTTGCGGATCGGGCCGCTGCCGACGAGGTTGATCTGCTCGCCGACGAGGAAGTCCGGCACGTCGTAGGGCGCGGGCTCGTTGGCGAACCACTCGGTCGAGGCACCGAAGACGTCGGCGACGAACTCCTGGGTGCCGTTGGCGGAGATGCCGCCCGGGGTGTGGTCGTCGATGCCGTGGCCGTGCTCGTGGGCGACGACGTCGATCGAGCCGATCCACTGGTTCGCGGTGTTGTGCCCGATCTGGAGCTGGGTGCCGTCGTAGTAGGCGTTCTGGTCGTTCAGGCCGACGCGGATCGGCCAGCCGCCGCCGTTGCCGTCGAAACTGTTGCGCCCCAGCCACTGGGACAGCATTTTGTTCTCGGTCTGCGCGGCGAACAGCGAGTCGACGCAGCCGGTCTCACGGCTGGTCGCGTTGCCGGTGCCCCAGTGGTCGTCGGGGCCGCTGAAAGTGGTGTTGTTCGCGGCGTCCTGGCAGCTGACGTTGGTCAGCGTGGGGTCCTTCAGGCTGTACGTGCTGCCCGACTGCGTGGTGTTCAGGGCCACCGGGTTCGGCCCGTTCCACGCGCTGTTGCCGTCGTGCAGGACGTGCTCCTGGGTGTGCAGGACCTTGCCGGTGAGGGCGTCGACGACCACGTCGAGCCGGGCCGGGCCCTCGGCGTCACGGCCGGTCACGGTGCTTTCCCAGGCGAGCCGGGGCGAGCCCAGCGCGTACGTGATGAGCTGCGCGGCGCCCACACTGTCCACAGTGGGCAGCTGCTGGCGGGCGGTGCCCTGTGCCTGCGCGCCGGTCACCGACGGGGTGATGCTCGGCAGGTCGATGGTGGCGTCCTGCGCGACCGACGTGCCGACCACTTGGCCGGTCGAGTCGGTGGCGACCACGAAGTCACCGCCGACGACGGGCAGACCCCGGTAGGTGCGGTCGTACGGGACGTACTTGAGCCCGTTGGTCGAGGAGATCACGTTGTGCTGCACGAAAACGTCGCTCGCGCTGGCGTGCAGGGCGGCGGGCCGGGAGGCCACCAGCCCGGCCGCGGCGCTGACGGCCATCGCGTCGGCGGTCTGCGCGGCGGCGGGCGTCGCCGGTTGGGCCTGGGCGGTCGGGGTGACGGCCAGCGCGGCCGCCAGTACACCGGTAGAACCGAGAACGGTCAGACGTCTCAGTTTGTTCATCAAAGAAGCTCCTCCGGGCAGGACGGACACGGCCCGGGGTCACCAGGCCGTGCACTGTCGGGGTGAAGACCTGTCGGGGTAGGGGAAATTCGCTCTGTGAAAACGGGGTGAAGTAGAGCAAGGAACGGAAATCAGGATCCGGCGCGGACACCGGGGAAACAAGCGACGAAGGTAGTGATCTCATCAGTTGACGGCAATATGTCCCATAAAGGACATTTCGGGACAGTGTCGATCAGCGGGAAGTGTTGGCGCGCCTGAAGATCCGGCCGTCCGGGACTACTCCGAATGGCCCCGGGGCGGCGCCGT
>DASXYS010000028.1:0-15649 GCA_036502365.1 Amycolatopsis sp.
GCGCGACCTCCCGGTGCGATCTGTACACAGTGGACGAAGACGGTGCATCGGTACTGTGCGCAGTAACGCAGGGCGCGGTCGCCGTTACCCGCGGGTAGACCGCCCCGCACCGAGGTGGCCGATTGCCCGTTGTGTACCGTCCGTGAATGGACCATCAGCGCGAAGATCGTTTGACCACAAGGACTTTGAGCGGGGCCCTGCGGCGCAAGGCCGGTACTGTGCTGCGCCGCGCCGCCGCTCGGCTGCATGACCCGTACACCGATCAGCTGAACGGAATGCAGGACCAGCTGGGCCGAATGCGCGAAGAGCTGCGCGCCGAGATCGTCCAGCAGGGTGACCGGCTCCTCGACCGGGTGGTCGAGTTCGAGATCCGCAGCCGCCGCGACATCGTTTACGCCGGCGACCAGGACGCGGCGCTGGAGAGCAATGTCTTCGCCCGCGAAAGCCTGATCGGCGCCAAGCATTTCGGCAGCCCGCCGGAGACACTGAAGTTCGCGCTTTCGCTTGCGCCGACCGGCGGCATGGCGCTGGAATTCGGGGTCGCTTCGGGGAACACTTTGCGCACCATCGCGGGTGCGCGCGGCGGCGTCGAGGTCTACGGCTTCGATTCGTTCGAGGGCCTGCCCGAGGCCTGGCTCAACGGCATGCCCGCGGGCGCCTTCGCGCGCGACGACCTGCCGGATGTCCCCGGCGCCGAACTTGTCGTGGGCCTCTTCGCCGACAGCCTCCCGGGGTTCCTCGAGAAGCACCAGGGCCACGTCGATTTCCTGCACGTGGACGGCGACCTGTACAGCTCGGCCAAGACCGTGCTGGACCTCGTCGGGCCGCGTCTGCGGCCGGGCAGCATCGTGCACTTCGACGAGTTCTTCAACTTCCCGGGCTGGAAGCGGCACGAGTACCGCGCCTGGATGGAGCACGTCGAGAAGACCGGCGTCGAGTTCACCTACGAGGCCTACACCTACAACGACAACCAGGTGACCGTGCGCATCACCGGCGTGCCCGGCCTCGACCGGCCCGCGGCCGACGACGTCAGCCGAAGCACCCCGGCTCGTTGAGCGGCCCGATCGAGGGCGGCAGCAGGCCGCACAGGTAACCGTCGATCCAGCGGCCGTTGCCGCTCAGGTTGGTGGCGAAGCGGAGGAACGGCGCGAACACCTTGATGCCCTTGGTGAGTGCGTCCTGGTTGCGTTGCAGCATCGACGTCAGCTGGTCGAGCTGGGTGAGCACGGGGTCCAGCGTGTGATTGTTGTCCTCGATCAGACCCGACAGCTGGGTCGCGAGTTCGCGTGAGCCCCCGAGCAGGGCGGAGATGGCGGACTCGCGGCGGCGGACCTCGTCGAGCAGTTGGTTGCCGTCGGTGAAAAGGCGCTGGACTTCCGCGTCGCGGTCGGCCAGCGTCGAGGAGACCTGCCGGGTGTTCGCGAGCAGTTGCGTCAGCCCGCGGTCGCGTGAGGCGATGGTGTCCGACAACCGGGAGAGCCCGCCGAGCGCGGTCCGCACGTCCGCGGGGGTGTTGGCGAACGTCGCGGTGATGGCGTCGAAACTCCGCGCCAGCCGGCCGGTGTCGATCTCGTCGACGGTGGCGGAAAGCTGCTGGAACGCCGGGAGCAGGTCGTAGGGCACGGTGGTGCGAGAACTCGGGATCGGCTGGTCCGGGTCGAGGGTGCCGCCGCCCTCGGGGTCCAGCGCGAGGTACTTCTGGCCGAGCACGGTCTTGAGCTTGATCGCGGCGCCGGTGGTGTCGCCGAGCCAGGCGCCCTTGACCTTGAACGAAACCCGCACGCGGGCGCCGCTCAGTCCGATCGCCGACACGCGGCCGACCTTCACCCCGGCGATGCGCACGTCGTTTCCGGTCTGCAGGCCCGCGGCCTCGGTGAATTCCGCCGCGTAGGTGGTGCCGTCGCCGATCACGGGCAGATCCGGCGCGTTCAGCGCGGTGACGAAGGCCAGCGCCAGCACGACGAGTCCGATCAGCGCGGTCCGGACGGGGTTCTCGGCGGTTCTCATCGCCGGACATGGTCCCGTCGCCCGATGGGGTGACGCCAGTCACACCACTCGATCGGCGGAGACTGTTTTTGTCGGTGGGCGCCGCCAGACTGGGGGCATGAGAGCGAGCCGGCTGGTGTCCGCCCTGCTGCTCCTGCAGGCCCGCGGCCGGCTGACCGCGGTGCAGCTGGCCCAGGAGCTGGAAGTCTCCGTGCGCACGGTGTATCGCGACATGGAATCGCTGGCCGCGGCGGGCATCCCGCTGTACGGCGAGGCGGGTCACGACGGCGGCTACCAGCTGGTCGAGGGCTACCGCACACGGCTGACCGGGCTCACCGCCGGCGAGGCGGAGGCGTTGTTCCTGGCCGGGCTGCCGGACGCGGCGGCCGACCTCGGGCTGGGCGAGGTGCGGGCGACCGGTCGGCTCAAGCTGCTGGCCGCGTTGCCCGAGGGCCTGCGTGAGCGGGCCGGTCATGTCCAGGCGCGGTTCCACCTCGACACCGCGGGCTGGTACGCGCGGCGCGAGGCCGTGCCGCACCTGGCGGCCGTGGTCGAGGCGACGTGGCAGGGCCGGTTGCTGCGGCTGCGTTACCGGCGCTGGGCGGAGCCGCGGGAGGTGGTCCGCACGGTGGAGCCGTACGGCGTGGTGCTCAAGGCCGGCAGCTGGTACCTGGTGGCGGGGGTCGGCGGGGCCGCGCGCACCTACCGCGTCTCGCAGATCGAGGCCGCCGAGGTCCTTGATGCCGGGTTCAGCCGGCCGGAAAGCTTTGAGCTGGAACGCCATTGGGCGGCGTATCTGGCCGATTTCGAGGCCCGGCGGCTGTGCGCCGAGGCCGTGCTCCGGCTGTCTCCGGAGGTGTTCGCGAACGTCGCCGACCTGCTGGAGCCGGTGCAGGCCGCGGCGGCGCGCGAGACGGCGGCGCCGGAGTCCGGCGGGTGGGTGAGGGTGGTCGTCCCGATCGAGTCGGCGGACCACGCGGCGCGCGCCTTCCTGGGGCTGGGCGAGGGTGCCGAAGTCGTGTCGCCGCCCGAGCTGCGTGACCGAATGGCCGGGATCGTCGAGACCCTGGCCGCGGTGTACGGGAGGAGCATGGCGCAGGTCTGACCGCTGCCGGGTACGTTCGGCGGAACTGAACTCCCCGGTGGAAGGCGGAAGGTCGTGGCGTACACGCGGGTATACCGCGAAGGCGTGCTGGCTGAGCGGGACTTCCCGGTCGAGCGGGTCTCGGACTACCTCCAGGACCCGTCGGCCACGGTGTGGCTCGACTTCTGCGAGCCGACCGAGGCGGACCTCGCCGCGATCGGCGAGGAGCTGGGCCTGCACGCGCTGGCCGTCGAGGACGCGGTGCACGAGCATCAGCGGCCGAAGCTCGACCGGTACGAGACGCATGCGTTCCTGACCGCGTACTCGGCGCGCTTCGACCCCGAGAGCGGGGAGGTGACGCGGTCCGAGCTGGCCGCGTTCATCACCCCGCGCGCGCTGGTGACCGTGCGCAAGGACGACGGCTTCGACATCGAGGCCGTCACCGAGCGCTGGGACTCGTCGGCGGACCTGGCGAAGTCCGGCATTTCCTTCCTGCTGCACGGGTTGCTCGACTATGTCGTCGACGGGCACTTCGAGAGCGTGCAGGCGCTCGACGAGCAGATCGAGGCGCTGGAGGACCTGGTCTTCGACGAGCGGCCCGATCAGCGGGAGCTGCAACGGCGCTCGTTCCGGCTGCGCAAGAGCCTCACCAGGATGCGCCGGGTCGTGCTGCCGATGCGCGAGGTGGTGAACGCGCTGATGCGCCGTGACCAGCACCTGGTCGACACCGTGATGATGCCGTACTTCCAGGACGTCTACGACCACGTGCTGCGCGCGTCGGAGTGGACGGAGTCGTTGCGGGACCTGGTGGCGACCGTGCGCGAGACCCAGCTGAACCTGCAGGGCAACCGGCTGAACCTGATCATGAAGAAGGTCACCAGCTGGGCCGCGATCATCGCGGTGCCCACGGCGGTGACCGGGTTCTACGGGCAGAACGTGCCGTATCCGGGTTTCCAGACGACGTCCGGGTTCTGGGTGTCCACAGTGGTCATCGTGCTGCTGTCGGTGGGCCTCTACGCCTCGTTCAAGCGCCGCGACTGGCTGTGATCAGGTAAGTCCATAAAGGACAGTCTGGTGCGCAGCGGGTCGCCGAACGGGTACTGCCGGCAGATTCGCGGTGACGCCCGGCCAGCGCCGAAGCCGGGCAATAAGTGCCGCCGCGACCACAGACGCGACGGTCCCCGTGGCGTCCGCGGTGAAGACGCGGCCGCCACGGAAGACCCTGGTCGTGCTCATCCCGCCATTTCGCTGGTTTCAGCGGACACGCAGCCGCCACAACGAAGTGACTTCGGCGGCCCGCAGGGCATGCAGCGGGTCGGTGGGATCAAGCGCCCAGTGGTGCCGCGCTGTGGTGCCGAGCCGTCCGGCGACCTTCATGCCGCCCGGTCGATCCGGTGCAGCAGCTCCTCGCGCGTGCGAAGACCGGCCAGCTCGGCGAAGTCCGACAGGATCAGCCCAGGCCTCGCCGCCCGGCTCGAGGTGGCGCGGCAGCCGGTCGAGAAACGCCCGCAGCATGCGGCTGCCCGGGTCGTACACCGCGGCGTCGAGAGCCGACGTATTCACCGCGGACGGGCGAAAACACCCCGTGATGCGGATGGATCCGCGCGCCGAGTGCGGGCACGAGCACCCCCGGCGCCGCCACTCGTGCGCCCCGATCAGGCCGAGCAGGTCGCGCAGCGAGCAGACGAAAGCCCGCTCCGTCGAACACCCCGCCTCGGCGCACGCCGCCCGGACGTCCGGGGCCCGGCTCGCCGTCAGCCGGGCGCCCGGGAAGCTGCCCGTCCAGAGGAACCCGGTCCCGGCCGTCGCCAGGCGGTACGCGCCGGCGGCCGGGAGGGTGTCGTCGGCGGTGACCACCCGCCGGGGCGCCGGTTTCGGAGTACCACGAACAGCCCGGAAACCGGGTATGGGTGATTCCGGCAAAAGTCTCCACTTCCACGCGTCACTGAGCAGCCGGCGAAGTCGCGCGCCGCAAGGGCGCGGCCGACTAGCGGACTGCGTGCGCGTGGATGGGTACGACTATGAGCCCGAGGGTATCAGCGCCCGGCGCCCGGCCACGGCGCGTCGACGAAGCCCGCGGCCGCCGCGGCCCACAGGGCGAGCGCCCCGCCGAAGCCGGGCAGCCCGAGCCAGGCCCAGGTCTGCCCGGTGCCGCCGAGGACCACGGCGAGCGCGGCCAGCAGGCACAGGGCCGCGGCGAGCACGAGGAAGCGGCGTGACCCGAAGATCCGGTAGAACGGAAGGAAATGCAGTCCGACGCACAGCAGCACCCAGGCCGGCACCGCGGCGGGCCGGTCGACGACGGTGTCGAGCACCCGGGAGCCCGCGATGATGGCGGCCACCATGATCACCACGACCAAGCCGTAACGACGGCCGAACGCGCCCCGGCCCTGAGCGCCGGACGGCAGCTCGGCCCCGCGCCGTCCGATCAGGACCGCCCAGACCGCGAAAGCGAGCACGATGGCCACGTCCAGTCCACGGAGGACCCCGGTGGCGTCGGGGATCGTCGTCGCCCCCGCGAACCACCACGCGGCACCGAACAGGACGCCGATGGAAGAGCTCACCAAGAGCGTGATCAAATGGTCTCTGGTGAGCGGTTTGTCCGACATGGTGCCCCCGGTGCCGACGATCTTGCCCGAACCTACACCTGGAAACCACCGGGTGGGGCCGTTCGGGCCGACCCCGGAGCACACATCGTGACCGCTAGCCTTCAGGTAGGTGAACGCGTTAGGTCATTCGATGTATCTGCCGCGCCGCCCGAGGGTCCTACTCAAGAGGAGCGGCCGGGTGTAGTCCCGGCCGTACGGGGAGGGTGTTGTGAAGGAACTCGATGACGTGGCGTCCCGGGGCGAAGACTATCTCACTCGCCAGCAGCGCGCGTTGGCCGAAGCGGTGGTCGCGGGAGCCGGCGACCGCAGTTTCCGGCTGGCCGAACACCTCGCTGCGGAGGGCGGGGTGCGCCGGTCCGACATCCTGGCCGCGACCTCGCTTTTCCTGGCGTACCGGGCATTCCGGGACGGAAAGGCCGAGGAGGCGAAGCGCTTCATGACCCGGCTTCACGAGCAGGACCGCGACAGCGTCAGGCTGGTCCGGCACCTGGTGCGGCTGGAGGCCGCCCGGGCGAAGGGCTGGCTGCCGAAGGCCCAGTACGACGAGCTGCTCTCCTACGCCTGGCGGGAGAAACGGTTCGACCTGGTCCTGCGCGCGGGCAAGATCGAGTCCCGCGACGTCGCCTCCACCGGCAGCTGGGCCGAATTGGAGCGCAAGTACTGCCCGTTGCTCACCTGAGGTCCGTCCATTGTGGTCTCAACGCGGGCTGTTGCGGGCCATGAACGAAGCGGCGTCGCCCTGCTCCGGATCGACGAAGACGATGTCGTCGGGACGGCGGCGGGGCACGTCCACGGACAGCACGACCAGCGGGTGCTCGGTGATCCGCGGGAACCCGTGCACCTTGGTCTTCGCGAAGCTGAGGAACATCCCCGGCCGCGCTTCGTACTCCTCGCCGTCGAGGTGGAACGTGCCGCGGCCGCTCACCACGTACAGGTGCTCGTCGCATTCGGTGTGGTAGTGCAGCGGCAGCTCCCGGTAGATCCGGAAGATCCGCGCGCTCGCCGACGGCTTGTCGACGAAGTACTTGTCCACCAGCATGGTTTCGGAAGTCTCCGGCAGCCGCGCCAGCTCGGCGAAGATGTCGAAGACGCTCTCGGTGTTGTCACTCTCCATGGCTTCAGTCTCCCGCCGTTTCCGGTTCCGCGCGCCACTCGATCCGGTCGAACAGCGCCTTGAGCTTCTCCCCGCGCGCCGGGCTCGTCGCCGCGATCCAGCCGATCCGGCCGAGCAGGTGGGCGCGGAAGTCCGGGTGCCCGGCGCGGTTCTGCGCGGCCGGGCCGGTGCGGGCGCAGTTGTGCAGCACGGCGCGCAGCTCGTCGTAACTCGCGCGCGTGGCGGCCGGCACGCTGTTGACGACGAGGCCCGCCACCCGCTGTCGCTGGTGCGCCGCGGCCACGGACGTCTTGTCCTCGCGTAGCCGGAAGCCCTCGCCCGTGACGATCAGGCGGACACCGGGCAGCAGCCGGTGCAGCGGAAGCCCGGCGTCGCCGGAAAAGGCGAGGTCGTCGGCGTACCGGGTGTAGCGCGCGCCGAGCGCGCGGGCCAGCCCGGCGAGCCTGCGGTCGAGATGGTGCGTCACAGCGTTCGCGACACTCGGCGAAGACGGCGCGCCCTGCGGGAGATGGGTGGCCGCGAGGCTGTTCAGCAGCCGGGTGCGGACCGGGCCCCGTCGTCCGGCGGGGGCTTCGCGCAGGACGTCGGCGGGAGTGGCAGTGGTCAGGATCCCGGCCAGCGCCGCCGACACCGCGCCGGGGTAGCCCGCCAGTTCCAGCAGGGAGCGGATCCGCCGCGCGGACACCGTCGGGAAGAAGGCCTCGAGGTCCATCCGCACCACCAGCTGCTGCCCGGCGTGCGGCTGCGCGCAGGTGAGAACCGACCGTCCCGTCCGGAATCCGTGTGCCGCCTCGTGCACCGGCAGCGCGTCGAGCACGTGCCGCCGGACGCGGCGCTGCAGCTCGGCCAGCCGCGGCTTCGGCCGCTCGATCAGCCGGATTCCGCCTGACGCCGTGGGAATCCAGCGGAACGAATAGTGCCGCAGAACGTGATTCGCGCGCCGGTTCCAGCTCCGCGCGTCGGCGAACCAGCCCAGCTCGCCGGGCGTCAGGTCCAGCGCGGCAGCGCACTCGTCGAACGACGTCCACCGGCTCACCGCCCAGCGCCACACCGGCCACGGTTCGAGAAGCGACGCGGAGGTGACTAATTCTCCGCTCATCCGCGCGGTCCTGTACGCGGAGCGTGCCGCGTTCGTGCGGGGCGCTGTGCCTGCGTGTCCTCGTGCACCCCGGGGTAACCCCGGAGAGGGTGGTTCTCCACCGGGCTCACCTCCGCGTCGCTGGGGTCCACCATAGGCGAAGATCATCGGTATGCCCGAGGTCCGTGTCGCTTCGCCCGCCGATCTTGATGCCCGTCAGTGCTGGCGCCGCGCGAACGTCGCCCGGGGAAAGGTTCCCGGGGCACAACGGTTCGAGCGGGTGGGTGCGAAGCTCGCGGATCCGGCCGCGTTGGTGGTAGTGGCCATCGAGAGCCCCGGTGTTGTCGGCATGGCGCAGGCCGAGCCGGGTCGCGTCGACGGCGGGGCCCTCGATCCCGGTCTCTGCCACGTGTCGATGGTGTTCGTCGATCCCGACCGCTGGGGCCGCGGCATCGGCGGGCAGTTGCTCGACGCTGTCGCCGAGGCTGCGCGCGCCCGCGGTCACCAGCGACTCCAGCTGTGGACCGGCGCGGCGAACGAACGCGCGCTGCGGCTGTACCACCGCAACGGCTTCCGGGAAACCGGCCGCACCCACCACCTCGCCACGGGGGAGCCGATCGTCCAGCTGACCCGCAACATTCGATGTGACCGGCGTCACTAAACCGCTGTGAACCGTTTTCGCGATGGCATCCGTGTACCCGGCATCAAGGCTTCCGGAACTGCCGAAGCCCGGGCTCTTACAGGGGAGAATCCCGAAATGATGCGTATCCGAGTTGCGATGCTCGCTGCCCTAGTGGCGACGGGGGTGGCGGTGCTGAGCGCCTGCGGCTCCACCGCCGGCACGCCGACCGCCGCGCCCGCCGGGAACATCGCGCCGGTCGATTTCCAGACCGGCACCGCGCTGGCCAACGGCGCGCCACAGAACACCGGCGACTTCGCCGCCCCCGGGGACACCGCCGCCGCCGAGCAGTGGGTGGAGCTGGACGCGGGCTCGGCCGGCAGCCTGAACCCGGTGGTGCTCAACGGAAATGGCTTCACGCTCTACCGCTTCGACAAGGACAGCCCGAAGCCGCCGAAGTCCACTTGCAACGGTGACTGCGCCAAGACCTGGCCGCCGGTCACGCTGAAGCAGGGCGCCAAGCTCTTCCTCAACGGCGTGGACCAGTCCGACGTCGGCTTCGTGACGCGCGACGACGGCAGCATGCAGGTGACGCTGGGCGGATGGCCGATCTACAGGTACAGCGGCGACACCCAGGCGGGGCAGACCAACGGCCAGGGCGTGGGCGGCACCTGGTTCGGCGTCACGCCGGAGGGCGCGAAGGCCGGCAAGTCCCAGGAGGGCACCGACCAGGCGACGGGCGTCGGCTACAAGACCGGTACTGCCAAGGAAAACGGCGCCGACCTCACGGCCGGTGATGACTACAAGGGCTCGCGCACGGACGACGCCGCGATGAAGTGGGTCCAGCTCACCCGTGGCTCGGCCGGCGGCCTGAACCCGATCGTCCACGATGGCGCCGGCTTCACGCTGTACCGCTTCGACAAGGACAGCCCGAAGCCGCCGACGTCCAACTGCAACGGTGACTGCGCCAAGACCTGGCCGCCGGTGCTGGTGAAGCCGGGTTCGCGCATCTTCGTCAACGGCGTGGCCACCTCGAAGATCGGCATCCTGACCCGCGCCGACGGCAGCCGCCAGGTCTCCATCGGCGGCTGGCCGGTCTACCGCTTCAGCGGTGACAAGCAGGCCGGCGACACCAATGGCGAGGGCGTGGGCGGCACCTGGTTCGCGGTTTCGCCGACCGGCGGCAAGGTCCTGCCCAAGGGCGGCCAGGCCCCGGCCCCGCAGTCCTCTCAGCCGGCCCCTGGCACGTCGGCCCCGGCCAGCTCGGCCCCGGGCACGGTGACCCTCGGCAACGGCAGCGCGATCCTGGACAGCGGCACGAACTTCAGTGAGCCCAACGGTTCCTCCGGTGTCTCGGGCCCGGGCTGCGTCGCGGTTCCGCGGCCGGCGCAGGTCTCCTCGATCAAGCTCGACGGCGGCCCGGTGAAGCTCTGGAAGGGCCCTGGCTGCACCGGCCAGTCGATGGTGATCACCAGCAGCGTCGCGGATCTCGCGACGATCGGCTTCGACAAGCAGGTCGTCTCGATCCGCTTCGGCGACAAGTAACAGCGGCAACACTGAGGAGCCGGGGTGCGCACACGCACCCCGGCTCCTTGCCGTTTCAGGCGATGCCGCGGTCGTGCCCGGCCCAGAACGGCTCGCGCAGGGACCGTTTGTCGACTTTGCCGACGGCGGTCAGCGGCAGCGCCGCAGTGAACTCCACTTCGGACGGCACGAAGTGCTCGCCACCCAGCTCGGCCCGGACGTGGTCGCGCAGTTCGCCCGGCGTCACCGGGCCGGTCGCGACCACCACCGCATGCACCAGCTCGCCCTCGCCGCCGGGGCCGGGGACGCCGAAGACCGCCGCCGCGGTGACGAGGGGATGGGCGAGCAGCGCGTGTTCCACCGTGGTCGACGCGACTTTCGTGCCGTGCTCGCCGGTCACGATCACGTCGCCGATGCGGTCGGACAGATAGAGGTAGCCCTCGTCGTCGAACGAGCCGAGATCGCCGGTGGGCAGCCAGCCGTCGCCGATCGGCGGCTCCCCCTGGTAACCGTCCATCATGGACAGTCCGCGGACGAGGACCTGGCCGGCTTCGATCCGGGCCTCCATGCCCGGCACGATCCGGCCGACCGACCCGAGGCGCTCGGGCCGCCCGGCCAGCTCGGCGGCGGAGATGCTGGCGATCATCGGGGCCTCGGTGAGCCCGTACCCCTGCCCGACCACGGGGCCGAACACGGCCAGCGCGTCGGCCAGCCGTTGTGGCGAGAGCGGCGCGGCACCGAGCGAAAGTGACCGCACGCTGCTGAGGTCGGTGGTCGCCAGCGCCGGGCTGTCCAGCACCGCGGAGAGCCGGGGCGGAGTCAGTGACAGCGAAGTGACGCGGTGCTCGGCGATGTCGGAGAGCAGCTGTTCGGCCTGGAAAGCGTTACGCAGCACAACAGTGTTGCCGCAGAGCAGCGCGCCGAGCACGGCCGCGTTGCCGGTCATGTGCGTCAGGGGCGCGGTAACCAGGATCCGCCCCGGCCCGGCCGGGTCCGGCGCGAAGATGTGCGCCATGCCGTCGTAGATACCGCTGTGCCGGATCAGCTTGGGCGTCCCGGTGGTGCCGCCACTGGGGAAGACCGTGGTGACAGCGGACGGCAGCGAGTCCGGAGTGGACGGTTCGGCGCCGGAGAGCCGGTCGAGATCGTTGTCGGTCACCAGGGTCGCGCCGGTCGACGCGAGGACAGCGGCCCGCGCGGGGCGGCTCGACGAAGCGGCCACCAGCAGCACCTCGAAGCCCCGCAGCTGCGCGGCGAGCTGCGCCAGCACGGTTTCCGGCCGGTTGCGGGCGTCGATCGCCACCACGCCGCCGTCGACGCCGCCGAGTCCGGTGTGGAGTCGCAAGAGGATTTGGTGTGCCTCAAGGTAGGTCGTCACGCCGTCTTCGTGGTGGAACAGCACAGCGGAGCCGCCCTGCTCGAGCGCGGCCAAAACGCGGGTGAGGAAAAAACTCGGTGCCACCAACGTACCCTAACCGGGGCGTTCGGGTGTGGTGGCCGCGGCGCGGAATCGTCGTTAGGTTGGGTTGATGACCGCCACCCCGACAGCCGCTGTCGATGCCCCGTCGAAGAGCTTCCGGCGGGCGTTCGCCGACCTCGGCGCCGGGCTGCGCGCGCGGGAGCTGTGGGCGATGCTGGCCTGGCAGGACATCCGGCAGCGTTACCGGCGTTCGTCACTCGGTCCATTCTGGATCACCGTCGGCATGGCCGTGACGGCGCTCGCGCTCGGCGCGGTGAACGCGGCGCTGTTCGGCACGTCGATTTCCACGCTGCTGCCGAGCATCACCACCGGGCTGATCCTGTGGAACTTCATGAACGGCTGCATCGTCGAGGGCTCCGAGGCGTTCATCGCGAACGAGGGGCTGATCAAACAGCTGCCGGCCCCGGTGTCGGTGTACGCGCTGCGCACGGTGTGGCGGCAGGCGCTGTACCTGGCGCATAACCTGATCGTGTACCTGGTGGTGCTGATCGTCTTCTTCGGCAAGCTGAACCACCCGTACCACCTCGTGGACCGGCCCGGCGCGCTGCTGCATCCCGGCCTGGGCTGGGCGGGCCTACTGGCGATCCCCGCGCTCGCGCTGGTCCTGCTCAACGGCGCGTGGGTGGTGTTGCTGCTCGGCGTGGTGTCCACCCGGTTCCGCGACATCCCGCCGGTGATCCAGAGCTTCATCACGATGCTCTTCTACGCCACGCCCATCATGTGGTCGATGGACCAGGTGCGGGCGATGAACCAGGGCGCCAAGAGCGGGTTCGGCCCGATCGCCGTCGACCTGCTGCAGCTGAACCCGGTGTACCACTTCGTGGAGATCGTCCGGGCGCCGCTGGTCGGCCAGCAGCAGAGCTGGACGCACTGGCTGGTGGCCGGGGTCGTGACGATCGTCGGCTGGGTGCTGGCGCTGATCGTGTTGCGCAACTACCGCTCGCGGGTGGCCTACTGGGTCTGATGTCTACTTAGGACTTTCTGCGTCCGAATGGGGGACCCGTCCGGACGGATTCCGGACATCCGGCCCGCATCGGCCGGAAAGTTTCCGTCAGGCGCCGGAAGACGTTACCGTGAACGCCACCTGGAGGGAGCCCCACACCATGAGCCTTGTGACGCCCGGGAAGACCATGCTCGCGCTGGCCGCCGTCGCGGTACTGGCCGGCACCGCGGCCGCCGCCCCCGGCCCGGCCGGACTGACCCCGCAGCAGCTGGCCGGCCAGCGGGTGATCTATTCCTACCCCGGCCTCACCCCGCCGGACACGCTGCTGCAGCGCATCCGCGCCGGCGAGGCAGCGGGGGTCATCTTCTTCGGCGAGAACGTCCAGAGCAGCCAGCAGATCGCGGGCGTCGTGCAACAGCTGCGCGCGGCCGCCGCGCAGAGCCCGGTGCACCAGCCGCTGCTGCTGATGACCGACCAGGAGGGCGGCAAGGTCCGGCGGCTGCCGGGCGAGCCGACGCTGTCGGAGAAGCAGGTGGGCCAGGCGGCCGATCCCGAGGCCGCGGCCCGCGCCGCCGGCACCGGCGCGGGGGAGAACCTCAAGAGCGTCGGGATGAACGTGAACCTCTCGCCGGTGCTGGACGTTTACCGGCAGGAGGGCAACTTCATCGACCAGTTCGGCCGCTCGTACAGCAACGACCCGGGCACGGTTTCGAAGCTGGGGTACGACTTCATCACCGCGCAGCAGGCCGCGGGCGCCGCCGCCACCGCGAAGCACTTCCCCGGCCTCGGCGCGGTTCCGGCGGGCGCGAACACCGACCTGGGCCCGGTGACGTTGAACATGCCGCTCTCGGAGCTGCGCGCGAAGGACGAAGCGCCGTACCCGGCCGCTGTCGGCGCATGGGTGAACCTGGTGATGCTGTCGTGGGCGGTGTACCCGGCGCTCGACGCCAGCCGTCCGGCCGGGTTGTCGCCGACGGTCGTCCAGCGGGAATTGCGGCAGCACAACAACTTCAACGGCGTTACGATCACTGACGCGCTGGAAGCCGGTGCATTGAAGGATTATGGCGCCACCGGCAACCGCGCGACGCTCGCGGCGAAGGCCGGGATGGACCTGATCCTCGCGTCCGCCCGTGACGTCCAGCAAGGGGACGACACCGTCGACGCGCTCGCCGCGGGACTGACCGACGGGAGCCTCCCGCGGGCCGACTTCACCGCCGCCGTCGACCGGATTTCCTCGCTACGGGGCCAATTGCACTGACGCCGCTGAAAACTGTCGGTGGCTTGGGGTAGGAAGAACGGGTGCCTCCAGACGACGCCCGTAGCGGGCCCTTCACCGACCTTGAAGCCTACGTCGGCCTTCCCCGGCTGACCCCCGGGCTCTGGCTGTCCCCGGACGGCCGGCGCCTCGTCGTGCCCGTGTCTTCGCTCGACGAAGCGGGCAGCCGGGAGATCACGGCGTTGTGGGAAGTGGATCCCGAGGGCGGGCGTCCACCGCGGCGGCTCACGCTCGGCGCGAATGGCGAGTCGGCGGCCGGGTTCACCCCGTCCGGCGATCTGCTGTTCGTGTCGTCGCGCTCCGGCGAGCCCGCGTTGTGGCTGCTGCCCGCCGATGGCGGGGAGGCGCGGCTGCTGGTGTCGCCGTCCGGTGGGGTGCGGGGAGTTTCGGTCAGCGGCACGGGGACGGTGCTGCTCGGGTCGGGGATGCTGCCGTCGGCGACCGACGAGGCGAGTGACCGGGAACTGCGCGCGGGGCGGGTGGAGGCGGGGGTCACGGCGTTGCTGCACGAGGAGTTCCCCGTGCGGTTCTGGAACCACGACATCGGCCCGGCACGCACCCGGCTGTTCACCGGCCGGCTGACCGATGGGGAACTGGAGCTGCGTGACCTGACCGGGCACGTCGGGCGCGCGCTGGACGACGTCTGCACCTGGGAGATCAGCCCCAACGGCCGCACCGTGGTCACGACCTGGGCGGTGGCCGAACCGGGCGGCTCGCAGCGCTACACGCTGGTCGCGATCGACGTGGCCACCGGTGCGCGCCGCACGCTCGCCGACGACGCCGCCCACGAGTACGCGGGGCCGCGGATCTCGCCGGACGGCACGCAGGTGGCCGTGATCGTCAGCCGGCGATTCACCCCGGCAGCCCCCAGCGACTGCTGGCTCGGTGTCATCCCGCTCGAGGGCGGTGCGGTGCGGATCCTGGCCGAGGACTGGGACCGGCGCCCGGATTCCGTGTGCTGGACTCCGGACGGCTCCGCGTTGCTGACGGTCGCGGACGACCACGGCCGGGCCCCGCTATGGTGGGTCGACGTGACAAAGGGCGCGGTCACGCGGCTGACCGCCGACCATGGCGCGTACCCGGATGCGCAGGTCTCGCCGGACGGGCGGTGGGCGTACGCGTCACGCGCGGCCATGGACAGTCCACGGATCCCGGTGCGGATCGACCTGCGGGACGGTGTCGGCGGCTCGGGCGGGTTCTCTGGTGGGTTGTCTGGTGGATTCGACGAACTGCCGAGCCCGGTGGCGCCGCTGGAGCTGCCCGGGCGGCTGGAGGAGGTCGTCACCACGGCGTCGGACGGCACGGAGATCCGGGGCTGGCTGGTGCTGCCCGAGCACCCGGCCGAGGGCGCGCCCGCGCCGCTGGTCGTGCTGATCCACGGCGGCCCCGTCAGCTCGGCGAAAGCCTGGTCGTGGCGCTGGAGCCCGTGGCTGTTCGCCGCGCGCGGTTATGCCGTGCTGCTGCCGGACTTCGCGCTTTCGACCGGCTACGGCGTCGAGTTCATCCGGCGTGGCTGGGGCCAGTGGGGCGGCACGCCGTACACCGACCTGCTGACCCTCACCGACGCCGCCCAGGCACGGCCGGACATCGACCCCCACCGGGCGGCGGCCATGGGCGCCTCCTTCGGCGGCTTCATGGCCAACTGGATCGCGACCCAGACCGGCCGGTTCTCCGCGATCATTAGCCACGCCTCGATGTGGAACCTCGAGCACCAGAGCCAGGCCGCCGACCTCGCCCACTTCTTCCGGCGGGAGATGACCCCGGAGACGGCGGAAGCCACGTCCCCGCACCAGTTCGCCGACGCCATCACCACCCCGATGCTCATCACCCACGGCGTGCGCGACTACCGCTGTCCCATCGGCGAGGCACTGTCCCTCTGGTGGGCCCTGCTGTCACGCTCGAAGGCCGAAGACGGGAGCACACCGCACAAATTCCT